>JAGHUA010000057.1 GCA_018065085.1 Candidatus Liminaster caballi | reverse complement strand
AAACAGCTTTGGCAATGATGTTCCTACTACGAGCAGGAGGATGATCAAGATGGTCATCGTACCATTGTAGAAACAAACATCGAGATAGTAAGAAGCATCCTGCTGATGTGCATGCTTACTGAGATAGCTGATCAATGCCTGTACCGTACCATAAGCATACATGCCGGGAATCATGGGGAGTAAGGCAGGGAACGAGAATATCTCGCTGGGACAATGATGGCGATGGGCCAACATCTTCGACAGCACACCGATAACATAACCTGCCAAAAGTCCAGCAATGCAGATATGAAGGTGCAGCGGACACTGCATCAGACAAGTTCGCGTCATGTGACCAGCTGCACCTACAAGGCCACACCAAGGTAATAACGTGCGTGGAGGATTACTGATACTGCCGAAACCTATGGCAGCCAGACATGCGAAGAATCCATCTTCGAGCAAGAGCATTAAAACCATCTTATATTGGCAATTAGCAAGGCCAGACACAGGCCTAAGGATAAACAAATAGTAATAATAAGCGCTTCTGCAATTCGGCTTTGCGCCACAAGGTAATGACCACGTAGCATATCGCTTATGGAATTGATGTAGCGGATGCCCGGGACCAGCCAGAGCACCGAGGTACCCAGTGCAATCTCAGGCGTAGCACTGACGCCCAGGACGAATCCCGACGTACCGATCAAGGCTGAGATAAGCGACGAAATAATGACCACCAGCTTGCTGTCCCAATGCCATTGAACCAGTTTTTCCTTGTAAGTGAAACCTGCAGCTGTGGCAATCAAGACGATGGCCATTGCCTCCAGGTCGCCGCCGAAGAGCTGGCAGAAAGACATGTTGGCCACCGAGGTCATCAGTATGACCAGCCAATGGTTGATGCGGGGTTGCCGCAGTATCTCCGCTTGCCGAGCCAGGGCCTGCTCCAGCGTCATGCCATCCTCTATCTGGTGACTGAGGTGCGACAGCAGCGTCGAGGTATTCAGATTGATACCGTCAGTATGCGTCTGTCCCACCAGGCTATAGTTGTGGGTGTGCTCCTTGTCCCACACGGTGATGAGTATGCGCTTGGGCAGTATCGACAAATCCGCATCCACACCATGCGCACGGGTTATACGCTGCACGCAACGTTCAATTCGGCTGGTAGTGGCTCCAGCAGAGAGCATTGCCGTAGCGTATGATGCCATGAACCTTGCCAGTTCTTTGAGGTGATTGTGCGTATCCATATCTAACATTGCTTCCATGCTTTTAATCTATTAGAAATAGACATAGAAGTCATCATTGTACTCCTCATCGTCTTCGTCCTCCTCTTCATTATTCAAATGGCTAGCATACCATTCGTCCAGAATCTTAGGGTTCTTTTCCCACGAGATGAATCGATGATGCTTGTTGTATCGACGAACCTTTTCGTATGCCGATAAACCGAAACTAAGGAGGATAAAACCTCCGATTAAAGCCCAGATGATCCAGGCCATCTCATTACTGCCATTTGTGACAGTTTCTGTTGCTTCATATACCATAATAAACACAAATAAGTAGTTTTTTCGGCCGCAAAGGTAGCGCAATGATTACGGATGTGGAAGCAAATTCGATTGATTATCTCAATAGGTTATATCAATCAGGCAATAAGCAATACAGCATTTCATAGATAGCCGCAATCGGAAAAAGTAAAGCCCATGCATCCGTCAGTTCTGGATGTATAGGCTTTTTCTATTTTAGTAGCATTACACGGTGAAAAGGGCAAAAAAATACCCGATAACCAGTGGAAATATATCGATAAATGATAGATTTCCACTGGTTATCCGCATATTTTGGTGCAAATTGCACTATAAGGCCTAAGAAAGAGCTTTTCTTTCTAGCATCTAAGCTCTGTTAGTTCCATGATATCGAGCATCTTGAACAGGACTCCATCAATCGAAGAGTGCTAGCTTTGGAGAAAGTGTCCGTAATACTACCAGTGGGCAACTGGATGATTGAGTTGTGTCTCGCAGTGTCACATGTCCAAAACTGTCCAAGTGTCCAATGTTGTCCGGATGTCCAAAAACGGATTATTTGTCCATGTTCTGGACATTGGACAATTCATCTTCTAACATTATATATTATATAGGAGAATGTTAATTGAAATTATCGATGAATTACTCATTGAAATTGATTTTTTCGCTAGCTGCATATATTGCTTAAGCATAGGATTCTTCACAGAGAGAATGCAATAAATGCAACCAAAAATGACAGATAGAGATTACAAAGTGCTAATATAAATAAAAAATGCAATTTTAATTAGTGCGTTATTGTGCCATTTTTGTGCCATTTTTTTGACGACGTTGTCAATCTCTGGGGTTTCAGATGAGAAAAAGGGAATCTGTGAACTCAAAAAAAAGTGAAGCCAGACACTCGAAAGTGCCTGGCTTCGGTAAATAACGCTTGGATGAATCCAAGTTTTTTAGCGTTGACAATCAGTGGATTGCAACACCCCGAGAGGATTTAAGCCTCTGTGATAGCCTCATTTGGACAGGTAGCCTCACAAGCGCCGCAGTCGATGCAAGCATCAGCGTCGATTGAGTAAACATCACCCTCCTTGATTGCCTCTACAGGGCATTCACCGATACAAGAGCCGCAAGCTACACACTTGTCAGCAGCAATTACACGTGCCATAGTTAAAAAAGAAATTTTTTAGTTAATAAATAGATCTAATTATTACGCAGGTACTCTATGACTACACGTAATCTGAGTCCTGTGATTTGAGCTTTTTGTGGCGCAAAGATAGGGAAATTACGATACGAATGCAAGAAAAATGATGAAAAAATGTAATTTCTGGACAATTATTGTTCGGAATTTGGCAGAATTATATAAATTTGCGGTCGAAATTAATAAAAAGCAGTTACGATATTTATAGTTTTTACAGAAAGGATACCTAAAAATGAGTAGTTTTTTGATGGCAATGGCCCTGCTGGTGGTGGGCTATTTTGTGTATGGCGGTTTCGTGAACCGTGTCTTTGGTCCTGACCAGAACAGACCTATGCCTTGCTACACGAAGCAGGATGGTGCTGACTATACTCCGATGCCGACCTGGAAGGTCTATACCGTTCAGTTCCTCAACATAGCTGGTACGGGTCCTATCTTCGGTGCACTGATGGGAATCCTGTATGGTCCGGCTGCTTTCCTCTGGATTGTGTTCGGATGCCTGTTGGGTGGCGCTATGCACGATTATATGGCGGGTATGATCTCGCTCAGGAAAGACGGAGCCTCACTGCCCGAGATTATAGGCGATGAGCTGGGAGGAACGTGCCGACTCGTGATGCGCATTGTGACACTGGTGCTGATGATTTGTGTGGGCGCTTCGTTCATTATGATTCCTGCAGGCCTGATGGTGACACTGATGAGCGACTTCACCGATTCCGCCCTATTGACCTCGAACCTTTTCTGGACGATACTGATGTTTGCCTTCTATCTGTGTGTGACGGTCTTTTCGGTGAGCAAGATCATGGGCAATATCTACCCGGTATTCGGTGTGGCGCTCCTGATCATGGCTGTGCTGATGTGCGTTGGCATCTTCACACACCCAGGTGACATCCCTTCGCTTGCCGAGGCATTTACTGATCATTATCCTGATGCCACAGGTGTGACGCCTTTGTTCCCAGGTCTCTTCATCACCATTGCCTGTGGTGCCGTTAGCGGATTCCATGCCACTCAGAGCCCAATGATGGCACGTTGCCTGAAGAACGAGAAATACGGTCTCCGCTGCTTCTATGGCGCCATGGTTACCGAGGGTATCGTTGCCCTGATCTGGGCTGCTGCCTCGATTAAGTTTGCCGATACGCTCGATGTGGCTGGCAACACTCCGTACGAGCGTCTGTATAATGCAATGACCGCATGCGGGACAACGAAGCTCACACCTGCAACGGTGGTGAACATGATGTGCAACAGTTGGTTAGGAACGGCTGGTCTGATCCTTGCCGTACTGGGTATTGTGGCAGCTCCGATAAGCACTGGCGGTAGCGCTTTCCGTGCCGCACGACTCATCCTTGCCGACTTCAGCGGATACGGACAGAAGACTGTGATGAGGCGCATTCTGCTCTCGTTGCCTCTGTTTGCCCTTGCCGTGGTGATGCTCAATGTGAGCAGCTTCAAGGTGCTGTGGCTGTATGTGAGCTGGTTCAACCAGGTGCTCGCTACGTTCACCTTCTTTACGGTTGCCCACTGGCTGTATAATCGTTCGCGCAATAAGGAGGCGAGACCTTCGGGACTTGCCGGAGCTTCGTGGAACTGGCTTATTGCTTTCTTTCCGGCTGTGTTCATGTGCAGCGTGAGCTCTAGCTTCATCCTTATGGACCATGACAACGGCCTGGGTTTGCCTGTGACTTTGAGCAACATCATCGGTCTCACGTTCACGCTCGTGGTTACTTTGCTCTTCCTGAAGTATACGCTGGGAAAGAAAGGACGTTAAAGGATTGTTAGAGAGGATTGAAAAAACAGATTAAAACAGAAAGAGTATGATTTCGTTTACGACCGCATTGGTCTGCCTGATGCTCGGATATCTGATCTACGGACAGATTGTTGACCGCACGTTCGGTCCTGATAAGAATAAGAAGATGCCATGCTACGAGAAGCAGGATGGCGTGGATTTCATGCCCATGCAGCCAGTGAAGGTCTTCCTGGTGCAGTTCCTCAACATAGCTGGCACAGGACCAATCTTTGGTGCGATAATGGGAATCCTGTTCGGTCCTGCTGCCTATCTGTGGATTGTTCTCGGCTGTATCTTTGCCGGTTCGGTGCATGACTATATGTGCGGCATGATCTGCATCCGTAAGGGTGGTGTTTCGCTGCCTGAGATTGTTGGCGATGAACTTGGAGTCTCGATGCGTCAGCTGATGCGAGTGCTTAGTATCGTGTTGCTGGTGCTTGTGGGCACAGTGTTTGTAACTACTCCGGCTGCATTGCTCGACACCATGCTGCCGCTTGGCAACAAATATTATTGGATTGCCATTATTTTCGTATATTATATTCTTGCTACATTATTGCCAATCGATAAGCTGATCGGACGCATATATCCTATATTTGGTTTGGCGTTGCTCATAATGGCAGCAGGTCTTTTATACCACATCTTTTTCTCAGAAGGTTACGTGCCGGAATTGACCGACAGCACATTCACGTCGCACCATCCACAGGGATTGAGCATCTTCCCTATGCTTTGCATCACTATCGCATGCGGCGCAATCAGCGGGTTCCATGGAACACAGTCTCCATTGATGGCACGCTGTCTGACCAATGAGAAGTATGGACGTCCGATATTCTATGGTTCGATGATAACTGAAGGCGTGGTGGCATTGATCTGGGCAGCCGCTGCCGTGAAGTTTGCCGACACATTGCCAGGCGAAGGAACTGCATACGAGAAACTTGCAGCCATGGGCAATCCATCTGTAGTTGTCAATGAGGTTTGTTCGAGCTGGATGGGAACCATTGGTGCCTGTCTTGCAGTGTTAGGAGTAGTTGCTGCACCGATCACGAGTGGCGACACTGCATTCCGCAGTGCGCGACTGATTGTGGCCGACTTCATGAATATGTCGCAGAAGACATTCGTGCGTCGTCTGTTGCTCTGCCTGCCGTTGTTCCTTGTCAGCGTTGGTCTGCTTTTCCTTGACTTCAATATTTTATGGCGTTATTTTGCATGGACAAACCAGACTTTGGCGAGCATTACCTTATGGGCAGCAACTGTGTGGCTGTGTAAGAATGGCAAGAAATACATGATCACACTTGTGCCTGCCGTCTTCATGACTTGTGTCTGCACATCTTATATTCTTGTAGCTAAGGAAGGTTTCCAGATTGATCTCAATATCGGTCTGACCATCGGCATAATTGCTGCCATTGCTTCTTTTGCTGCATTCATCGTCTGGAAAAGAAAGTAAAAATGGAACTGACATACGTACCTGGTATCGGACCCAAGAGGGCAGAGGTACTCGCCAATGAACTGAACCTTCATTCTGACGAGGACCTGCTTACCTATTTCCCATATAGGTATGTAGATAAGTCGAAGATATACAAAATTAAAGAGATTAACGGTGATATGCCGTTTATTCTCCTGCGCGGTCAGTTTACCGTCTTCGAGGAACAGGGTACCGGATTCAAGAATATGCGATATAAGGGCCTGTTTACCGACGGCACGGGAATAATAGAATGTGTGTGGTTCCAGGGTATTCGCTATATCAAGGAAAGCGTACACAAGAATCAGGAATACCTGCTTTTCGGTGCACCTAAATATAATGACTTCTCTCATTCTTACTCAATAGCCCATCCGGAATTGGAGAGTGCAGAGAAGAACGGCGTGGATGTAATGCAGACGCTGATGGGAATGTACAATACGACCGAGAAGATGAAGCGTATGTATATGAATAGCAAGTTCATGCAGCGCACAATTCTCGCGTATCTACAAAAGAATATCAATCCTTTTCCAGAGACTCTGCCTGCATATATTGTTGACCAGATGCATCTGATGAACTATAATACAGCCATCCGTCAGATACATTTCCCAGCTAATCCGGATAATCTTCGCAAGGCTCAGATGAGACTTAAGTTCGAGGAACTTTTCTATCTCGAACTATATCTTATGCGTTCGTTTAAGATGCGTCAACAGAATATTGCAGGTTTGCTGTTCCCTCGCATTGGCGACTATTTCAATAATTTCTATTACAAGTGTCTGCCGTTCGAACTGACAGGTGCGCAGAAACGTGTGCTCAAAGAGATTCGCGCGGATATGGGCAGTGGCAAACAGATGAACCGTCTGCTGCAGGGCGATGTGGGCAGCGGCAAGACTATGGTCGCCATACTTACTATGCTCATGGCGTTGGACAATGGGTTCCAGGCTTGCATAATGGCGCCGACTGAGATCCTGGCCACACAGCACTACGAAAGTATTTCGAAAATGCTTGAACCGATAGGAGTGAGGGTGGAACTGCTGACCGGAACAACGCGCAAGAAGAAACGCGATGAGATACATGCCGCGCTTGAGGACGGATCGTTGCATGTTCTTGTCGGCACTCATGCCCTGATCGAACCCGACGTTAAATTCCGAAACCTTGGAATCGCAATTATCGACGAACAGCATCGTTTCGGTGTCGAACAACGTTCAAAGCTATGGATGAAGAATGTTCGTCCACCGCATGTGCTTGTGATGACTGCAACGCCAATTCCCCGTACGTTGGCAATGACGGTCTATGGTGATCTGGATGTTTCGGTTATCGACGAACTGCCACCTGGACGTAAACCAATTCAAACCATTCATCGATGGGATCAGCAACGCGAAGGCCTTATTCGAGCCATGCGTGGACAATTGGAACAGGGAAGACAAATCTATGTGGTATATCCTCTTATCGAAGAAAACCAGAAACTGAAATATCACGACGTCGAACGGGGATTTGAGAATATGCAGGCGGCATTCGGCCCCGATTATCATGTGGTGATGGTTCATGGAAAAATGAAGCCAAAAGACAAAGAGGCAGCGATGCAGAGGTTCGTCAGTGGCGAGGCACATATACTTGTTGCCACGACTGTGATAGAGGTCGGTGTGAATGTTCCGAATGCTTCTGTCATGGTGATTGAAAGCGCCGAACGGTTTGGATTGAGCCAGTTGCATCAGTTGAGAGGACGCGTCGGACGTGGCGCCGATCAGAGTTACTGTGTGCTTGTAACGGGCTATGAACTGAGTCGTGACACACGCAAAAGAATAGATATCATGTGCGAGACGACTGACGGCTTCGAGATTGCAGAAGCCGATCTGCAGTTGCGCGGTCCTGGCGATATGGAAGGTACGCAGCAGAGCGGACTTGCTCTTGACCTCCATATTGCATCACTGGCCAAGGATGGACAGATATTACAGCTTGCTCGAGATTGCGCAAAGGAGATTATCGATAAGGATCCGATGCTCGAAGCCCAGCAGAACAATATTCTCCGTAACAGGCTTCAGGTACTGTTCTCGAAAAAAGTGGATTGGAGTCGTATCAGTTAAAATACCGAATGAAGTCGCATCACTGATACGACTTCATTACTTCACATACAATAAAATTGCTTCCGCCAACGAAGATCACATCATCTGGAGTTGCTGTCTTTCGGGCAGCATCGAATGCCGAACCGATTGATGGATACGTCTCGCCCTTGATACTGTGACGGAGTGCCATCTGCTGCAAATCGTATGCTTTGAGTGCACGAGGAGTGTCGGCATTGCAGAAATAATAAATAGCTGACACGGGTAGGAGAGAGAGCACAGAGTCAATGTCCTTGTCGCTCACCATGCCAAACACGATATGCAGACGTTTGCCCTGATCTATTATTGCCTGCAACTGTGGACCAAGATACTGGAAACACCCCTGGTTGTGTCCTGTATCACAGATAATGCGTGCAGTCGTTGAGGTAGCTTCCGACAATGTTTCCCAGCGTCCGCGAAGATGTGTATTTTTCAATACGTCGCGGAATCCGTCATGCAGATTTTCTTCGCTGATAATAAATCCACGTTCACGCAGACGATGCACTGCCATTAGAATTGTATTGGCATTATGTGGCTGACATTCGCCAAGCAAAGGTGACTGAATTGTTCCGTCCGACACCGTCTCGTATGTAATATAATCAGGACAGGCGTGCCTAACCCAAACGATCTGGTCTCTTTCATTGGCAAAGTCGAGACTGCTGACTTGATGAAGTTGGGCATTCTGTTGGAATGTGAAACGGACTCGTTCATCTGTACATTCGCCCACTACGCAAGGAATTCCCTGCTTCATAATGCCGGCCTTCTCGGCTGCAATCTGTGGCAGAGTGTCGCCAAGGAACTGCATGTGATCGAATGAAATATTCGTGATGACACTGAGTTCGGGAGTAATGATGTTTGTGCTGTCAAGTCTTCCTCCAAGACCAACTTCTATGACAGCGACATCAACTTTCTGATCGGCAAAATAGCAGAAAGCCATAAGTGTGGCAAGTTCGAAGAACGACGGCTGCGTATCACGGAGCCGTTCGTAGTTGTTTTCCGTCCAATTAACCACATAATCATGGTCAATCGCCTTGCCATTGACACGGATGCGTTCGTCAAAGTCGAGGAGGTGAGGAGAGGTGAACAACCCCACTTTATATCCTGCACATTGAAGAATGCTGGCCAAAGTATGACTGCACGATCCCTTACCATTGGTTCCTGCCACGTGAATGGTCCGGAACTGTCGGTGAGGATGGCCAAGACGCAAATCCATCTCATTGACGCGTTCCAATCCAGGTTTATATGCATGTGCGCCCTGTGCCTCGAAAACCGGGAGCTGGGCGAATAGATATTCAAGTGTATCGCTGTATGATTTCATATAATGTGTCGGCAGATTATTGAAAGTCCGAGTTTGTCACAGATCAGTTGTTGCGTACGGGAATCAGACTGACTGACGAATTCAGTCCGCATGGGATTGTTCCCCAATTCTTATAGTCTTTGTATGCAGGATTCTTGTCGTATCCGGGTAGAACCGCAATATTTGCATTCTTGAAACGACGCCATACTTTGCCATTGCGATCCATCTGGGCAATATAGTTGGCTGCAAGACCTGTCACTTCGATGCGAATCTGATTCTTTCCAGCCTTGAGATATTGACCGATGTTGAGACGGAAAGGAACCGCAAACACTGTTCCTACATCATGACCGTTGATCCACACATGGGCAGACTCGCGTACGTCACCCAGATCGAGCACCCAGTCCGATGCTCCGATGCTTTGCAACTGCTTTCTCGTGATCTTCAAGGTCGTGCTGTAGGTGACAGAACCCTTGGTGTTTGCCAATGCAGGAGTCTCGGTCCATGCCTGAGTTCCTAAAGTCTGGTACTTACGCAGATCTTTGTTCTCGGCACCTTCAAGCGATGTTGCGTCCATCGTCCACTTAATATTGTCGAGGGTGATCTTGTGTCCATCGATTTCTTCTGTATAGTTCCATATTGTCAAGGATGGATCAAGCACACGCAAATCGTTGTCTGTGAGATGGGCAAACGTCTGAAGAATGAAGCTCTCGCCACTTGCTAACTGCAGACGGACACTTGCAGCTGAGCCGTCGTTTTTGATTCGTGCAATGCCGCGTCTGCCAGTCATCGGGTCGAAAAGGACAGCCGATTTTGCAGCAACGGCGAGTTCAACGTCTGCATCAACACCTTTGCTTTGAAGCGAAGAAATGAAATAATGGTGTCCGTTAGCATTGCTTCGACGTATGCACTTCAATCCGTATTGACTCTTCATACACTCAGCCTTGATGTCGGTTATTGAGTCCAGAGCTACGGCATAGGTTTCGGCAAAGATGACATTCGGACATGAATCAAGACCTTCTACAAGTCCTCTGAGATCGTTAAGCCTTGTCTCTCGGTTGTAGAGACCAGGTACGTTGTCAGGTCGCTGACCAACGATAATGATTGTCGCACCCATTTTTGCAAGACTGAGTATGTGCGTCATGGTTTCAGGCTGCATGAAATGCACTCCTGGCAAAACCAATGCTTTGTAGTGAGCGCCTCCACTAGATACCAATGTGCCATCATCACCAATACGAGTATCCTCTATCATTCTGTCCGAGACATAGTCCATATCGTATCCGGCATTATATATTTCGTTGACAGCATCAACAAAACGCGGAGACTTCTTTTCCATGCCATGGATTGCGAACATCAAAAGACGTCCGTCGTTCTCATACCACGCGTCATAGACTGGCATATACATAAGTAGGTCATTGTCAGGCTTGCCATATTGCATGAAACTCTGAACGCGTGTGATATAGCTGAAGAATGCAGGGGCGTCCTTCCAAATTGTATTGACTGGCGACATCTCCATTGAAGCATAAAACAAGTGTCCTGGCCAAGGATTGCTCTCGTCAATGGCTGGCGAATAGGTCGTGCCGTGGAAATAACAGTGATTCACGCCTCCAATCTGCATCAGATCAAAGTCTGGCTTACATTGGCTCAATGATGTGCGAAAATGTTCGGTCAGCCATGTGAATGTCTCGCTAGAAGTGTAAGGCTTGCCACAGATATGAGCTGCAGACGATGCATATTTAAGCATTGTCAGGTCAGCATCGTTCTTTTTCCACATCGAATCTGTACGCAGACCGGAGATGCCGAAATCTGTAAGTCCGAAACCTTCAATCTCAGGAATATCAACAGCAGCATAGACATCAAGCAGATTAGCTGGAGAACCATGTCCCTGATTTCTTACAGTGCTACCCATGGAATGTGCCCATTCAGCCCATTGGTTTGTGAAGTTTGAAAGAAGAAGATCGGACATTGTCTCACGATAGTCTTGAATAACATATCGGTGATTGGTAGCAGAATCCTGCAGGAATTCGGTCAGATGATCCTGGAGCCTGTAGCCGCGTCGTTTTTCAAATTCATCGAGCATCGAAGGAGTCCAGTCTGCTCCATAGACCTCATATGAGTCATTGAAGAAAGAGTGGGGAAGAGGCGAACATGTGCGACTGAATGCTTCTTTGAAACGATTAAGATAACGGGCAACGGCATCTTTGTTCAGATGATCGAGCACAAGTCCCTCACCGCCTGGAGCTGCACGTTTGACAGCTTGACGTGTATGTCCACACGAAATGTCATATCGGACAGAATATCCGATTGCCGTAGCCGTGTATTCAAGTTTGCTTGCAGCATCGTCAATATTAACCGACGGGCCGCCAAAAGGCCAGCCCGTACCAGTGTTCATATCCACATCTATGCCAAGACGCTTGCCTTCGCTAATGGTGTGCGAAAGCATATTCATCCAACGGTCAGAAAGAAACTCAATCTCATTTCTCTCATTGCCGTTGACGCCGTAAATAGGTGTGATTTCAACGCTGCCGATTCCGGCATTCGCGTATGTCTCAAGGTTTCTTGTGAGATTGACCGAATCTACAGCAGAACCCATCCACCACCATCGTGTGCCTGGTTTTGCCTCACGTCTTGCCACTGGCCATTGAGCACTCATCTGTGTGAGTTTATAGACCTCGCTTCCGCAAAGCAGGAAACAACCGATACCAAAATCGTCAAAATCAGGAATCTTGTCATAGAGTGTCGGCTGAGACTCTTTTGGCTCCTTGCCAGTGCCTTGCTGGAAACCGAGCATTCCGTCTTCCGGATGAACGGCTTTGCTGCACATAGCATTCCAAGCCTTAGCAATAACAGGCAGATAGTCATCGGCCGTAACATATCCGTGTCTCAACGCCCAAGCCATGCCATAGACAAACAGACTTGTGCCTGTGACTTCCATTCCGCCAAAGTCATCAGGGTCGTCGAGCGAACAGTTCCATGTGCCGTCTTCACGTACCCTTCCTTTTAGGCTTTCGAGCATTGCCAACAGATCCTGTTTATATTGAGAGTAAAAAGGATGTGACTCTGGTATTTCGTCCATCACACGGCAAAGGGCGGCAACCACCCAACCATTGCCACGACTCCAGTAACATTGACGTCCCTGCGGTGTGACGTATGGCGGATTAAAGTCATGGTCGCGCCACCACAGTCCGTCTTTTTCATTCCACAGTCCGCCGTCATATTCATTGCGCGTATATATATATAATGAGTGGGCTTTCTCCCAATACTTTTGGTTGCCAGTGGTCTTTCCAAGTTTGGCAAAGACAGGCATTCCCATCTGTATGGCATCGATCCAACACCAGTCTTTGAGTTCTGTCTGATTGACTATCATGTCACAGTTCTCAATCACATGCACCAACTTCTCCGGTTTTGGATCGATTCGGTACATGTCGATATATGTCTGTGAGCAGCAATAGTCGTCGGCATCGCGTGTCGAGATGCCATTGCGTGGTGTCCAGTCGTGAAACTCGCACCATCTGTATGTGTATTCGTAGTAATCCGGACGTGGGTCAATCTCGTACAAGGCCATGAGACCTTCGTAATAGACGCCGCGCGTCCACAGACTTGAAGGACGGTATTTACCTTTGCCGAACGAACGGACTGTAGGATCTGGATGACGGTTGACGAACCATTCGTTGACCGACTCCATAGTCTTGATTATTTCCTCGCCTTTGGGCAAAAGTGCTGTTTGCTGTGCCACCGCAGGGATGACACAGCAAACAGATAATAGTATAGATTGAATCAGTTTTCTCATTATTTGAAGAGTGGAGAAGGATATGTGCCGTCTGCTACGAGGTCGGCAATGCGCTTCACTGTGTCTGGACGATCTTCTGCGTATGTTACGCCGAACCACTTAGATGTAGTATCAAGTACCTTGCAAGTGGCTGTTCCCTCGGTGATGAGCTTGTTGATCATGAGAGGAATGAAGAACTCTGACTTGAGGTTCTGCATATTGGCAGGGTTGCTGAGGAACTCCTTGAAATACTCCTCGCTATACTGGAAATAGTCTGGAGTGAAGCCCCACATATTCATTGAGACTGGCGAGTTCTCGTCAACCTTTACCCATTCGCCGTCTTCCTTATTGTCGGCGCGGAAGGCAACGGAACCATCCTCAAGACGGGCAATCTTGGTGCGCTCAACGCAGGTGGTAAGGTTGCCATTGTCGTCCTTTGAGCAGATACCACGGCTTACAGTACCGTTCTCGCTCAGAGTATTGCAGCAACGGAAACCGACCATAGCATATTGGTTGGTTGCGCCATCTGGAAGATCAGCAAGGAATTTGCCGATTACCATGAAAGCATCGCGGTTATAGAAATCATCGCAGTTGATAACACAGAATGGTTCTTTGATTGCATCCTTGCCCATGAGCACGGCGTGGTTAGTGCCCCAAGGCTTCTGACGTCCTTCTGGAACAGAGAATCCCTCTGGGAGGGCATCGATGCTCTGGAAACAGAGTTCGCAAGGAATCTGACCCTCATACTTGCTGAGAATCTGAGTGCGGAACTGCTCCTCGAAATCGCGACGGATAACCCATACAATCTTGCCGAAACCGGCCTGGATTGCATCATAAATACTATAGTCCATAATAGTCTCGCCGTTAGGTCCGAGACCATCAAGCTGCTTGAGTCCGCCGTAACGGCTGCCCATACCTGCTGCCAAAAGGAAAAGTGTAGGTTTCATAGTTTGTTTAATGATTAAATTAGTCTATTTGATTTGATTTTTATTGATTACTCTCAATGGTTTTGTTGATTAATATTTGGGTTTTCGATGTGCGAAAGTACGTATTTTTTGCATAAAAAACAACGAAAACGCATTAAAAATGATAAAAAATGTTTAGAAAACGCATTTTTTCGACAAAAATTGTGCTGCGAATGAAAAAAAATAATCATCTTTGCACCGTCAATACTGACACGAATCAAAAAATAAACAGTAGTCGAACATATAAAACTCGTTGCCTATAGAAAAAACTCTACGCTTTAACCAATACATTTTTTAGATGAAGAATCTATCAGATGAGAGCTTGGTTGCTCTCTTTGCGCAGGGTAAGAACGAGGCGTTCGATGAATTGTTGTTCCGTTATAAAAACAATGTCTATGCATATATTGCCGGCATTGTTCAGAATAAGGAATTGGCAGAAGACATTTTCCAAGACACATTCACGAAAGTTATTGTTTCCATCAAATCGGGCCGATATATGGAGTCGGGTCGCTTTGTCGGCTTCCTGTTTCGCGTTGCCCGCAACCTTATCTTTGACCATTTCCGTTCAGAGCAGGTTGCCCAGATTATCAATGAGGGAGATTCCGAGTACGATATTTTCGGACATTGCAATCTTGAGGGCGAAGACATGTATTCATCGCATGAGGAGGAACTGAGTTACAAGCAGGTTTTGTGTGACATTCGTCGCATGATTATGTTTCTGCCTGAAAACCAGCAGCAGATCGTCATCATGCGTTTCTATAAGAATATGTCGTTTAAGGAAATTGCCGACGCTCTTGGTATCAGCATCAACACCGCCCTTGGCCGTGTGCGCTATGCTGTGCTCAATATGCGCCGTCTGGCAGAGCAGCACAATATCTCATTGGCCGTCTGATTGGCTGAAGATACGAGTAAGCTGTGCGGCTATGCACTGAGGTGAAGCCAATTGGCAAACCGCATCATGATATTCTGGTCGGGAAGTCGGCATGTCCGTCTTTCCGATCATTTCTTTTATAATAATATTAAGCGCCTGTGCATCCTCGGTTGGAAAGATGTGACATGCTTTGTCAATGCGCAGGCTTTGAGGTACGATGTCTGATGCGATGACAGGAATTCCGGTTGACATTGCTTCGAGCAGAACCAAAGGCTGTGCTTCGCTGCGTGAGGCAAGAATCAGGGCATCGCAATCGTAGAGCAGGTCACGGACACTGTCGCGGTCAAGATGACCTTTGAGTTCGACGTTCGTGCATGACGCAAACAGCTGTTTCATGGCAGGGCTGTCAGTCATCTGTCCGGCAATGACCAGTTCTGCGTCTTTTATGTCTTCCCATGCCTTTGCCAATATATCATATCCCTTGCAATGGATGTTGCTGGCTATGGCAAGGCAGCAGAACCGCATCTTGCGCCCGTATGGTGTTGTACGATTTCGGTAGGCAAAGAATTGTGTATCGACGATATTTGACACAGGTGTGAATCTGTAATTCTCGCCAAAGAACGGTTCAAGATTCTTCACAAGTTCTGCAGCCACAGGCATGACATTCGCAGCATTCTGATATGCATCGATAAGCTGAAGTCGAAGCCATTCGTGTCGTTCCCAATGTTCGCCAAACTCGGCCTTGAAGAGTTCTGCTGACAGATGTTCTGTGATGAAATATGGTTTATGATGCTGGCGGGATATACGCATTGCCGCCAGACCAGCCAGATGGGCGCAGTGAGTATGAATCACATCCGGTTCGCCGTATTTCTTAACGTAATCGTCGTACATCGAAGACACGGTGCTGATCCATCGGCTGGCATTAAATCTTACCG
Source organism: Candidatus Liminaster caballi (assembly GCA_018065085.1). Classification (GTDB taxonomy): domain Bacteria; phylum Bacteroidota; class Bacteroidia; order Bacteroidales; family UBA3663; genus Liminaster; species Liminaster caballi. The sequence continues at coordinate 33,448 of JAGHUA010000057.1, read as the reverse complement.
ACTTTGGCAAACCATGAACGTAAGTGCGATAGACGTCAATACCATCGATCTGCTCCCACCATCTTCCGTTGTGCGCCTTGAAATAAAAATCTTTGTCAAGGGTAAAGCCAAGTTGTACACACGCCAGGATACGGACTTCGTGGCCTGCATCACGAAGAGCTTTCGCCTGATCGAGGCAAAATGCCCCTCCATGGGGAGGAAAGAACGATGGAATGGCGAGAATGTGCATGTCTTTATATAGATTATTGGGAGGCTAATAAGTCGATTCCGAAATTAGCGTCGTAACAATAGGCGAATACTGAGATATGAGCGCAAAAGCAGGTAGTGCAAATCGGCAATCATTGCAAAAGGGTAGAGGCCCATTTCCTTCATCTTGTTCATTGCCTGCTGTTCGAAATCACGTCCGAGGTTGAAAGAAAGCATCAGACGGACTGTGTCGAGCGTCAGAAATGACAGTTTTGTCTTCAAGACTATCCTTTCGCATTCGTTATTGGGCAGTTGTCGCAGATTGTTGAGAATTATCAGGAGATCTCCGATGCGTTTGCGCTGACGAGCTTTGTCGGTTGATGTGGTAATGCTTTCCTGTCGTTCGACATAGACATAATGCGGACCTTTGACTGCCATAAACGGACCAGCCTTGAGGAAAACGCGCGTGGTGAAATCCTCGTCCTCATGATATAGTCCACTGGCGAAATAAAGGCCATTGTCAATGAGGAAAGCTCGGCGATAGATATATCCGATGACGCATGGCAGGAGATTGCGTCCCTTCAGAAAATCCATGCCATTGGCGAACCGGCTGCCGTAGGGTGCTTTGTAGCGCCTGTAGGGAATTGTCTGACCTCCATCATGTTTTTGTCGCACGATATCGAGACCGATGATGTCAAGTGTTCCCTTTCTGATTTCATTCCATGGCAAATAGATGTCATCCGCCCAACGGTCATCCGAATCGACGAACGCAACGTATCGCCCACGGGCTGCCTTAAGACCTGTGTTGCGCGCACCACTAAGACCTTGGTTCTCCTGTGTTATCACCCTGACTTCGCTATGCTTCTGGCAATAGTTGGCAAGAATGTCGGCCGTATTGTCCGTGCTGCCATCGTTGACAACAACAACCTCGAGCTCATGCGACTGGGCAGGTTCGGCAGCAATGATGCTGTCGAGGCATTGGACAATCCATGCGGAGGTATTGTATGCTGGAACAATGACAGATAACATGAGCAATCAGGCTTTTAGAAGATCAAGATATGTGCCGAGCTTGAATATCTTGAAAACGAACAGGCTTGGATTTGTGCCGCGCAGATTTTTCATCATAATAGGCTTGGCCAAATGGAATAAAATGCGCACAAACCAAGCGATGTGCCAACGGCAAATTTTTTCAGCGGTGACTTCAAGCTGACTCATGCCTTCGAGTTTGCCTTTAATGGCGATCAGAGACTTAATCGCAGTGACTGTTTTCTTTAGGAATATTTCATTCGATTCAAGTCCGACATGTTGCAGCGGATTATCGATATGCATCACCTTGATGCCTGCTGCCTTCAACTGCTGTCCGAAGAGTGTGTCTTCGTGACCGTATTCATGACATTGTTCATCGAACATAACATGTTTCATCACGTCGCGGTGAATCATCACATTGAACGTCGTGAAACGGCTGTATGGGTCGAGGTTGCGTTCATCGGCCCTGCGGTGACAGTCTGCCTCTTTCTCATACCTATAACGCAATGTGACAAGAGGCGACGGACATGAATCAGCATGATAAAGACCTCCAGGGAATACCATGGCGTTACCTTTATTTTCGAGTGCAGTGGCAATGTATCTGGCAATATAGTCGGGACGTTCCACCTTGGCATCATTGTCAATGAATATGAGCCATTCACCCTTAGCTTCGCGTGCCAAGACGTTGCGAATGGCGGCTCGACCGACGTTTTCGGTCCGGCGCAAATAGCGGCATCCGTCAAGTTCATTGATTTTGAGGTTGGCAATAACCGAAACCTGATCACGACTGCCATCGTCAGCCACAATAATCTCATACTCAACGCCCGATGAGATAAGCTGTTGCTGCAAGTCATAGACGAGCTTGTAGCACGAGAGATTATATGTGGGAATTAAGATGGACAGTAGCATAGACAAACATCACTTAACAGCCGCGACAGCGCAACCGTAATCATAAGTAAAACGAAAGAAATGGTGGTTTATTGCAATAATTCATACATTTTTGCGTTATATAAAAAATGTTTGCACATATATGATAAAGAAAATACACGCTATAGTATTGCTTATCACCATGCTCCTGACTGTTATCCGGCCATCGGCAATGGCCCGCCAGCAGGTGGGAGAGTGGCATGTCTATCAGGCCTATTCAGATTATACAGAGGCGGAAGTGGCCGTGCCTGATTCCGTTTGTTTCGCCATCGCTTCAGGACATCTCTGCAAGTGCCTCATTGAAGACGGAACATTCGAGACATACAGTCGCGAGACGGGTCTTAATGGTTCGGTCGTCCAGCACATCGTCTGGTGCGACGCAGCCCAACGTCTTGCTGTTGTCTATGATGATTGCAATATTGACATTGTCGCCCTTGATGGAACAATAGTCAATATGCCAGACTTCATGAATAAGACAATGAACGAAATCAAGGCGATTACTGGAACATGCGCCGGTGACGGTACGTCTGTATTCCTTACTACAAGTTTCGGCATCATCGAGATTGACATGGTCAATGCGCTTTTTGTCAAGACCCATGACCTGAACAGTGCGGTGGGAGAGTGGGCCAAGCTGATGCCTCAGAGCAGGAATGATTTCAGTATGCTTCCGGATTTTGGTAATGGAGAATACCCTTTTTACAACCAATTCTACCACGGTACATTTGCCGATGGCAGGTTCCTAAGCGTTAGAGGAGCGTTCAACCCTGGCCGCGAATACAATTGGACAATGGCAGGAGGCGTACAGATCTTCGACACGGAGACAGATGAATGGACAATGGCCGACGATTCGTTCAAAGACACGCTCAGCCATCGTTTCATCGACTATAATGCCATTGACATCGATCCGCTCGATCACTCGCATTATGCCGTTGGAGCCAAGTCCGGTTTGTATGAATACCGTGCGGACACTCTCTATTGTCATTATACATATTATAATTCACCGATCGGTTCGCCTATCAACAGCAATGACTATTGTGTGATTACTGGAATAAAGTATGATGAGAACGGCAACCTTTGGGTGGCAAACTGGCAGGCAGAAGGAGCAAAGCTGTTGTGTCTGAAGCCTGATGGAACATGGCGAACAACCTCCGCCCTTGGCAACGTTGCCCATCGCGGCATCAAGGACATGTTTATTGACAGTCGCGGATTGCTCTGGATGGTCAATGAAGACTGGAATGACCAGGCGATAATCTGCTATGACTACCATCATGATCAGGTTCAGAAATTCACATCGCTCTATAATCAGAACAACGCACTTCTTGGCGGTTCAAGCTGGACTTCGCTTCGATGCATTGCCGAAGATAAGGATGGAAATGTTTGGGTTGGCAGCCAGTTCGGTCCTGCTTATATTGAGCCAAGTCAGATCTATTCCGGTGAACAGGCTCTCAACCAGTATATCATTGCCAGAAACGATGGTAGCGGACTTGGCGACTATCTTTTGAGCGGCATTGACGTGACATGCATCTGCGTCGATCAGGCAGGACGCAAATGGTTTGGTACATTGGGCGCAGGCGTCTATCTTATCAGTGCCGATAACAATACTCAGCTCGCACATTTCACTACGGAAAACAGCCTGCTTCCGTCGGACGTCATCAATCATATAGCAATCAATCCGGATGACGGATGTATGTATTTCCTGACCACTCAGGGACTTGCAACCTATCAAAGCGATGTTACGCCTGGTGCCGAGAACCCTGACAAGATCTATTGCTATCCAAACCCAGTCAGACCTGACTACAATGGTTCGCTCACAATCTGCAACCTGTGTTATGGCAGTACTGTCACAGTGACTGATGCTTTGCATAGGCCATTGTTCCGCACAGAAACTCTGAGCGGCACCATTACATGGAATCTGCGTTCGTCGGATGGCAGGCGAGTCAAGCCTGGTGTCTATTATATCTATCAGGTCAATCAGGATGGCAGTGATGGAGGCATGTACAAATTCCTCGTACTCTGAAAATTCAATTAACCAACAAATACTATAAAATGGATAAGATTAGTTATGCTCTTGGCCTTAACATCGGCCAGCAACTCAAACAGATGGGACTTAGTGGAAAACTCAACGTTAGCGATTTCGCTGCGTCGATTACCGATGTGCTCAATGGAAACAAACTGCAGATGAGTGGGGCAGAGGCACAGCAGACTCTGGCTGCATTCTTCGCCGAACTCGAAGAAAATGAAAAGGCTGCCGCCGCCGAAGCCGGTAAGGCTGCTCGTATAGAAGGAGAGAAGTTCCTCGCTGAAAATGCCAAGAAATCTGGCGTTACCGTCACTGCAAGCGGTCTCCAGTATGAAGTTCTTACCGAAGGCACAGGCAAGCAGCCAAAAGCTTCTGACACCGTATGCTGTCATTACCACGGTACGCTTATCGATGGCACAGTATTCGATTCGTCATACGAACGCGGCGAACCATGTGAATTCGGTTTGCGTCAGGTTATTGCAGGTTGGACAGAAGGTGTTCAGCTCATGAAGGAAGGTGCTAAATACCGTTTCTACATTCCTTTCAACCTTGCTTACGGTGAACGTGGTGCGGGTGCAAGCATCCCACCATATTCCGCGCTCATATTCGATGTTGAGCTTATAAAGGTTCTTTAATTCGAACGGCTTGCCTCAACCTTTATTCTCTAAGGTTCAAATTATTCGGGACATTTCTGTAGCAACACTTCGGAAATGTCTCGAAACTTTTTTGACCTGTACTGTTAAATAAGCAAACTCCTTTCTATAGTCTTTGACGAGCAAATACAACGTTTCTGAATATCTCCCAAGCTTGTGAAGTCCCTAGAACATTGTTCCTGTCATTTCCAGAAACCTGGAAATCCAAACAAAACTTTCGCCAGTATTTCCTAAGACTTGGGAAGTCCAAATAAAAGTTTTGCCAGCATTTCCTAAGACCTTGGAAATCCAAATAAAACTTTCTCCAGCATTTCCTAAGACTTAGGAAGTCCAAATGAAAGTTTTGCCAGCATTTCCTAAGACTTGGGAAGTCCAAATGAAAGTTTCGCCAGCATTTCCTAAGACTTGGTAAGTCCAAATGAAAGTTTTGTTTGTATTTCCTAAGTCCGAAGAAGTCAAAACGATAGTTTCGACTAACTTTTCAATGTTATTTGACCTTTACGGTTAATTCTATTTGTATATTTGTAAATCGTACAGATCAACATTTTATTATTCTAATGAATTCCACCATTTATGGAATTCCCAAAGAATGGTTTTAATTGCAGTTATGTTAAGTTGTAATATACAGATTAAGTATGTATTTACAAAAAACAAATAAAAGAATTGCAGGAAATCTGAAATGAATCAGACTTCCTGCAACGAAATTCAATTTAATCGATAACTAGATTTTATTTAACCTCTACGACTACACGACGGTTATGTGCAGCCTTTGAGATGGTTGCGTCACCACCCTTGCCAGAGATTACCATCTGATCGCGGCTCAAACCAAGCTTCTCAAGTTCCTTGGCAACAGTTTCTGCACGACGCTCAGAAAGGCTCTGGTTGTATGAAGGTGTGCCTGTCTTGCTATCAGCATAACCAGTTACATAAACCTTGCTCTCTGGGTTCTGCTTGGCAGATTCAACGATTGCTGAAAGATTTACTAACTCACGGTCAGAAACAAGCTTAGCAGAGTTGATGCTGAAGAACAATGACTGAGGAACTGAAACGCCAACCTTCTGGATTTCCTTAACAACTACCTCGTTTGGCTTCTTCTTGAGTTCGTCCTCTAGACGGGCATTGTCTGCCTGCTCCTTTGCTACCTGATCGTTGAGAGCAGCAATCTCCTTGTCATAATCAGCGCGGAGTGCATCCTCGTCAACTGCCTTCTTCCAGTTGTGCTTCTTGTTCTTGCCGAGGTTGTATGTCACACCAAGTTCGATGGCATACTGGTGATCCTGATTGCGCCAGTGTGAGCTATTGTCTGAAACTGACATACCGTTGGCGTTCTTGACGAACTGACGGAGTGCGATTTCAGCATTGAGCGACCAACGGTCATTGAGACGCCAGTTGTTAATATAGCCGAACGAATAGCCGTATGACAGAGTCTCGCTTGTAGCATTTACACCCATGAGAGGACCGAGATAGACGCTACCATTGTAACGACGATGCTCCTTATAACCCCAGATAAGGTTTGTGAGATTGAACAAACCATCTGTCTCAAGGCTGAAGAATGCCTGATTGTCACCCTTTGAAGTTGTGCCGAGCATAGGCATGTAAAATCCATTCATCTTTACACGCCAGCCATAGCCAGTTGTATGCCACTTGCCGATTGAGAGGGCAACACCATGAGAAAGACGATCGCCGAATGAAGGATCGTAAGTTGCCATTGAAGCGTTCTCCTCAGAAGAAGCGTTGATGTTGAACGAATAGTTGAGCTGTACGAACCAGTTGTCCCAGAAAGAGTTGGTGCGAACATTGAAAATTGGTTCCTCGTCAGCAGATGACTGTGCAAAAGACGAGGCACAAAGTGCAGCGATTACTGCGATGCTAAATAACTTTTTCATAACTATAAGAAACTAATGTAAATTTACTCCAGTTTTGTTAATTGAAACTAATATATTTATATTAATGAGGTGTAAAGCCTTAAAAAACGCCCGCGAAGATAGTCATTTATTTTCATATATAAAAGAAAAAAGCATCTTAAAATATTTAAAATGCCTTTTTCTGTTGTGTTTTGATAAATATATATGCTATTTATTGCATAGCTTCATCATTTTTGAGCATTGGAATTGTTATCATTTTCCTTCGACGATGATCCATCCGTCCTTGTCAAATTCAAGCGGACGAATGAATAGTTTAGCAGCGCCGCGCTTGTCCTTATGATAGGCATGTGAGATGAAATAGCACTTGCCATCGAACTCGTATGCAGAACAATGTCCTACGCCAAAGAATGTTTCATTCGGGCCATAAAGGATCGTGCCTCCACCCTTCTCCATCGGTTTGCCTGACTGATCGACGTACGGTCCGCCGATTTTCTTCGAACGACCGTAAACGGTTTTGTAAGTCGATTTCTCACCACGGCAACAATAGTCGAAACTGACGAAGAGATAGTAATAGCCCTTGTGATAGAAAATGAATGGTGCTTCGATGGCATTGTCACCAGCTTCAATCACATTATCCCCTTCACGTGTGAAATTGACCGAATCGTTGAGCGCATCAAGCGACTGGCGTCTTGAGAGACGACGGGCAATGGTACGTGGTTTGGAAATTGGTGTCTGGAAATCTGATTTCGAGAGTTCCACCAGTTGAATGCCATCCCAGAAAGAACCGAAGGTAAGGAACGGGCGGCCCTTCTTATCGACAATGAGATTTGGGTCAATGGCATTAAACACATCCCTTCCTCGATGCGAGGCGATGACCATTCCCTTATCTTCCCATTTGAAATCCGGGGAAGAAGGATCGAGAGTCTTATTGACAGCCAAACCGATGGCACTGCCATTCTTGCCAAATGTAGAACAAGAATAATAAAGGTGCCAAAATCCGTTGTGATAGCTGATGTCCGGTGCCCATGTGTGGCCATTATATCCAGGCACAGTGTCCTTTGCCCACTGAGGAACAGAAGGCAATGCAGGTTTCTCCATGCGCCACTCATGCATGTCGGCACTCGAAATAACACCGACGTCCATGCCGGTCATGAAGCAATAGTAACGTCCGTCCTCTCCCCTTGCCATCACCGGGTCATGGGCATTCGGCAAGGTGGCATCAAACTGGAACGGATGGCGTTTCTGGGGTGCATCCTGTGCAACTGCAGAAAATGCGGACAATAATAAAAGAGAAATAGCAACAAATTGTTTCAACATGATAAAGTCTGTATTATTTGTATATTTTCGTACAAAAACGATGCAAAGATAATAATAATGAGTATTCAATCCAAATTATCTGAAATAAAAGTGATAATATAAGCTGCAAAAACATCGTATAGACAGCAATTATATGTGGTTAAATGACAAATGGAACTGCCAAATAGATTATATTGCATGTCATAAATCAATGAAATGGCTCAAAATAACGCCAAAGTATTTGGCAAAATAATAATTAATATCTATTTTTGCGATGCCTAAAGGGTAGAAATTGAAATTCACATAGTTCGTAAATTCAGGCGTTTGTTGCGATTAAAGCCTGTAATCATGACTCTTTCGGCAATAATCAAATCATTTTAATATACTACAATCATCCATTCCAGTTTAGGTTCTCATTATGTACAATTCAGAGGAACTTAATAAATTAAATGACACAGAACTAATCACTCTGTCCACGTCTTTCGGTATTGATGCGCGAAATGTGCAGTCACGTGAAGAATGCATCAATCAGCTTATTGGTTATTTTGACGAAAAGACGAATATTCTAAAGGCTCATCGCCGAGGCAGGAAGTCGAGCGCTGTGGTAGAAGCCGAAAATACTTTGCGCAGGCTTGATGAGATGCTTCATCCATCGACCGAAGCTAATGACGAAAATCCCTCTCCTGCCCCCAATAATATAAATAATGAGGAGAAACAGCCGCAAACAGAGAAAAAATCCGGGAAACAATCATCTGAACAGCCTATCGAGTCAAACGAGAAGCCAGCAGAAGATATCGTAGAATCTGCAGAAGTGGTTGTAGAGAAACCAGCTGAAGAAATTGCAGGAACTGCTGAAGACGAAGGTCAGAAACAACTTGAAGATGAAAACAGGAATTTTTTCAGTAATTATTTCGACGGCAACAATAAGCATCGCAACAATAATGACCGACGCAATAATAATGACCGAAGGAATAGAGATTTCAGAAAGAATAAGCAGAAAGAATCACGCCAGCCGGGAAACAATGCGCCACAGCAGGAAAAGCAGGAGCATCAGAACCAGAATAGCGAAAAACAGAATAATCAGCAGCAGCAGAAACAGGGAGTTCCGCGCGATGAGTTTGAAGGCATTCTGATCGGTAGCGGTGTTTTGGAACTTATGCCAGACGGATTCGGTTTCCTCCGTTCGGCCGATTATAATTATTTCTCATCTCCTGACGACATTTTTGTCTCTCAACAGCAGATCAAACTGAATAATCTGAAACAGGGAGATGTGGTGGAAGGCCCGATCAGGCCTCCACGCGAGGGCGAACATAATTATCCACTCGTGCGCGTTGAACAGATCAATGGCCGATCGGTGGATTATGTCCGTGACCGAGTGCCTTTCGAACACCTCACTCCTCTTTTCCCTGATCATAAGTTCAACCTTTGTAAAGGACATGACGACAGTGTTTCTTGCCGCGTCATAGATATGTTCGCTCCTATTGGCAAGGGTCAGCGTTCGCTCATCGTGGCTCCTCCAAAGGCCGGTAAGACCGTGCTGCTCAAAGAGATTGCCAATGCCATAGCCTACAACCATCCAGAGGTTTATATGATTATCCTGCTCATCGACGAGCGTCCTGAAGAGGTCACAGACATGAAGCGTTCGGTCAATGCCGAAGTCATAGCATCGACTTTCGATGAACCTGCCGATCGTCACGTTAAGGTTGCCGATATGGTTATTGAGAAAGCAAAGCGTCTGACCGAATGTGGTCACGATGTTGTGATCCTGCTCGACTCTATCACGCGTCTTGCTCGTGCATACAATACCGTTTCTCCTTCAAGTGGCAAGGTGCTTTCTGGCGGCGTCGAGGCAAATGCATTGCAGAAACCGAAACGATTCTTCGGTGCAGCTCGCAACATTGAGAATGGCGGTTCGCTGACCATCATTGCCACAGCTCTTATCGAAACCGGTTCGAAGATGGACGAGGTGATTTTCGAAGAGTTTAAGGGTACTGGCAATATGGAGCTTGTGCTCGATAGAAAGATTGCCAACAAACGTGTATTCCCTGCTGTCGATCTTCTCGCCTCTTCTACACGCCGCGATGACCTGTTGCTCGATGGCAATATCCTGAACCGAATGTGGATCTTGCGTCGCTACCTGGCTGAACGTACACCGGTTGAGGCTATGGAAGATTTGCTGAACAAGATAGAACATACGGCAAACAATGAGGATCTTCTGTTGAACGTAATGAGCAAATAGAATTAAGGCATGATATCGGTTGAAAATCTTTCCGTAGAATTCAGTGCCAAGCCATTGTTTTCGGACGTCAACTATGTGATAAACCGTCACGACAGGATAGCCCTTGTCGGTAAGAACGGCGCAGGCAAGAGCACGATGCTCAAGATTATTGCTGGCATACAGATGCCAACAAGCGGACGTATCGGAAAACCTAAGGACCTGACATTCGGCTATTTGCCACAGGTCATGAAACTAAATGACTCGGTTACCGTACGTCAGGAGACAGAGAAAGCCTTTGCCAACACCATGCAAATGGAGGCTCATCTCGACAGCCTCAATCAGCAGTTGGCCGAACGTACGGATTATGAAAGCCTGGAATATCAGGAACTCATCGAACAGATGACCGACCTGAGCGATCAGTTGGCAATGATCAACAGTACGAATCGCGACGCTGAGATTGAGCGCACGCTTCTGGGTCTTGGCTTCGAACGCAAGGATTTCGAACGTCCGACAAGCGAGTTCTCTGGCGGTTGGCGTATGCGTATTGAGCTGGCAAAAATCCTTCTTCAGCATCCAGACGTACTCTTGCTCGACGAGCCGACCAACCACCTCGACATCGAATCAATCCAATGGCTTGAGAAGTTCCTTGCCTCGGGTCGCAGCACGATCATCCTGATTTCTCATGACCGTGCGTTCCTCGACAACGTCACCACACGAACCATAGAGATTACCTGCGGCACAATTCATGACTATAGCGTCAACTACAGCAAATACGTAGTGCTTCATGCCGAACGTATTGAGCAGCAGCGTCGTGCATACGAAAACCAGCAGAAGATGATTCAGGACACGGAGGCATTTATCGAACGCTTCCGTTATCAGGCAACGAAAGCCATCCAGGTGCAGAGCCGCATCAAGCAGCTTGAGAAAATCGTTCCAATCGAGATTGATGAGGTGGACAATTCGCATCTGAATCTCAAGTTCCCTCCTGCCCCACGATCTGGCGATTATCCAGTGATCTGTCAAGACGTGCGCAAGGAGTATGACCACGTTGTGTTCGATCATGTGAATCTGACAATCAAACGCGGAGAGAAAGTGGCATTCGTCGGCAGAAACGGCGAAGGAAAATCCACTCTTGTGAAGTGTATCATGAACCAGATTCCTTTCGACGGAGATCTAAAGGTCGGCTATGGCGTTAAAATTGGTTACTTTGCTCAAAATCAAGCTCAACTGCTCGATGATGAGATGACCGTTTTTGACACCATTGACCGTGTTGCAGTCGGTGATATCCGCACAAAGATCCGAGATATCCTGGGTGCATTCATGTTCGGCGGCGAGGCTTCTGACAAACCTGTGAAAGTGCTTTCGGGTGGCGAACGAAGCCGTCTCGCCATGATTCGACTTCTGCTTGAACCTGTCAACCTGCTCATTCTCGACGAGCCGACAAACCATCTCGATATTGCATCGAAAGATGTGCTCAAGGAGGCTATCCGATCGTTCGACGGAACTGTTATCGTCGTAAGTCACGACCGTGATTTCCTTGATGGACTTGTAGAAAAAGTATATGAGTTCGGGCACGGGCAGGTACGCGAATATATAGGAGGAATCTATGATTACCTCAACACGAAGCAGATTGACAGCCTCCAGATGCTGGAGATTAAAGATAAGCCTCTCCCATCAGCAGCTGCATCGCATGTCGTGCCACCGACCTCCGACACATCGGAAAAGGTCAGCTATGAGGATCAGAAGCTGCGCAAACAGCAACGGTCAAAGTTCGAGAAACAGGTGAAGCAAGCCGAAGACCAGATTGCAAAACTGGAAGCAGCGATTGCCGATCTGGAAGCTAAGATGGCAACACCAAAGGGTTGTCAGGACGAAAAACTCTACATCGAACATGCCTCTTTGAAGAAGCAGTTGGACGATGCGACTGCCTTCTGGATGGACGCAAGCGAACAACTCGAATCAATGTGATTTCTTTTAAAATAATGAGAAAATAGCCTCTTTTTTCGGCTGCAAAGCTTAAAAAAGAGGTTATTTTTATGTTTTTTTGCCGTTGAACAGTTTTTTTTTGCTCAAAAACTTGCACAATTAAAAAATGGTGCATAATTTTGCGTTAAGAAAACAATATTTATGACAGATAAAAATCTACAACAAAGCTTGAAACTACATTTCGGCTTTGATAACTTTAAGGGGAACCAGGAAGAAATCATTGAAAACCTCATGGCGGGCAATGACACCTTCGTGCTTATGCCTACCGGTGGTGGTAAATCCCTATGTTACCAGCTTCCTTCATTGTTGATGGAAGGCACCGCAATAGTCATCTCTCCTCTCATTGCCTTGATGAAGAATCAGGTCGATGCGATGCGAAACTTCAGCGAGGAGGACAATGTGGCACACTTCATCAATTCCTCACTCACCAAGACTGCTATCGATCAGGTAAAGGAAGACATAATCAACGGTCATACCAAACTGCTTTATGTCGCTCCAGAATCATTGACCAAGCAAGAGAATATCGATTTCCTCCGTACTGTAAAGATTTCATTCTTTGCCGTCGATGAGGCTCACTGTATTTCGGAATGGGGACATGACTTCCGTCCGGAATACAGAAGGATACGCCCAATCATCAACGAGATCGGTTCACGTCCGCTCATTGCCCTCACAGCAACGGCAACGGTAAAAGTGCAGCATGACATCATGAAGAACCTTGGCATCAACAAGAAGGAAACCAAGGTATTCAAGTCATCGTTTAACCGCCCGAACCTTTACTATGAAGTACGTCAGAAGAATCCCGATACCATTGATCGCGAGATTATCAAATATATCAAGCAGCGTCCAGGCAAATCGGGTATCATCTATTGTCTGAGCCGTAAGAAGGTGGAGGAACTGGCTGAGGTGCTTCGTGCGAACAGCATCAAAGCATTGCCATATCATGCAGGCATGGACGGCAACGTCCGCAGCGATAATCAGGATGCCTTCCTGAAGGAGGATGTGGATGTCATCGTTGCGACAATCGCATTCGGCATGGGTATTGACAAACCGGATGTACGTTACGTCATTCATTATGACATGCCAAAGAGTCTTGAGGGCTACTATCAGGAAACCGGACGTGCCGGTCGCGACGGTGGCGAGGGCGAATGTATTGCTTTCTACAGCGACCGAGATTTGCTACGCCTTGAGAAATTCATGCAGGGTAAGCCTATTGCTGAACAGGAGATTGGCAAACTCTTGCTCAAGGAGACCGAATCTTACGCTGAGACCTCAATGTGCCGTCGCAAGGCATTGCTTCACTATTTCGGCGAGGACTATAAGGACTCTGAATGTGGCAATTGTGACAACTGTCGCAAACCTAAGAAACACATCGAAGCTAAGGAACTGCTATGTGCTGTTATTGAGACCGTTCTGGCATTGAAAGAGAAGTTCAAGCAGGAATATGTTGTTACCGTGCTTATGGGCATCCGTACCGATGAGGTAGTAAGCTATCGTCATGACGAACTGGAATGCTTCGGTTCGGGCAACGACGAAAAGGCTGATATCTGGAATGCTGTTATTCGTCAGGCACTTGTGGCAAAATTCCTTAGCCGTGACATCGAAAGCTACGGTTCGCTCAAGGTGACTGCCTCAGGCAAGCGATTCCTCAACAATCCTAAGTCATTCAACATCGTGGTCGATGCCGATGATGAGGATCTTGATAACGAGGAAGAATCAGAGATGAAGGGTGCAGGCAGCAGTGCAGCAGCAGATGAGGCACTCTACAACATGCTCAAGGATCAGCGCCGCAAGGTTGCCAAGCGTCTTGAGCTTCCTCCATACGTCATCTTCCAGGATCCGTCGCTTGAGGCAATGGCGACAACCTACCCTATTTCCATTGAGGAACTTCAGAACATCCCGGGTGTAGGTGCTGGTAAGGCAAAGCGCTATGGTGAAGAGTTCATTCAACTCATCAAACGATATGTAGATGAGAATGAGATTATACGTCCTGAAGACCTGCGAGTGCGTACTATTGCAAATAAGTCGCGCATAAAGGTATCCATCATCCAGTCAATCGACCGTAAGATTGACCTCGACGATATTGCTTCCGATCATCGCATGGAGTTCAACGAACTGCTTGACGAACTAGAGGCAATCGTATCGAGCGGCACAAGCATCAACATTGATTACTTCCTGGCAGAGATAATGGACGAAGATTCTATCGACGACATCTTCCAGTTCTTCAAAGAGGAACAATCGAATGACATCGAGTCTGCATTCAAGGAGTTCGGTCAGGATTTCAAAGAAGAAGAAATCCGATTGGTGCGTATCAAGTTCCTCAGCGAGGTGGCCAACTGATGACGTATGAAACATAATTAAAGCAAGAAAGTTAACAACAAAAGATAATGGCAAATAATCTTGTAATTGTAGAGTCCCCTGCCAAGGCAAAAACTATTGAGAAATTCCTTGGTCCAGAATTTAAGGTGACATCAAGCTACGGACATATCCGCGACTTGAAGAAACACGATTTCAGCATAGACTTCAATAATAAATTCGCACCTGTATATGAGATTCCATCAGATAAGCAGCAGCTTGTCGATGATTTGAAGAAAGCCGCCAAAAAGGCAGATGTTGTATGGTTGGCATCCGATGAAGACCGCGAAGGAGAGGCTATTTCGTGGCATTTATCCGAAGTGCTTGGCTTGGATCCGTCTAAAACGAAGCGTATTGTATTCCATGAGATTACCAAACCGGCTATTCTCCATGCCATTGAAACTCCAAGAGAGATTGATATCAACCTCGTGAATGCCCAGCAGGCACGAAGAGTTTTGGATCGTATTGTCGGTTTTGAGCTCTCTCCTATCCTTTGGCGCAAGGTTAAACCTGCTCTCTCAGCTGGACGCGTACAGAGTGTTGTCGTACGTCTTATCGTTGAGCGCGAGCGAGAAATCGAGAACTTCAAGACCGAGGAGTCTTATCGTGTTACAGGTACGTTTGCGGCAACAGATCAGAATGGTCAGGCCGTTTTGTTCAATGCCGAACTTAACCAGCGCTTTAAGACACAGGAAGAGGCAGAAACATTCCTTAAGCTCTGTGTCAATGCTCAGTTCTCTGTATCTGACATCTCGCAGAAGCCAATCCGCCGTCAGCCGGCTCCACCTTTCACTACTTCCACACTCCAGCAGGAGGCTGCACGAAAGTTGCATTTCAGCGTTACTCAGACAATGAGCATTGCACAGCGTCTTTACGAGGCCGGTCAGATCACATACATGCGTACTGACTCCGTCAATCTCTCGACACTCTGTCTCAATGCTTCCAAGGAGCAGATTCTTGGCACAATGGGCAAGAATTATCTCCAGACACGCAACTACACTACTAATTCCAAGGGTGCACAGGAAGCTCACGAAGCCATCCGACCAACTTATATGAACCAGACAGCCATCGACGGCAGTCCGGTCGAGAAGCGTCTTTATGAACTGATCTGGAAACGTACAATCGCAAGTCAGATGAGCGATGCACAGATTGAGAAGACCACACTCGAAATTAAGGTCGATGCTCCTGGCATCAATTCCGATTATTCATTTATTGCAACTGGCGAGGTTATCAAATTTGACGGTTTCCTTAAGGTCTATATGGAATCGAGTGATGATGACAACGATGAGAATTCCGATTCCATGCGTCTGCCGCTCCTTGCTGTAGGTCAGACGGTTTCGCTCGATTCTGCCGAAGGTGTTCAGCGTTTCAGCATGCATCCACAGCGTTATTCCGAGCAGACCCTTGTCAAGAAGATGGAAGAACTCGGCATCGGTCGTCCATCAACTTATGCACCTACCATCTCGACAATTCAGCAACGTGAATATGTCGAGAAATGTGACCGTCCTGCCGAGAAGTTCAATATCTGCCATATTAAGATCGACGCCAAGGGCAAACTGCACAAGAAAGTCGTAGAGGAAACATATAGCACAGAACGCGGAAAACTCATTCCTACCGACGTGGGTTGTGTAGTCAACGACTATCTTTGGGAACATTTCCCAGAGATTATGAGCTATAACTTCACGGCCACGGTCGAGGAGGATTTCGATAAGATTGCAGAAGGCGATACAGAATGGACAAACTGTCTGCAGTCGTTTTATAACGTCTTCCATCCGCTCGTAGTCAATTCGCTCGAAGAGAGAATGGACAAGAAAGCCGGTGAACGCGTTATCGGCAAGGATCCAAAGACTGGCCATACCGTAAGCGTCAAGATCAGTCGTTTCGGTCCTGTTGTCCAGATTGGTGCCCAGGGCGAGATTGATCATCCTCAATTCGCATCACTTCAGCGTGGTCAGTCAATAAACACTATAACTCTTGAAGAGGCTCTCAAGTTGTTCGAGTTGCCAAAAGTACTCGGCGAACTTGACGGTATGCCAGTGACTGTCGGTGTCGGCAAATATGGCCCTTACATTCTTCACAACAAGAAGTATGTATCTGTTCCAAAGGGAAAGGAACCTGCCGATATCACTATCGATGAAGCCGTCAAGCTTATCCTCGAAAAGCGTGATGAAGACCAGAAGAAGGTGCTGCGTACATTCGACGAGAATCCTTCGCTCATGATGCTCAATGGCCGTTACGGTCCGTATCTCTCCCTCGATGGAAAGAACTATAAGCTACCTCGTTCGAAGAACCTTGAGGCTATGAGCTATGCTGACTGCATGGCAGTAATCGAATCGGCTGACTCAAAGACAAAGAATGCTAACAAGAATAATATATAAGATTGCTTTCCGTAAGCGTACGCGCCAATTGCGCAAGTATGTAACAGAACCGATTGAACTGCAGGAAGAGCAGTTGTCGTTTCTGTTGCGCAGAGGACGCCGCACGTCATTCGGAAAGAACTATGGTCTGTCGAAAGATATGACATACGAGGAGTTCGCAAAACGGGTTCCTCTGCATACCTACGATGAGATCAAGCCTTGGATTGAGCAGATGCTTACTGGCAAACGCAATATCCTCTGGCCGGGTCTTTGCAGATGGTTTGCCAAATCTTCAGGTACGACCAGCGATAAAAGCAAATATATTCCTGTTACGTCCGACTGCCTGCATCGTACACATTATCGTGGCGGAACCGATGTAGTGGCCATCTATCTTAATCTCAATCCAGCAAGTCAGATGATGGACGGCAAGGGCCTGATCCTTGGCGGAAGTCACGCTCCTGCCCCACTTGCTCCGGATCTTGACATACGCGTCGGAGATCTTTCAGCATGTCTGATCCAGAATGTCAGTCCAATGGTCAATGCAATTCGTACTCCTTCCAAGGATATTGCATTAATGGACGAATGGGAAGCCAAACTCAAGGCTTTGACGAATGCCACAAAGGATGTCAATGTTACATCGTTGAGCGGTGTTCCATCGTGGATGATGGGCTTGTTAAAGTCCGTACTTGAAGCTAAAGGTGCAAAAGACATCACGGAAGTTTGGCCTAATCTTGAAGTCTTCTTCCATGGAGGTATTGCATTCACTCCATATCGTGAGCAATATAAGGCATTGATTCCAAGCGAGAAGATGCATTATCTTGAGACTTACAATGCGTCGGAAGGCTTTTTTGGAATTCAGTCATCGTTCGATGATCCTGCCCTTCAGCTCGTTATTGACAACTGTACGTTCTATGAGTTCATTCCGATGGATCAGTTCTCTGATGACACCACATCGATGAATGCCATTCCATTGAAAGATGTTGAGATCGGACGCAACTATGCCATGGTAATCTCCACGCCTGGTCTTTGGCGATACATCGTTGGCGACACAATTCGTTTTACTCAGAAGAACCCATATAAGTTCGTCATCACCGGACGTACAAAAGCGTTTATCAATGCTTTCGGAGAGGAACTGATGGTTAGCAATGCCGATCAAGCTTTGGCTGAGACATGTAAGGAGTTCGGCTGCGAAATAGCCGAATATACCGCAGGTCCGACATTCGCCGCCGACAATAGCAAGGCTCATCATACATGGGTCATCGAATTCTCGAAAACTCCAACTGACATCGAAGCATTTGCAGAGAGTCTCGACAAGGCTCTACAGAGAGTCAATTCCGATTACGAGGCAAAACGATACAAAGGAATTTTCCTCTCTCGTCTTGAACTTATCTCTGCCCCATCCGGCACGTTCAATCAATGGCTCAAAGATAAGGGCAAACTTGGCGGACAGCATAAGATTCCACGTCTGAGTAATTCACGGGAATATATTACAGAATTAAACAACTTAATAAACTCGACCCGACAAGGCTGACAACTCCTTCATTAAGGGAACAATCAGAAAGGGTCACCATAACAACATATCTATGGCTCAAAATTCAGAATTCAAGCGCACAATCGTAACAGCTGCGCTTCCTTATGCCAACGGTCCGGTTCATATCGGACACCTGGCTGGTGTTTATGTCCCTGCCGACATTTACGTTCGTTATCTTCGTCTCAAGAAGCGTCCAGTGCTTTTCATCGGCGGTTCAGACGAACATGGCGTTCCTGTAACCATCCGTGCTCGCAAAGAAGGCATTACAGTTCAGGACGTAGTCGATCGCTATCACTATCTCATCAAGGACTCGTTTGAGAAATTCGGCATCTCATTCGATATTTACAGCCGCACTACAAGTGATATTCACCATAAGTTCGCATCAGACTTCTTCCGCAAGCTTTATGACGAAGGAAAGTTCATTGAGCAGACTTCCGAGCAGTTCTACGACGAGGAGACAAAGGAGTTCCTCACCGACCGTAACATCCGTGGTGAATGTCCACGATGCCATGCTCTTGGAGCATACGGCGATCAGTGTGAGAAATGCGGTGCAACACTTTCTCCAGACGAACTTATCAACCCATATAATGCAGTCAATGGCAATCCGTTGACCAAGAAAGAGACCACACACTGGTATCTCCCACTCGACAAAGATCAGCAGTGGCTCGAAAAGTGGATTCTTGAAGATCATCAGGAATGGCGAAGCAATGTCTATGGACAGTGCAAGTCTTGGCTTGACGGTGGACTTATGCCTCGTGCTGTGACACGAGATCTTGATTGGGGTATTCCAGTGCCTATTGAGGGCGCAGACGGAAAAGTTCTCTATGTCTGGTTCGATGCTCCTATCGGCTATATCTCAAATACCAAGGAACTGTGTGATGCTCATCCTGAGCTTGGCACATGGCAGCAGTGGTGGCAGGATCCGGAGAGCCGCCTCATCCACTTCATTGGCAAAGACAATATTGTGTTCCATTGCATCGTGTTCCCTGCCATGCTCAAGGCACACGGTCAGTACAACCTGCCAGACAACGTTCCTTCAAACGAGTTCCTCAACCTTGAGGGCGACAAGATTTCCACCTCACGCAATTGGGCAATCTGGCTCAATGAGTATCTCGTTGATATGCCGGGCAAACAGGATGTATTGCGTTACGTGCTCACCGCCAATGCTCCAGAAACCAAGGACAACGACTTCACATGGAAAGACTATCAGGCACGCAACAACAATGAGTTGGTTGCAATCTTCGGTAACTTCGTAAACCGTGCAGTCAAGCTTACTGAGAAGTATTTTGACAGCCAGGTTCCTACTTGTGGCGAACTCACCGAATATGACCTTCAGACACTTGCCGAGTTCAAAAAGGTCAAGCATAATGTGGAATCCCTCCTTGAGGACTTTAAGATTCGCGATGCTCAGAAAGAAGCCATGGAACTTGCTCGCATCGGTAATAAGTATCTTGCCGAGACTGAGCCTTGGAAACTTGCCAAGACGGATATGGATCGCGTAGCCACCATCCTCAATCTGTCGCTCCAGATTTGTGCTAATCTTGCCATTGCCTTCGAGCCATTCCTTCCTTTCAGTGCAGCAAAACTGCGTACTATGCTTGGCATTGATGACTTTGAATGGGATAGCCTTGGAAGCACCGATCTGCTTGAAGACGGACATAAGCTTGGCGAGGCACAGCTTCTGTTCGAGAAGATTGAAGATGCAGACATTCAGCCACAGCTCGACCGTCTGGCTCGCATCAAGGCCGAGAACGAGAAGATCGCACTGGCAGAGGCTGAGAAGAATTGGCGTCCAGCTCCAATTGCCGACGAGATTCCATTCGATGACTTTGCTAAGCTCGATCTTCGCACGGCAACCGTTCTCAATGTCCAGCCTGTAAAGAAGAGCGACAAGCTTCTGCAGTTCACACTCGACGACGGAACCGATCAGCCGCGTACCATCCTTTCCGGCATCGCACAGTCATATCCTGATCCATCCGTTCTTATCGGCAAGCAGGTAATATTTGTTGCCAACTTTGCACCGAAGGTTATGCGTGGCATCCCATCATGCGGCATGATTCTGTCGGCAGTCAACTTCGACGGCAAGCTGCATGTTGCTACTCTCGAAGACAAGGTTAAGAACGGCAGCAAAGTCTGCTAAATTGTCAATGACTTCCTGAATATCAGGGAAGATAGAGATGCTATGAATATTGAACTGTTCATCACATTTATGAAGATTGGCGGATTCACCCTTGGAGGTGGACCCGCCATGGTTCCCATGATGGAACAGGAAATTGTGAATAAGCATCACTGGCTGTCGAAGGAAGAATTTCTTGATATATATGCCGTTTCGCAAGCCACGCCAGGTATTTTTGCTGTCGATATGGCGAGCCACATCGGATATAAACTTGGTGGCATACGTTCAGGAATCTATGCGTCACTCGGTGTTGTTCTCCCTTCCATTGTCATCATTTTGCTCATAGCAATAATCTTTTCGCATTTCCGCGAAAATCATTGGGTCGAAGCCTTTTTCATGGGTGTGCGTCCGGCTGTTGTGGCACTCCTTGCCGTTCCTGTCTTTTCGATGGCAAAGTCGGCTAAGATCTCGTGGCACAACTGTTGGATTCCAATCCTTAGCTGTTTCCTTATCTGGATTTGCGGAGTCTCGCCTGCGATCATCATCCTTATTGCATGCCTCGGCGGATATCTTTATGGTAAATATAAATTGAAGAAGCAATGATACTACTGAGACTATTTCTTGTTTTCAGCTACATCGGCCTCTTCAATTTCGGAGGTGGCTATGCAATGCTCTCCTTCATCCAACAGGAGATTGTAGAGAAACGTGGATGGGTAAGCGACTCGGAGTTTACCGACATAGTGGCTATATCCCAAACTACACCAGGTCCTATCGGCATCAACTGTGCCACGTATGTCGGATATACGGCAGTGGTCAATGATCCAGAGATCCAAAGTCTGTCTGCACCCTATGCCATTCATATCTGTGGCATCATTGGCAGTGTTCTTGCATCGGTCAGTGTCCTGTGGTTGCCATTCATCGTCATGATTCTTGTGTCCAAGCTCATTCTTCGATACAAAGAGTCGACTGTATTGAAATCTATATTCGGCGGATTAAGACCTGCTATCATCGGTCTCCTTGCCACAGCATCTCTTTCGCTGCTCAATGTTGCCAATTTCGGTTCACCATCCGCAGATACAAAACATTTTATCGTCAGCATCGCAATAGCCATAGTGGTATTTATTGGCACATATCTCAAAAAGTTCAATATACTATACACTACGATAATCTGTGGCGTGATAGGAATATTAATCTATGGATGAAGTCCTGTAATTCACCAGAAAAGAGCATCTAACACACATATATAATAACTAACATAAAAACACGTTGCAATAATGTCAACCCTCGAAGAAGCAAAAGCCGACGAACGTTATCTCAAGCTTTTGGCCGAGAAGTTCCCGACCATAACATCCGCCGCAACAGAAATTATAAACCTTCAATCCATCCTGAGCCTTCCCAAAGGAACAGAGCATTTCCTGTCTGACCTTCACGGCGAGTCGAATGCCTTCTCACACGTTTTGAAGAATGCGTCAGGTGTCATCCGTCGCAAGGTAGATGATATATTCGGCATGTCAATGCGTGAAGCAGACAAACGTGAACTATGCTCGCTCATCTATTATCCTGAAGAGAAACTTGCCCGTGTCCGCCAGAATGAAAAAGATCTCGATGACTGGTATCGTATGACACTCCATCAGATCGTGGAGGTATCACGTGCCGTTTCGAGCAAATATAGCCGTTCGAAAGTTCGCAAGCTTCTTCCCATTGAGTTTGCCTATGTCATCGAGGAACTCATGCATCAGGACAAGATTGAGCCCGACAAGCAGGAATATTATAATGCCATCGTAAATACTATTGTCGAAACCAATCGTTCTGAGGAGTTCATTATTGCCATCTGCAAGCTCATTCAGAGACTTGTCATCGACACTCTCCACATCGTTGGCGACATCTTTGACCGTGGTCCTGGTGCATGCAATATTATGGAGACGCTGTGTGACTATCATGATTTCGATATCCAATGGGGAAATCACGATATAGAATGGATGGGAGCTGCTGCCGGCAACCTTGCTCTTATTGCGTCTGTGTTGCGCATCTCTATCCGATATGCCAATGTCGAGACACTCGAAGAGGGTTATAGCATCAACCTCCTGCCACTCGCAACGCTTGCCATCGATGTTTATGGTGATGATCCATGCACCATCTGGCAGACAAACGACTTTGAGAACAATCCACGCCTGAAGCGTTCTGCCCAACTTATGGCCAAGATGCACAAATGTATCTCGATCATGGAGTTCAAGCTCACCGGTCAGATTATCATGCGTCATCCTGAATGGGGCATGAATGATCGACTTTTTCTTCATCTTATCGACAAGGAGAAAGGCACAATCACAGTCAATGGCAAGGAATACGAACTTCTGGACAAGAATCTTCCTTCGATCGATCCTGCCGACCCATATAAACTATGTCCGGGCGAGGAACAGCTCATGCAGCAATTGGCACATTCATTCCGCCGCAGCGAGAAACTGCAGAAACATCTGCGCTGCCTCTATCAGCATGGATCGTTGTTCCTTGTGCGCAATAACTGTCTCCTTTATCACGCCGCCATTCCGCTCAATGACGACGGATCATTCAAGGAAGTTATGGTTGACGGCAAACTGGTCAAAGGAAAGGCACTCATGGAACGTGTCGATCGCGTAATCCGCAAGGCATTCTTTGCACCTCACGGATCCGAGGCACAGCAGAATGCGCTCGATTATATGCTCTACCTTTGGTGTGGCCCATGTTCACCTCTCTTCAACAAGGACAAGATGACCACCTTCGAACGATATTTCATCGACGACAAGGATCTGTACAAAGAACAGAAAGGTGCATATTTTATACTTGCCAATACCAAGGACACATGCTGCAATATTCTCAAAGAATTCGGTCTTGATCCGTCAAAGAGCCATATCATCAACGGTCATGTGCCGGTAAGGACACTCAAAGGCGAATCGCCAATGCGTGCCGACGGCATCCGACTTGTCATTGACGGAGGATTCTCAAAACCATATCATGCCACGACAGGCATCGCCGGCTACACACTTATTTATAATAGCCATGGCCTGCAGCTTGTTCAGCATGAACATTTCGAGAACAAAGACAAGGCCATTGACGAAGGCATCGACATTCACAGCCGAGTCCAGCTTGAGGAATTCAAGTATCATCGTATGCTGGTGCGCGATACCGACCGCGGACGCGAACTCATCGAACAGGTCGAGAATCTCCAGAAGCTGCTCCTCGCCTACCGCAGCGGCCTAATCAAGGAGAAGTAACCGATTTCCCTCCTTTACGTAAACCGTCCGATTGACAAACACCTAACAACCCGACATTTCGCCATGTTATTTTCCGAGATAAAAGGACAGGAAGAGGCTGTACGCAAGCTTCGTTCGGCCATAGACAATAACAAACTGCCACACGCTCTGCTTATCACCGGTCCGGAAGCAACGGGAGGTCTTGCATTGGCTCATGCTGCTGCACAATACATCATCTGTCAGCATAGGCATGATGGCGAACCGTGTGGACAGTGTCCGGAATGCAAGCAGGTTGCCAAGCTCGGACATCCCGACCTTCATTGGGTATATCCGATAGTCAATAAATCGACGGGGTCGGGCAAGGAGGCATCTGTCAGCGAGGACTTCCTGTCTGTGTGGAGAGAAGCGTTTCTTGCCAATCCATACATCACTCAGCCGGAATGGACCAAGTCGATAGCCAGTGACGAGAACAAGCAGCTGAAGATCTTCGTAAGTGAGGCGGCTGCTATTGTTCGCACATTGAGCACCAAGCCATACGAATCGGACTATCGCATCCTTATTCTTTGGCTTCCGGAACGAATGAACGAAGATGCTGCAAACAAGCTCTTGAAGATCATCGAAGAACCATACGAAAAGACATTCTTCCTGCTTGTCAGCCACGATCCGGAGAAGATCATCGGCACGATTCTGAGCCGAGTGCAAAGATTGCAGCTTGCACCGTTTGATTTGAAAGGCAATTTCGTACAACCTGGGCTCCAGATGCCTGACGAAGAGGATCGCACGTTCTTCTTTGAGAAGTTCTGTGCAATGATGCGACTCAGTTATGCACGCAAACTCTATGACATGAAAGCATGGAGTGAAGAAATGGCTGCATTAGGTCGCGAACGCCAGAAAAACTATCTGCAATATGCACAGGTACTCATTCGCGAAAACTATATAATGAACCTTCACGATCCGGAACTCAACTACATGAATGAGGAAGAAACCGCATTCAGCAGCAAGTTTTCTCGCTTCGTCAACGCAAGGAATGTCGAGGGAATCATGAAGGTATTGGAGACTGCCGAGCTCGACATTACACAGAATGTAAATGCGAAAATGGTTTTCTTTGACCTGTCTTTGAAGTTTATTATGCTACTTAAAGCTGGCAATCAGGCTTAAAATAGCACTATTTCCTTATATTTTTGATAAAAATCGTAGAATTTTAAGGCAAATAATCGTATATTTAAATATAAATTACTATCTTTGCCCGCTAAATTTTCGAATCATGAGACAGATTAAAATTACACAAAACATCACCCGACGCACAGAGGAGTCGATTGAGTCTTATCTCACAGCCATCTCCAAGGAGCACATGGTCACACCAGATGAAGAAGTTGACCTTGCTCAGAGAATCCACAAAGGAGATCAGGTAGCACTGGAGAAGCTCGTACGTGCCAATCTGCGTTTTGTGGTGTCTGTCGCAAAACTTTATCAGAATCAGGGACTGAGTCTTTCCGACCTCATCAGCGAAGGCAATGTCGGTCTTGTAAAGGCCGCCGAGAAGTTTGATGAGACCCGAGGCTTCAAGTTCATTTCCTACGCTGTTTGGTGGATTCGTCAGAGCATCATGCAGGCTTTGTCCGAACAGGCCCGTATGGTTCGTCTTCCTGGCAACCAGAACAATCTCATTCGTCAGATCCGTGTTATCCAGAACCGTTTCGAGCAGGAACAGAATCGTCCTGCCACAATTGAGGAGATCGCCGACGAACTTGAGGTCGATCCATCAAAGGTGCGTGAGACAATGGCAGCCAATAGCCGTGGCGTAAGTCTTGATTCACCTCTCCAGGATGATGAAGACGGCACACTGCTCGACATCACGCCTGACACCAAACTTGATGCTACTGACTCATCGCTCAACAACGAGTCTCTTCATATTGAGCTCGACAACCTCCTGCGCAGTATGCTCAAGGAACGTGAGGCGCTCATCATCAAAGAGACATTCGGCATTGATTGCCCAGAGAAGAGTCAGGAAGAAGTAAGCCAGGAACTCGGTCTTACACGCGAACGTGTTCGCCAGATTCGCGAGCGTGCTCTGCTTAAGATCCGCAAGAGTGCTAATGCCAAGCAGCTTCTCGCCTATCTCTAATATTGAGCAAAACAGACAGACGGCACAGGTTCGATGATCTACATCCACGTACCATTCTGCAAAAGCAGATGCATATATTGCGATTTCTATTCCACTACAGTGGATAGAGATCGCAATCTTTATGTAGATAGGCTTCTTGAAGAGGCTCGGCAGCGTCGTCGGTTCTTTGGCGATGGCAATCACGCTGTGAAGACTGTTTATGTCGGAGGCGGCACACCTTCGCAAATACCTGCTGACCAGTTGCAGCGCCTTGTCGATGGTCTGTCAGAGATATTCGACATCAGCAATGCAACAGAATTTACACTAGAAGCCAATCCCGAAGACATTACAGAAGCATACGCATCGTCGTTACCCAAAGCCATCAACCGCGTAAGCTTAGGCGTACAGAGTTTTGTCGATGACGAGCTCACGATGCTTCACCGTCGTCATAATTCTTCAAAACCGAAAGAAGCCATTGACCTTTTGCGCAACGAGGCAGGCATCAGCAATATCAGCATCGACCTTATGTATGGTTTGCCGATGCAGACGACCGACAGTTTCGCGTACAGTATCGACAAGGCATTGTCGCTCGACACACAACATATCTCTGCATATTGTCTCAGTGTGGAGGAAGGCACACAGATGTCGCGTCTTGTCAGTCAGGGAGTCCTCACTCCTGCCGATGATGACCTATGCCTGTCAATGTCCGACCTTCTCCGCACAAGGCTTAAGTCTGCAGGATTCATTCAATATGAGATCAGCAACTTTGCCCGCCCCGGTTATGAGTCTCAGCACAACAGCCGATATTGGACTGGCGATGCCTATCTCGGACTCGGACCTGGCGCACACAGTTATGACGGAAAGCGCCACCGGACATTTAATGACACAGATTTGCGATCGTATCTCAACGGAGTGCGCAAGGAAGACGGCGAGACGCTGACAGATATAGATATATATAATGAACGCGTGATGTTGGGATTGCGCACATTGCGGGGCATCGACTATGAAAACGAAAACCGCACAATGCAGCGACTCATAGAGCGCGGACTGCTTGTGCGGTATAATGACAGTCGTGTAAGACTTACCTCTGAAGGTCTCTCACTTGCCGACGATGTTATACGTCAGCTGTTTATCTGACCACAATCTTTCTGGTCGTCTGACCCTGTTTCATCACGTATATGCCCGACGGGAGGTTGTCAAGACCTTTCGCCGGTATTCTTTGTCCGTTCAGATTGTAGAATGCTGCCGGTGACAGGAGGTCCGAGGCATTACAATAAGAGTCAATGCCTGTCGGATCTTCATCCTCGATGCTTGTGTCAACGTCCTCAGGATCATAGCCGACCTTTCTGTCCATCCATGTGAAACGATTGCGTATGTAATTCTTGACGTTCTCTACCTCACCGGCATACGAACCGTAAATTCTTGGATTCTGGTGTACGTAACTGTTCAGGATATTCCATCGCATGAAGTTCAGCTTCTGCGATCTGTCAAGGAGCTCGGCGGTCTGCTCCACATACGACACGAGTGTGTCGGCAGTCAGTCCGTATGAGTTGCGAGCCACGCTCCACACGTGTTTCAGTTCCTTCTTTGCCTCCTGATCAGACACGATGATACGGTCAACAAACGACTTCATATTACCGGCATAGGATCCGCCCGAACGATAGATGTAGTCGTTCTTGTTGTTGATTGGATATGTGCGGCCATCATTTTCAAAGGCAAGGTCAAAATCCCAAACGGGACCTACATAGAACATATCCTCATCGCTGTGTCTGTACATATTCGTGCTCCAGTAAGTATCCGTATTGCCCGACAGTTCGCCCACAATGAAATGTCGAAGGAAACTGTCAAGGTTCAATATTGACCGATAGCCAGATGTCGGATTGGTGTACGAGCTGGAGAAAAGACGCGACTCCATCGTGTTGAAACGGCCTTTGACGTACGCAATCTGAGTCGATGTAATCTCGTCAGAGTCAGGGAACTTGATTGTCACCGGGTTATTCTTGTTCGAATAGAAATAGCAGTCCTCCGTCGTCGCATAGGCATCGACCTCGATGAAGTAGCCGCATGCAGCCGGATTATCCATACGTGCCGAGTCCTGTTTCTCTACCTCTACCCTGTCCTTATGCACTTCAACCTGGTCGCACAACTGGTAGCATCCTTTATATTCGCCGTTCATGATCACATCGACAGGCGTACAGAACGGAGTATATTCCATCTTCATGCGGCGGCTTATCTCGAATGCGATCATGTTTCTCATCAGAGTCTTGTCGCCATAGTTGTTGATCAGAGTCCACTTCTTTGCCTTGGCTGGCGAACCGAGCACATGGTGTTTCTGGTCGAATTTGATGCGATAGGGTTTCTTGGGGAAGTCCTTTGATGCGTTGCCTCTCAGCCTTACCGTGGCTGTGTCGGCCAAGAGTTTCATGCCATCCTTGCTGATAATCTTGACATAGGCTGGTTTGTCGTTGACCTTGTCGATAGGATCTTTCGCATCGTTGGTGTTTATCACAACCAGCGGAAGGTTTGTGATCTGATAGTAGAGCGAATCCGATCCTTCGCCTTCATAGCCATAGAACTCCACCTCTGCCACATTGCATCGTGCATCGTTCGGACCAACATATCTCACGTATCTGAAAGACTTGCTCACATCCACATCGGCATAGCTGTATTTGCCGATTGTTCCATTCGCCTGGGTAACGTACAATGGCAGGGCGTCAGAGAAATCCGGCAGGTTGGCACCTTCAAACACGGCCAGACATACACGTTTCGAACCGTTGCTGTCATTGCGCGGAGACCATCCTACCTTTGTGATGACACACTGTTTCCCGAGATCGAGACCGCACCATGTGTTAGAACGCTCATAGCTCGCAAAGTAAGTATCCAGTCTGCCGTCGAAAGCATCTGCCACCGTGTTGACCGTCGTACTCATTCGGTTGTCTGAATAGTCGATGCTGAACTTGGAGCCGATAACGTCGCCAGTCAGCTTTACTGCATTCTGGGCAGACAATAATCCGGTTACAAGCAAACCACCGACCAATGTCAAAGATAATCGTTTCATCAGCAATCAGTCCATACGTGATTTATAGTCCTCATATCCGTATTCACGCAGCAGCTCAATCTTGCCGTCCAAGCGTCTGAGCGCGATAGCAGGGTGCGATATGCCGTTGAATGTATTTGTCTTGACTGTTGTGTAGTGCAGCATGTCTTCCAACACCACATAGTCACCTGGCTTCAGTTCATGGTCAAAACGCCATGAACTCATGAAATCGCCAGACAGACAACTGTTGCCACCCAGACGATAGACATTCTCTTCGGTCGATGTCTCATCTTCCATCGTCTCTGCACCACGCACTGTCGGCCAGTAAGGCATCTCCAGACAGTCAGGCATGTGACATGCGAAACTTACGTTTAGTATGGCCGTGCGAATACCATGATTCTCCACCACATCCACAACTCGCGAAATCAGCGGGCCCGTCTGCCATCCGAAAGCACTGCCTGGTTCAAGCACAATCTTCAGCCATGGATAACGCTCACGAAGACCTTTGAGAATGCCAATCAGACGATCCACCTCATAATCCTTTCTCGTCATAAGGTGTCCGCCGCCAAGGTTAAGCCATTTGATCTGCTTGAACCATTTGCCGAACTTATCCTCAAGATGCACAAGCGTGTGTTCCAATGCCTCGGCCGATGACTCACAATGGCAATGACAATGGAAGCCTTCAATGCCTGCAGGCAGTTCTTCGGGCAAGTCGCAGCTAAGGATTCCGAAACGGCTGCCAGGCGCACATGGATTGTAAATCTCCGTCTCGATCTCTGAGTATTCCGGATTGACACGCAAACCGCACGACACACCGCTTTCCTGAGCCTGCTGACCGAATCGGGCATACTGGCTGAGAGAGTTGAACGTAATGTGGCTTGAACATTTCACGATGGTTGGGAAATCCTCGTCCGTATAGGCTGGACTGTATGTATGAGCCTTGCTTCCAAACTCCTCGAAAGCAAGTCTTGCCTCACTTACCGACGATGCAGTAGTGTGGCTGATATATTCGCGGAAGATCGGGAAAGTCTTCCACAGGGCATACGCCTTGAACGCAAGGATTATCTCTACTCCTGCCTCATCGGCAACATGCTTTATCAGTGAGAGATTACGGCGAAGCAACCTCTCCTCCAGCACGTAGCATGGCGATGGCAGCTTGCCGTAATCTTCAATAGTGATATCCGATTCAATCATTATTAGAATGTCTTTGTTTCAACTTCTTTGTCACCTGGCTTGAACAGGTAACCCTTTGACTTCTTTTCGTCAACCTTATATTTCTTCCAGTCGATCTTCTTCCAGTCGATGTCGCCGGTGTTCTGTGCGACCTGTACGTGTGGAATTGCCGAACCGTCCTTCACCATGATGATGATTGGCAGACGACCGCACTCAATCTGATGCCAGCCCGACTGATATTTCTTGCCTGTCTGGTAGTCGATCCACTTGCCATTGCCTGGCAGATATACTGTGCGCGATGTGCCAGACTCAAGCATTGGAGCCACAAGAATCTGTTCGCCGAACATATATTCGTCATCGATCATCCATGCACCCGGATCGTCTGGGAATTCGAGCAACAGTGCACGCTGCATTGGCAGACCGTTGTCAGCCGACATCTTTGCCTGTGCATAGACGTATGGCATGAGCTTGTACTTCAGTTCGGCGCACTCGCGGAAGTAGTTTACGAAATCATCATCATACAGCCAAGGCTCTGTCTCTACGCCATGCACACGGCTGTGGCTTGTCAGCATACCGTATGGCAACCAGCGACGATAGAGTTCATCTGGCGACTTGGTAACGAAACCGCCGATGTCATGGCTCCAGAAAGAGAAGCCCGAAAGACCGAATGACAGACCTTCGCGGATAGTTCCAAGCAAGCCTGTGTTAGTGGTAGCTGCGTCGCCACCCCAATGCAGAGGATAACGCTGGCTGCCGGCCCATGCCGAACGACCCCAGATGATGCCCTCACCATTGTTGGTCTTCTTGATCACCTCATAGGCAGCACGGTTATAGCGCACAGGATAGAGGTTATGCTCGTAAAGACCCGTACGGCCGCTTGCATACAGACCGTTGTTCAATGGAGCGGCCTCACCGAAGTCACACTTGATTGTGGCAACGCCCTGCTTGAGCAGGCCTTCAAGCTTATCCTGATACCACTTTACTGTCTTTGGATTTGAGAAGTCGAGTACGGCATCCTCGTAAGGCAGACCGCCGCCAGGACTCTTTACGCACATGTTCTCGTCATAAAGCTCGTGGAAATAACGGTTCTTTGGGGTGAAGTATGGCAACTGCCACAGACATGTGTGGAATCCCTGATCCTTCAGCTCCTTCAGCATCTTCTCCGGGTCATCGAAGTTCTTAGGGCTGAACTTATAGTCGCACTGCCAATCTACCTCAAACCAACCGGTGTCGAAGTGGATTACATCGCTTGGCAGACGCAATTCGCGCAGCTTGCTTGCCACTGTGCGTCCCTCCTTCTCGGTGAAATAAGAGATACGGCTCATCCATGTGCCGAACGACCAGAGAGGGGGCAGGTCAGGACGACCAACCAGCGAGGTGTATTCGCCAAGAATCTCCTTAGGCGAACCGAGCATGATGAAGAGGTCAGCCTGCTCATCGGCCATGAAGAGGCGTGTCGAACCGATATAAGACTCACCGAAATCGACGGTCACAGGAGCAGAGGTGTGCATAAAGATGCCATAGCCACGGTTAGAGAAGAAGAATGGAATTGGCTTATACATGTCTGGAGTCTCAGGACCCTGAGGATCTGTCACAAAGAGGTTGAGTTTCTGTCCGGCCTTGTTCAATGGCATTGCCGACTCGCCGCAGCCATAAATACGCTCGCCTGGAGCAAGGCTTAATACAGGTTCGATGCTGCGGCTGTTGTCCGAACCGCGCTTAACGAATGTGAATGGCTGAGTCTTGACCTGAGTCGAGTCATTATCGCTCATCACGCGGCTCTGGGTCAGTTCGTTGCCGTTGGCATCACGCAGGATGAGTCTCCAAGGGCATGTCACAATCTCAAGACTGCCCTCCTTGCTTGTATATTTATATCCCTTGTCAGTCTTCTCGACAGCCCATGCAGAGAAGTCGCACGCAGGCTTCTGTACGAGCATCACATCGTCTTCCGGATCGACAGGAAGGATTGGCGAGGTGAAGACACGCACACGCAGAGTACGTTCGTTGACAGGTTCAACGGCGAACTCAAGACGAGGACTCTGGTCGTAGGCAGGACCAGGGAAATCGAGGTTGCGCAGAGGTACAGGCTGATAGCCGTTGAGGTTGAATGCCTGACGAGGATGCATCTGCCAACGCTTCCATTCAATCACGCCGTGGCCTGTGCTCATGTCGAACGACACAAGGCTGTCTGGCGAGAAATAGGTGTTGGTAGGATCCATAAACTGCTGGCTCATATCCACTGTCTGCGACAACAGATAAGGTATGCCATTGTTGATCGTCATCTGAGCTGCTGCTGGCATTGCAATGTTTGCAAGCAAGAGCGCGGCAGCCGATGTAGCCATGGTTTTCTTTACTGTTTTAAACATAAAATAAGGTATTATCTGATAGTACTTGAATTTTTATCAATCGAGTGTATAGATTTATACGTGCGCAAAGATACTGATTATTTTGTTTCGACCAAAGAAAATATTGTAAAAACAGATAAAAAGACGGCGACAACAGCAAGAAATGTCTGTTGTCGCCAAAAAAAACGTTTACAAATATCAATAATTTCTTTATGTGGTTTGCTTTTAAGATCAAATTCTGACGCTGAGCCTTACCAATCCGACTATCAATAAAATAGTTTTCAATTCTCAAGTTTGCGGGTGCAAAGATGAGAAGAATTATTGACATGGCAAATACCTAAAAATAGGTAATTTGTTAGCAACACCTCTTCCCAAGTATTCGGAAATACTGACAAAACTTTCATTTGGACTTCCCAAGAGTTAGGAAATGCCGCTGAAACTTTTATTTGGACTTCCCAGGTCTTGGGAAATGCTAACAAAAGTTTTGTTTTGACTTCCCAGTTATTGGGAAATGCTGACAAAAGTTTTATTTGGACTTCCAAGGTCTTAGGAAATGCTGCCGAAAGTTTCATTTGGACTTCCAAAGTCCTGGGAAACGCTGACAAAAGTGTTATTTGGACTTCCCAAGAGTTCGGAAATGCTGCCGAAAGTTTGTTTTGGATTTCCAGGTTTCTGGAAATGCTGGGAACAATGTTCTGGCGACTTCCAGGTTTCTGGAAATGCCGGGAACAATGTTCTGGCGACTTCCAAGGTTTTAGGAAATGCTTGGAACAATGTTCTGACGACTTCCCAACTCTTAGGAAATGCCGGGAACAATGTTCCGACGACTTCCAGCTTTCTGGAAATGCTGGGAACAATGTTCTGACGACTTCCAAGGTTTTAGGAAATGCTGAGAACCGATTTATTGGTCTTCCGAAGTCTTAGGAAGAGGTTT
Source organism: Candidatus Liminaster caballi (assembly GCA_018065085.1). Taxonomy (GTDB): domain Bacteria; phylum Bacteroidota; class Bacteroidia; order Bacteroidales; family UBA3663; genus Liminaster; species Liminaster caballi. Next base: position 95 of record JAGHUA010000057.1, on the reverse strand, counting down.
TGCTTGGTATTTTTGCATTTTTTGCGTCAACTGGAGTCAACTGGAGTCAAAAGGAGTCAATCCCACCTTTCGGATTTCGTATCTTTGCGGCACGA
>JAGHUA010000078.1 GCA_018065085.1 Candidatus Liminaster caballi | reverse complement strand
CTATTGGATAGGTGCATTCCTCGCCGCACTGATCCTCTATCTCATTGCCCAACCCAATCACAAAACGCTGCGAATCAATGGCGATACGATCACAATAAATGCCGTAAAACAGGGTGAATTTAATGATTATATCCGCCTGAGTGGCACCGTGCAGCCCTTGATCACAATACAGATCAGCCCCATCGAAGGCGGTATTGTGGAAGAAATCATGATCGAAGAAGGTTCGCAGGTCAAAAAGGGCGACGAGATCCTTCGCCTCAGCAATGACGGCTTAGACCTCCAGATTCTCAACTCCGAAGCCGAATTGGCCGAGAAAGAGAACATCCTGCGCAACACGCAGATCCAGATGGAACAGGATCGCCTCAACGTGAAGCAGCAAAAAGCCGAATATCAGCTCAATGTGAAGCGCCTCCGTCGCACTTTCGAGCAGCAGAAGTCACTCTATGATGATAAGCTCATTGCTCGTGAGGAGTATCTCAAAGCCAAGGAAGATTACGATCTGGCACTGGAAAAGTTACAATTAATCGCCGAAAAGGAAATACAGGACAGCCTTTTCCGTTTTACTCAGGTAGAAAGGATGCGTGAGAGCCTCGAAAACATGCAGCTCAACATGCAGATGATTCGCCGCCGCAAGGACAACCTCACCATCAAGGCCCCTATCGATGGCCAGCTCGGTATCCTCGATGCTGTGCTCGGCGAGAGCATCGGAGCCGGCACAAAGATTGGGCAGATCAGCGATATGAGTTCGCATAAGATCGAGGCGCAGATTGATGAGCATTACATCGATCGTGTGGTCCCTGGCCTCAGTGCTACTTTCGAGCGTCAGGAAACGCTTTTTAATGCCGCTCTCCGTAAGGTTTATCCCGAGGTTCGCGATGGCAAGTTCAAGGCTGATTTTAAGTTCGAAGGTGACACACCTGATAATATTCGCAGCGGTCAGACCTACTACCTCAACGTCCAGCTCGGTTCACCTGAAGCCGCCCTGCTCATTCCTCGCGGTTCGTTCTTCCAGAAGACGGGTGGCAAGTGGATTTATGTGGTAACTCCAGATGGGAAGGAAGCCACGAAGCGCGAGATTCGCATAGGACGTCAGAATCCGCAGTACTATGAGGTGCTTGAAGGCCTCTCTGATGGCGAGCAAGTCATCACCTCGGGTTACGATAATTATGGCGATAATGACGTGTTAATACTGAAATAAAAATATGAACATTTTTTCGAAAACCAAGGCTTCGCCGATACTGAACATCCTCGGTATGACAATCGCATTTGCGGCATTCTATGTGATAATGTCGCAGGTGATGTATGACGTGACGTATAACAGCAGCATCAAGGATGCGGACAAGAAATACATGATCTGTACGCATTTCGACGATGGATGGATTTCACGCTCTCCGGTTCAGGCAAGCAACAAGGCTGCAGATGCCGTTCCTGGGGCAAAAGTCGGATACTTTAACCTGCTGGAACAAGGCAATAAGGTCTATGGTGGCAAGGACGGTACAGACCTGTATCATTTCAGCTACCAATGGTTCACCCATCAGGCTGCTGAGGTGTTGGGACTTGAGTTCACGGCTGGCAAATACCCAGAGGTGGATGGAGATGTGGCAATCTCAGATAAGGTAGCCGAAACCATGTCTGTGGCTCCTGGAGAGACGATCTATGTGTTCGACTCATACGAACAGAAGAAAGTGGCGCTTACTGTTACAGGTATCTTCAAATCTTATCCTGCTAACTCAGATCTTGACGAGTGTGATATACTTATAAATGATGAGGAAGAGATACTCTCGACAACCGATAATAACTTAAACTATAATGGTGTTGTCTCGTTGGCAAATGCTGATGATGCGGAAAAGTTTTTGGACATTCTGAGCAAGAATGCATACGAATCCATGAAGAACCGAGTTGAAGAATATAACAAACAGTTTGGTACCAATTATGATGAGGATTTCATACAACAGCACCTGAATGAATTCAAGTTGGTACCATTGTCTGACTTGCATTTCTCTGACGTAACAGATGATGTAAAGATGCGTGCGTCTCGTTCCACCATTTATGAGATGATAGGTATTGCTCTTCTGATAGTCATTATTGCCTTCATCAACTTTGTCAACTTCTTTGTGGCATTGGTTCCCGAGAAGATGCGTTCGGTCAATATCCGTAAGGTGTTTGGAGCATCACGTTCATCTCTCGTCTGGGAGTTTGTCAAGGAGGCACTCGTCTATGTGTGTGTTGCCATTGTGCTTGCGTGCATCCTGATATTGGCAATCTCCAAGAGTTCGGTCAATGAACTGACGGATGGGGGCATAGGCTTCGACCAGAATCTGCTCACTTTTGGAGTTTTGATTCTCGTATCGGTAGTGTTTGCCGTTCTTTCTGCTTTGTTCCCAGCGTTGTATGTAACACGAGTTGATGCAGCTATGGGTGTGAAGAGTGGCTTCTCTCGCAGTCGTGCAGGTGTAGCGTTGCGCAAAATACTTATCACCTTCCAGTTGGCAGCAGCTGTGGCGATGATGATTATTTCTGGGGTCTTCTATATGCAGTATCGGCACATGACCTCGCAGCAGTTAGGATTCGATAAAGAAAACCTCTATGTGGCTGGATTACCGTATTATAAGCCCGAAATCAAGTCGCGTGTCGAAGGTATTACCGGAGTGAAGGCCGTTACTGCTTCCAACAATTATGTTACGGGTAATGCTGGTATGACACATGCCGTTGCAAAGGATGGTATTTCGCTCACACTTAAGGTTCGTAGGGTGTTACCGAATTATCTGGATGTGGTGGGTATTCCTCTCATTGCTGGCGAAGGATTTACCGATAACAATGTAGGAGCTCTGATTGTTGAAGACGCCATGAAGGGTTTCGGCGATGAGCAGAAAATACAGGAGCTTATCAAGACTGCCAATGACTATAAACTCGCAGGTTTCTGCGTCAATACCAATAGCAAACCTGCTACCGATAAGACAGAAAACGGTATTGAGGCTTATACTAATGTGGGTAACGACTACCAATATCTCTGGTTTCTGATTGTCCGTTCTGAGCCGAATGTCGATCCGAAAGCGTTTATCATTCAGCTGAAGCAAGCTGTTGTGGAGGAATATCAGTTGGATGAGGAAATAAATGCTTTTCCTGTTGACACAGAGCTGGAAGAGCGCTATGCCCGCTTCATGCGCCAGTCGCAGATCTTCGGTCTTTTCTCGCTCGTAGCCATCATCATTGCCCTGATGGGAGTGTTTGGTATTGTCCTCTTCGAGACCGAGCATCGCCGCCACGAAACAGCTGTTCGTAAGGTACTCGGCGCAGAGGGTAACGACATAGTTTCGCTCTTCTGTAAGCAGTATGTCGTAACTGTTATCATCGCCTGCCTCCTGGCCACACCTGTAGCTATTTACGTCACTCGCGAGTGGTTGGAGCAGTTTACCACGCAGGTCTCAGTTTCGCCATTGCTCTACCTTGCTGCCTTTGCCATCGTGGCTATCCTCACGTTGGGAATCATAATCGTCAGGACTATCTCAGCGGCTAAGGAGAATCCAGTGAATAATCTAAAATCAGAATAATAATAATTAAAACTATACAATTATGATTAAAGTATCTAACCTCAGCAAGATCTTCCGCACAGAGGAGATCGAGACAACAGCGCTCAATGGCGTATCGTTCGAAATCAAGGATGGCGAGTTTGTAGCCATCATGGGTCCTTCGGGATGTGGTAAGTCCACCTTATTAAATATATTAGGATTGCTCGATAATCCTACTGAAGGTAGCTATCTCTTCGGAGACTCAGAGGTGGCTCGATTGAAAGAGAAGGAGCGTACCCGCTTCCGCAAAGGTAACATCGGTTTCGTGTTCCAGAGCTTCAACCTCATTGACGAACTGAATGTCTATGACAACATCGAGCTGCCCCTCCGCTACCTCGACATCCCTGCCGCTGAGCGCAAGCAGCGTGTCACCGAGATGATGAAGCGCATGAATATCAGCCATCGCGCCAAGCACTTCCCTCAGCAGCTCTC
>JAGHUA010000052.1 GCA_018065085.1 Candidatus Liminaster caballi | reverse complement strand
TGCAACGAAACGTAACAACGAATTGGAGGACTGGATTCATCAACATGTAGTAAGATTCACTTTTGCTGCCTAATATGCCATTTCATTTGTACAGGTCGAATAATTTTGCATATTCGGCAAGTATTTTGCTAAAACTGTACACATTTAACAATAATGAACAGTAAAAGATGTGTTTTTCGCTCAAAACCAGTATCCGGCCGCCCTTTTCTTGTTTTCAAAGATAGGAGGCGTGAAGAGCTTCGCGGTGTCCGAAGCGTGCCAGAGCGGAAACTCATCCTCATGCTGACGGATGAAGTTGACGATACTGAATAGATGTTCCCGATTGGGAGGGAACCCGTTCAGCATGTTGATGATCTCGGAGCGCACCTGCTTCAGCACCTTGGTCTCTGCCCCCGTTATCTCAGCAGGAGCCGTGCAAAGCTGATGGCGCAGATGTTCCAGGAGTTCAGGCGAGAGGTATTCATCAGCCATGCGATCCTCGATGGCAAAGATCTGACACGTGGACAGCGTCTCGTCCTTCTCTATAAGGTTGAGCACATGGTACGGCAAGAGATTGTCACCACCCCACGGCATGTACTGGATGCCGTTGGAGAGTGTGACGGGAACTATATCGACATCCTCACGGAAGACTTTTGCTGAGTCAACAGTAAAAGCGACTGAGGCAGAAGCGGTGGGCAGTTGCTCGACGGAAGAGAGCACAAGCCCACTATCATATAGACTGAATTGCTTGGAACTTGATTTCGACATAACCTTGAAGATTTTCTGCAAAGTTATACCGAATATGTGGTTGGGGAAAAGACAGAGAATCTATGTGAAATCGCAGCTCTTAATCTGTACTTTTCTTATAATCTGGCCTGAACGTGACTTTCTCCCATTTATCGAACACTGTGTGTTTGTCTATAACTTCATATCTACCATTAAGAAGTAAAAGGTAGGCGAAAATCAGCACTATTATGCTGCCAAAAGTTATAAGTATATTTTTGGCAGATAATTTTGGAACAAAGAAACCTTTCAAGGCTAAGGATTTCTTTTGTCCCGATGACTCTCTATTGCGAAGATATTGAACCAAGCAAATAAAAGAATATAATAATGCAGAGGCGATAGCTCCAAGAATTGCGTGATACATAATGCTTGATTTTTAATATACTTGATAATATGAACCCATATTTACCCATTCCCCAGCTTCTGGGTTATAACAATATGTTATTAGCTCGGTGCCATTGAATACGAACTTTTCTGGCATATCACTACCTGGTTCACTAAATATGTATGTGTTTCCATTGATTTTTTTTAATTTATCAGAATATTCAAAATCCACGGGGTAGTCGCTCAAAGAACATGCTGCTAAATATGCATTGCCATTTTTCTTGTAGAATGCGAGAGTTCCAGCATATGCGTCCATTCCTTTATAAATTGTAATAGACGTACACCCTTTTTCCTTCATCAAAATAGCAACATCCTCCCACGTTGTTGGCCGATTTGTTCTTTCAAGTTTGGATTCACGAAGCATTTCTGCCTCTTGAATTTTCCCATCTGCAATAGCCTGTAACTCTTCGTGTGATTTTGAAAGTAAAGAATTGACTTTTTCTATGGCACTAAGAGCAGATGGTCTTATTGTGTTGAGCTCGTTTACAATGTCTACTTCATCCCATTCGTTCACAACCTTAATTGGATAAATAAGACTATCTATATATGAAACAAGAGCATACACTTCTGTTGGATGCTCATTATATTTGCCATAAACTTTATACCTCAAATAAGCATAATCATTATATGAAAGCATCTTTTCAAGAGCATCTCTTATTTTGAAAGCTTCAGGGCAAATAACTTTTATAAGTCCAGAATCTTCAGTACATTCAATAGGACCATCAAAATAAGAGATGAGTTCTTGAATACCACTCTTTACATCTTCACTTTTGATTGTATCTTGAAAAACGATACGATCAACTACAATGTTTTTCTCTTTGCAAGCCTTAATAATTGACTCATTTGGCTCTCCTTGACTACAACCTACAAAAACGTATAAAGAGACAAATGCAAAGAATGATATAAAGAATCGGTTCATAGTGCCTGCTTATTTTTGCGTGACTTGAAAAAGTAAAACAAGATGCAAATTATAATTGTTGGGATAAGCCAAAGAAATGACATAATTCCAAAATACTCATCTGCATATCCATCTTCACAGCAGAATGCAGGCAATAAAAGAGAGTATATAATATATGCACTCTTAACCAGTTTCGTTTTTATTGAATCATCTGAAATGTTCAGGCTAATAGGGAAAGGAGAGAAATGCTGATTAATATAATAAACCACATAAAATATAAATGGGGTTATCAAAAGATATAGAATAGACATGGAATTGTCTTCATTGTACCAATATAAACCTTTTGGCAAAATAATGGAATATGCAATCCATAATATCGCCAAACATATTTTTATAAAAAGGCTATTCTCAGAAATGCTGATGAAGGATCTCTTTTCTTCCAATTGCTTTCCACAGTGTTTGCAAAAAGAAGAATCTTCATCAATCTCTTTCCCACAATACTTGCAATACATAATTCAGGATATTTTTCTGCAAAATTACAAAATAATCTGCTAATTCTTCGATATTTATCCAAGATATATGGAAGATTAACTGAAATTTGTGCAAAACCACCCTTAAAGGGGGGGAAGCACATAAAATTCAGTGATTTGTTTTTGATAAGTGAACAAGTTCTCTATCAAGCGAAAATAGAACGAAATACGCCGGTGCGTCGGAGGTGACCTTCGTCCGCCTCGGACCACCGGCAAAGGTACAATTTTATTTTGACATAATCAATAGGGCCATGTCTAACATTAGTGGGTTTGTTCAATGTTAGACGAACAACCCCAGTAGATTAGGCTTGATTTGTAGTAAGTTGCGCCCGCGTCAAATACAACAAAATGAGGCCGCCTTAAACGGCAGCCTCCATTTCTGTCTTCTCTGCGGGCTTCACCAGTTCCGTGATGCCACGCTTCACACGCTTGGTGGACTTTGGGTCCTCAATCTGGTCGCAGATGGCTACGCGCTTGCCGACAGCGTCTCGTCCCTCTCTATAAGGTCGAGCACATGGTACGGCATCTCGTTGTCACCGCCCCATGGTATGTACGACAGCTTCTCATCGATGACTGTCGGCACGATGTCCACGTCCTCCTTGAACACCTCCGTCGAGGTGGTGAAGGCAGCGGCACGGGCTTCCACGCCCGGTATGTTCTCGATAGAATTGTAAGAAAGCATATCCATATCTTGTATGAAAAGTGTATAAAACGAAGATATGGTGCAAAAGTGAAGAGGAAAAAGACAAAAATTATCGTGCAAAGAATGAAGTTTTTGAATAATTGTGTAATTTTGGGGTGATAATGAAAATACTATGTCTCTTCCTGAAGCAATAACATACGCATTAGTTCAGCGAAATGGTGGTCTGACAACCGACCAAATTGCAGAACAGATAAACAGAAACCATTGGCATGTTCGTAAAGATGGCAATCTTGTTACATCGGCCCAGGTATATGCCACAATAATGCGTTATCCTCAGCAATTCTGCAAGGCTGAAGGAAGAATAATGCTTTTAATGTGAAAAGTATGGATGTAATACCTGAAAGACTAATTTGCTTCAACGTTACAAAATCAATAAGAGATTGGAACAGAGGCTCGATCTATGAATGTGTTCGCAAGTATTGGCGAATGTCAAAGCAAAAGGCAGAAATGGCCGATTATTGTCTGGGTGTATCACATGGTAAGGTTATAGCCGTGTATAAACCTATGATATGGCAAACCGTTGAAGAAGGTGAGTACAAAGGCCGTCTTATGTTTGAAGGTGAAGAAGTAGCAGATTCTCCATTATTAGGAGAAGACTTTAGTTTGGAATTTGACCACGTTCAGAATCCTGTTCGATATGTCGGTAATTGGTAGTGTATGGATATCTATGTTGTGGAAATGATAACAGACTTGGATGAACCAATCAGTGTAACAGTTCAAGCATACGATCAAGCAGAAGCCGAGGCTATAGCTGTTACAATGCTTGAACGGGGCGAGTTGGATTGTGTGGGGCAGATATGTGCGTGTTGTTCATCGTATCTTGAATAAGTAATTAACATGGGAGCCACCCCTAAAAGGATGGCCCCGTACTCCTGTCTCGACATCAGTATGCGGTCGAAGACGCTGAATCCGCAACCCGTGAGGAAGAAAGCATTGTTGTCTGTGTTGGTTTGTGTGAATATGTCGATTGTCCTATAAGATCAGTATAGTTGAAATAATCAACTAAAAAGCCCAAACAACTCCAAAATATCTCAATAATCTAATGTGAATAATGTAAGTTAACGTGAGTTTGACGAAATATAAGTCTCTATAAATTTGGTGATTAGCGAAAATTGTTGTAACTTTATAGTGCTCAATTACAAAGTAATACATACAATTCTCGCTATGTTCACCGAAGGCAAAGTTTTTCACTTCGTTCAAGCGCAAGCGGAGTCCTGAAATTTTCTTTATGGCAGACGAATTCTGCAAGGGTGCAGGGTCGGCTGTGAACTTGTGTCGGATTATGGGGTTACCCGTTGCTCGCCATCTTTTTATAGGCTCCTGCGCCTGCATGTTGCCTCTAAGCAGCAACAATGCAAGCGTGAGAGCATAGAATTTTATGTTATTTGATTCATGTTTCGCAAGTTGTATATTTTAGAATTTTAATGAGTTAATGAATAATGGATAATGAATAATGAGTAATGGGATTTAATGCGATGCTAGCTGAAAGGACTCACATTATTCTCATTATTCATTGCTAATTATTCATTATTCATTGTACATTTATGTGACATGCGAAAGTTGAATTATTTGACATGTATTAATACTGTTTTTTTATTCCGTTTTATGATGTATGTGCCTTTGGTTGGAGAAATGACACGGCGACCACTGAGGTCGTATGTGCCATCAATTGAATATGTGTTGCAATTGACATGCTTAATAGCTGTGGTGACATCTGTGTATGAGTCCACGATGTCTGCCGAAATGCTGTCCGTGTCGGACATGATGGCTGCCACCTCGTCTGCGCTGAGTGCATAGTTGTAGATGCGGAAGTCGTC
>JAGHUA010000090.1 GCA_018065085.1 Candidatus Liminaster caballi | reverse complement strand
GGAAGCAGAGTCACATAGAGCACCTTGCAACCATCCTCCTCGCGTATAGCAGTCTTCACCGAACGGCTGAACTTAAGTGTCAGCTGACGTTCAGGAGCCGAAACGGTCACTTTGCTGCCACTGGCCTTAATCTTGGCATCGGCATAGTATTTCGGAGCGAACGACATGCAGAAGAAAGCTCCCTCTGCCTCCAATGTGGTGTCGGCATCGGCTGTCCAGCTGAGGCGCACGTTATGCTGATCGACGTCAGTCACCTCCTGATGGAAATGTGCGCCGTGGAGAGGAATATCGACGATCTGGGTCAATGCCTCGCGGCGATAGCGCACGTTCTGCTGACGTTCGCGACCGGTTGCCTCGATGTTCTGGCCAGGCGTACCCACACGCAGGGTCGATTCGAAGTCAATAAGTTCGCCCTCAAGACGTATGCCGGTAATATTGCTCCATGCCATAACCTCCGAGTGAACGGTCTGAGGCGCCAGGCGAGCCACGGTTTCATATCCCATACGGCTGTTGTGGTATGGGCAGTTCCACATGCTTCCCTTAGGTTCGCGAACATTATGCTGACCGTTCTCGTCGAGATTGCGCCACCATTCACCGTCCTTTGGGTCGATGAAATGCGACTTAATGTATTCCCAAGTGCTTGCAGCCTGGTCGAAATACTTACGGTTGCCTGTTATCTGCCATGCGTTGAGGCAGCCAACCACAGCTTCGCTCTGCACCCACCATGCCTGACGCCTGTCAAGTTCCTTTTCGTTCTTCTCGTATATCATGGCACCGGCCACAGGCATCTTGACCGCACCCTTGGCACCTCCGTTCATGCCTTCAGCAATCGCAGCGTCAGCCATACGCACCGCCTGCTGACGCACACGGGCAAGGACATTCTCGTCGCCCATCACCTCAGCCGCCTCGGTCATGAGCCATGATGTCTCGATGTCATGACCATAGGAATCCACATGTTCGAGGCTCTTCCATTCATCGTCGCAATAGAGAATCAGATGACCCGTAGTCGAGTCATAGAGATGGGTCGAGAGGATATCGAGCAGTTCGGCAAGGCACTTCTTGAGTTCATCGTTTGGCCACACTCGATAGAGGTTGGTATAAGCCTCAAGGATATGGATGTGCGTGTTCATTGTCTTCGATGGGCCCACACGTCCGTCAATACCCTTGACATTTGTACCGGAATAGTCGCGTGTATGCACCTCACGGTATCCGCCGCGCACATGGTCATGAACCTTTGTTTCGAGCGTACGGAACAGCGACTTTGCACCGTCAAGACTCTCCCTGTTGCCAGTGGCACGGAAATGCTCAGACAGCGCATAGATACCGAAAGCAGCCGCATAGGTCTGCTTGGTGGCATCGTCGATGCCGCCATCCGGCGTCACCGTCCAATAGACACCGCCGTAACGGTGATCGACGATATGTTTGAGATAATACTGCTGCACCATGTCGGCCATCTCGCGGTAGTCGGTCACGCCATACAGACGGTAGGCCGAAGAAAAAGCCCAAAGGATACGCGCACCGAGGATGGCACTCTTCGGAGCCTTCTCGATGCCCTTGCCGTCACTGGCAATAGCGCCATAGAATCCACCGTTGACCGTATCGACGGCATTGTTGAGCCAGAAAGGCAGGATGTTGGTCTTCAGATCGTTTTCGATCTCATTGCGCAAAGACTCTCGTTCGGCATCGGTCTGGGCAGACATGATGCAGAAGGCAGAGAATGCGAGAACAAAGGTTAGTAATTTTTTCATAGGTTAAGGTTTTTGTCTGGGTGCAAAGTTAACACATTTACACACAAAAAACAAATTTTGGGCCATCAAAAAGCAGAATGACCCAAAATTCAGATAAAATAAGGTTGTAATTTG
>JAGHUA010000037.1 GCA_018065085.1 Candidatus Liminaster caballi | reverse complement strand
CTTCTTGACAGGAGCCGATTCGTTGCCAACGGCATCGACAGCAGTCACCACGTAGGTGTATTTTGACGAGGTGGCAATGTCCTGGTCGATGAACTCGGTGGATGTGGTGCGCAGGATGAGGTGACGCGGATCGCCCGGCTGCACCTTCTCGTCCTTGCGGAACTTATAGACGCAGAAGAAGCGCGGACGCTGGAGGGGATCCTGTGTCTCGAAGAACCGCCATGAGAGGCGCAAACCGTTGCTGGTAAGGCCGATGTTGAGGTTCTGAACCTTATCGGGCACACGGCTGTCGATGTGGGTGTAGGCAGGCGGCAGGACGTGCGTCTGGAACACTGACTGACGCAGGAAATCGCGCACGTGATAGGCGTTTTCATTGACCTGATAGGCATACCAGAAACAGTTGCCGCTCACGTTGCGACAGGCACGCGCCTGTGCGAACTTGGCGGTGAGATGACGGTTGGACGTGCGCAGATCGGGCGTCGGCTTGGTGTCCTTCGGATCGTCGAGCGAGCGTTCGATGCTCTGGCCGATGTAGAGCATGCACGACGACGGCACGTTGTCGCTCCACCAGCGCACCAGCGTCGTGTAGTCGGCCACGGTGTGACCCACCTCCCAATAGAGCTGCGGGATGACGTAGTCAATCCAACCCTCCCTCGCCCAGAAGAGCACGTCGGCATAGAGGTCGTCATAGCACTGGGTGCCTGCCGTCTGCGATCCGCCCTTCCACGATGCGGCATTGCGATAGATGCCGAACGGACTTACGCCGAAGCGCACCCACGGCTTAAGGCTGCGGATGTCTTCGTGGAGCGACTTGATGAGGATGTCAACACTGCGGCGACGGAACTTGCCAAGGGCGTCGGGATCGCTCGGGTCGATGTTCATCATCGGAGCGTATGCCTCGTACGCTGCCTTGTCGTCGAAGGCCTTGCCCTTGACCGGATAGGGATAGAAATAATCGTCAATATGCAGAGCGTCAATATTATAGCGACTCACAATATCCTTGACCACGTCGCGCACATACTGGCGGCATTCGGGCATGGCGGGGTTGAGATAGAGCTTATCGTCGTAGCGCACGAACCACTCGGGGTGCTGATGGTAAACGTGATTACGGGACATCACAAGGCTCTTGCTGGCCGACATGCGATAGGGGTTGATCCAGGCATGGAACTCGATCTGACGCTGATGGCAGAGACGGATGAGATACTCCATCGGATCCCACTCCTCGACAGGCGCAAGGCCCTGTTTGCCGGTCAGGAAGCGGCTCCAAGGCTCGATGTCCGAACGGTAGAACGCATCGCCCTCGGGACGTATCTGAAAGAGTATGGCGTTGAAGCCCGTGGCGGCAAGGTCATCGACCAGCTGAGTGAGATACTCACGGCACTGAGGCGGCGACATGCGCATGTATCGCTCCTGGAATGCCGTCTGCACCCACGTGCCACGGAACTCTCGGTTCTGGTTGGCGTTGCTGAACACTCCGCTCTTGCTCCGGCGGGCGCTGGCCATGCCCGGGATGAGCAGCAGAATCAATAATATATAAATAATATGTCGCTTCACTGTTGTATGGGGTTACGTGGTTGGTTTTAGGGGGTGTTTTTTGGTTTTTTGGGTGGTTTTGGGTGGTTTTGGGGTGTGTTCGAGGTATCGGGTTTGGATATTCCGATATTCGAATTATCGGTTTTCGTCCTTTCGCACGGGGGCGTTGCGGCGCTACAGTGCTACAGTTCAAGTATCAGGCCTTCTCCGACAGTTCGAGCCATCGCATCTCTGCCTCGTCGAGCTGATCGATGATCTCCTGCATGCGCCTGCCCTTCTCCACGATCTCAGGGCCGCTGAGTGTGCCGCTCGACATCAGGGCTTCGAGCTCGGCCTTCTCGGCTTCGAGGCGCGGAAGTCGCTGCTCGATGTCGGCCAGTTCCTGCTTCTCCTTGAACGAGAGCTTCGGAGCCTTCTCGGTGCGCGGCTTGACGGACGATGGCTTGGCTGGCGATGACGCTGACGCCGATGACGCTGACCTGGCCGGCGATGACGATGGCTTGGCGGCGTTTTTGGCGGCTTCCTCCTCGTCGGTGAGCTGTTTCCACTCGCGATAGTCGGAATAGTTGCCCGGATAATCCTTTAGCTCGCCATCGCCCTTGAACACGAGCAGATGATCGACCACCTTGTCCATGAAATAACGGTCGTGCGACACTACGATGACGCAGCCGCCAAACGTCTGCAGATACTCCTCCAACACGTTGAGCGTCACGATGTCAAGGTCGTTGGTAGGCTCATCGAGCACCAGGAAGTTGGGCGAACGCATCAGCACCGTGCAGAGATACAGACGACGCTTCTCTCCGCCCGACAGCTTATAGACGTAGCTGTACTGCTTCTCGGGCGAGAAGAGGAAATTCTGGAGGAACTGGGTGGCTGAGAGTCGCGAGCCGTCGCTCATCTGCACGTATTCGGCAATGTCGCGCACGATGTCGATGACCTTCTTACTGTCGTCAAAGCGGAGGCCTTCCTGCGAGTAATAGCCGAAGCGAACGGTTTCGCCCACGTCGATAGTGCCGCCATCGGGTTGCAGCTGACCGAGCAGGAGCTTGAGGAAGGTGGATTTGCCGACGCCGTTAGGGCCCACGATGCCGAGCTTCTCATAGCGGGCGAAGGTGTAGGTATAGTCGCGTAGTATCACCTTGTCGCCGAACGACTTGCGCACGTTCCTTGCCTCGTAGATCTTGTTGCCGATGTAGCTCGAACGCATCTGAAGGCGCACGGCCATCTGTTCGTGGCGGCGCTTGGCTCGTTGCTCAAGTTCGTAGAATGCCTCGATGCGCGACCGGCTCTTATGTCCGCGTGCCTGCGGCTGACGGCGCATCCAGTCGAGCTCGGTGCGCAGCAGGTTGTTGGCACGCTCCACGAGGGCATTCTGCGCATCGATGCGCTCCTGACGCTTCTCAAGGTAATAGGCATAATTGCCCTTGTAGGTATAGAGCGTGCGGTCGGAAAGCTCGACGATGCGGTTGCACACACGGTCGAGGAAATAACGGTCGTGCGTGACCATGAGCAGGGTCATGCGGGTGTGCGAGAGATAGTCCTCAAGCCATTCGACCATCTCAAGGTCGAGGTGGTTGGTCGGCTCGTCGAGGATGAGGAACTGAGGATTGTCGGTCAGCACCCGTGCCAGGGCAAGACGCTTGCGCTGTCCGCCCGACATCTGGCTCACCGGCTGACTCATGTCGGTGATTTTCAGCTTGGTGAGGATGCGTGTCAGCTCGGGCGTCTCCTGATTGCAGATGTCGCCCACCGTAGCGCCCTCGGGGAACTGCGGATCCTGACTCAGGTAATCGTGACGCAGATCATTGCGCCACACGATGCTGCCCTCGTCCATGCCCTCGATGCCGGCAATGATATTAAGCAATGTGGTCTTGCCAGAGCCATTCTTTGCTATCAATCCGATCCTGTCGCCCTCGCTTATGCCAAGCGAGATATTCTCGAACAGGACAAGATCGCCAAACGACTTGGTAAGACCCTCAATCTGCAGAAAACTCTGTAGTGCCGCCACAGTTAATTCTTAATTACAGTTATCAATTTTAGAACGTTGAATTACGATGTAATTTTGAATTATGAATTACATGATGTAATAGGTGTAGCTGACCATGAAGTTGCGGTTCTGGAGAAGGCCATCGTTCATGTTGATGAAACCCCAATCCCAGCCGATGCTGATCTGATGGTTCTGCTGGAAGATGGCACCTACATGCAAGCCCCATCCCGTATCGAAGTTGCTCGGATCGTCATCGCCATTCGAGAAGAACTTCTCGCTGCCCTTCTCCTTCACGATAATGTACTTATCCCCATCCATCGGATCGGGAATAACATCCTCATAATCCCAACGCACACGACCGCCCAAACCGATGGCGAAATAAGGACCTGTCTCGCCAAAGATCGTCCAGTCGTTGTTGATGCCGTAAGCATAGCCGTAGTGGACAGGAAGCTCAAGGTAGCAGGTGCGGAACTTGGTGTGGTCACCGACCGTTGCACCCTTGCGCTGGAAGAGCAGCTCGGTGCGGACAAACGTATTCTCAAGAAGACCCGAGGCATCGAACAGCGCATTGACGCCGGCATGGAAACCGAACTTGCCATCGAAACCGGCATGGGAGAACGAGCTGGCGTTCATACCGGCTGTGATGCCGAGCTTGTATGGAGGGAGTTCGTCAAGTGAGAGCTTCTGGGCATTGGCCGTCGAAGCGACCGACAGCAAACCGATAGCAGCGAGTGCCGAAAACAAAATCTTTTTCATAACCGAAAATGTTTTATCGTTAAACAAATAGTGTATTCTTGCAATTATTTCGGTGCAAATGTACGTGTTTTTGCGCAAAAAAGCAAGTTTTTTCGTAATTGTTTCAACAAATCAGCGTTTTTTTAGAATTAAATTTCCAAGTTACACGATTTTTCATTACATTTGTGCCGTTAAAATTCGTATATCATGAAAGGAATTGTTTTGGCAGGCGGCAGCGGCACTCGCCTCTACCCTATCACCAAAGGTGTGAGCAAGCAGCTTATACCGATCTATGACAAACCGATGGTTTATTACCCAATCTCCGTCCTCATGCTTGCAGGCATACGCGAGATTCTTATCATATCTACGCCTTACGACCTTCCCGGATTCAAGCGTCTGCTGGGCGACGGCAGCGACTACGGCGTCAGCTTCGAGTATGCCGAGCAGCCTTCACCCGACGGCCTTGCACAGGCTTTCCTCATCGGCGAGAAGTTTATCGGCAATGACAGCGTCTGCCTCGTCCTTGGCGACAACATCTTCCATGGCATGGGTTTCACCGGTATGCTCAAGCAGGCGGTGCGCAGTGCCGAACAGGATGGCAAGGCCACGGTCTTCGGCTATTGGGTCAACGACCCTGAACGATACGGTGTGGCCGAATTCGACAAGCAGGGCAACTGCCTCTCGATCGAGGAAAAGCCGAAGGAACCGAAGAGCAACTACGCCGTAGTGGGCCTCTATTTCTACCCGAACAAGGTGGTGCACGTGGCCAAGAACATCAAGCCTTCCGCTCGCGGAGAACTGGAGATCACGACCGTCAACCAGTGGTTCCTCAACGACGGCGAACTGAAGGTGCAGACGCTCGGTCGCGGCTTTGCATGGCTCGACACCGGCACTCACGATTCGCTCTCTGAGGCATCGACGTTCATCGAGGTCATTGAGAAGCGCCAAGGCCTCAAGGTTGCCTGTCTCGAAGGCATCGCCTACCGTCAGGGTTGGATCTCGACCGAGAAGATGCGCCAGCTCGCACAGCCGATGATCAAGAACCAATACGGACAATACCTCCTCAAGGTCATCGACGAGATTGAGAGGGATGGCAGACACGAACTATAATAATTTCTGATCGAGAATCGAAAATCCGAGAATTCGAGAAATCATAAAAAATCACCCCGAAAAAAAGCATTATGAGAAATATCATAATCACAGGCGGAGCAGGCTTTATCGGAAGCCACGTCGTACGTCTGTTCGTCAATAAATATCCTGACTATAGGATCATAAACCTCGATAAGCTGACATACGCCGGCAACCTGGCAAACCTCAAGGATATTGAGGATAAGCCCAACTACAAGTTCGTGAAGATGGACATCTGCGACTTCGACGCATTCTATCAGCTCATGCAGGACGAGAAAATCGACGGCATCATTCACCTCGCCGCCGAAAGCCACGTCGATCGCTCGATCAAGGATCCATTCACATTCGCCCGCACCAACGTGATGGGCACTCTGAGCCTGCTGCAGGCAGCAAAACTCTACTGGGAAAGCCTCCATGAGAGGTACGAGGGCAAGCGCTTCTATCACATCTCGACCGACGAGGTGTATGGCGCACTTGAAATGACCAACCCTGAGGGCATAGAACCTCCGTTCACCACCAAGGCAAGCTCCGGCGAGCACCACCTGGCATACGGCAAGGACTTCTTCTATGAGACGACAAAGTACAATCCTCACTCGCCTTATTCGGCATCGAAGGCTTCGAGCGACCACTTCGTCCGCGCCTTCCACGACACCTATGGCATGCCAACGATCGTGACCAACTGCTCGAACAACTACGGTCCCTACCAGTTCCCCGAGAAGCTGATTCCGCTCTTCATCAACAACATCCGCCACCGCAAGCCATTGCCCGTCTATGGCAAGGGCGAAAACGTACGCGATTGGCTCTACGTCGAGGATCATGCACGCGCCATCGATACCATCTTCCACAACGGCAAGGTCGCTGAGACATACAACATCGGCGGCTTCAACGAGTGGAAGAACATCGACATCATCAAGACAGTCATCGCCACCGTCGATCGCATCCTTGGACGACCGGCAAAGATTGTTGAGGATGAAAATGGCAAACACGAAGTGCCCGCCGACATCGACCTCATCACCTACGTGACCGACCGCCTCGGCCATGATGCACGTTACGCCATCGACTCGACAAAGCTGCAGAAGGAACTCGGCTGGGAACCAAGCCTCCAGTTTGAGGAGGGCATCGAGAAGACCGTCAGGTGGTACTTGGAGAACGAAGCATGGATGGACAACATCACTTCGGGCGAATACGAGAAGTACTACGAGTCAATGTATGCCGGACGATGAAGAAGGACGAAGGACGAAACAGCATAATAACGAAACAACATAATAACAAAACAACATATTAACAAACCCAAAAACTCTTTACTATGGACGAACAGCTCATTAAAGAATGCACAGCCAAGGCACAGGCTTGGTTAGGCGACGGTTTCGACGAAGAAACCAAGGCAGAAGTCAAGGCAATGCTCGATGCAGAGGACAAGACAGCCCTCATCGACGCTTTCTATCAGAATCTTGAGTTCGGTACAGGCGGTTTGCGCGGCATCATGGGTGCCGGCACCAACCGTATGAACAAATACGTGGTAGGTATGGCCACACAGGGCTTTGCCAACTACATCAACAAGGCATTCACAGGCATCCAGCCAGCCGTTGTCGTAGGTCATGACCGCCGCAACAACGGCCGTATGTTTGCCGAGACAGTGGCTGCCATCTTCTCAGCCAACGGCATCAAGGTTTATCTCTTTGAGAGCCTCCGCCCAACTCCTGAGATCTCGTTTGCCATCCGTCAGCTCAAGGCTCAGGCAGGCGTCAACGTCACAGCTTCGCACAACCCACGCGAATACAACGGCTACAAAGCTTACTGGGATGACGGCGCTCAGGTGCTCAGTCCTCACGACACAGGCATCATCGACGAGGTTAACAAGGTTACCATCGACGATGTGAAGTTCACTCCTAACTATGACCTCATCGAGATCATCGGCGGCGAAATGGATTGGGATTACCTCCAGGCAGTCAAGGAGGCAATGGTCGATCAGGACGTTATCAACCGTCAGAAGGACCTCAACATCGTCTATTCGCCACTTCACGGCACAGGTCGCGTCATCATCCCTGAGGCACTGCGCAGCTGGGGCTTCCAGAACATCCACGTCGTACGTGAGCAGATGGTCATCGACGGCAACTTCCCAACCGTCGTAAGCCCTAACCCTGAGAACTCTGAGGCAATGACACTCGGCATGAAGCTCGGCGACAAGGTTGGCGCTGATCTCGTGATCGCTTCCGACCCTGATGCTGACCGTCTTGCCATCGTCTGCCGCGACAACAAGGGCAAGTGGATGATCCTCAACGGCAACCAGACAGCCATGATGTTCTACTGGTACATCATCACCAACAAGAAGAAGCTCGGCCAGCTCAAGGGCAACGAGTTCATGGTGAAGACCATCGTAACATCAGAGCTCATCGCCAAGATTGCCAAGAAGAACGACGTCGAGATCTTCGACGAATACACAGGCTTCAAGTGGATTGCATACCGCATCCGCGTCAACGAGGGCGTCAAGAAATACATCGGCGGCGGCGAGGAGTCGTTCGGCTTCCTTCCATTCGACAAGGTGCGCGATAAGGATTCTCCGGCATCCATCTGCCTTATCTCCGAGATCGCTGCATGGGCAAAGGACAACGGCATGACTCTCTATGACCTCCTGATGCAGATCTACCTCGACTACGGTTTCCAGAAGGAGAAGGCAGTCAGCGTAGTTAAGCCAGGCAAGTCAGGCGCTGACGAGATCAAGGCCATGATGGAGAACTTCCGCAACAATCCTCCAAAGGAACTGGGCGGCGAGAAGGTTGTCCTGGCAAAGGACTTCAAGACACTCAAGCAGACATGCGTAGAGTGTGGCAAGGTTACCGACATCGACATGCCAGCTACAAGCAACGTACTGCAGTACTTCACCGAGGGTGGCATCAAGGTCAGCGTACGTCCTTCAGGCACCGAGCCAAAGATCAAGTTCTACTGCGAGGTTCCTGCACCAATGAAGAGCAAGGACGGCTATGATGCAGCATGTGCAGCAGCCGATGCCAAGCTCAAGCTCATCTGCGCTTCGCTCGGTATCTGAGCCGACTCATGCGTCCGAACATCCGGATAGCATATTACTACTGACCGCCGGCTGACGGACAACAGATTATCACTGACCGCCAGCCGACGGCATTCATAAAAAACGATAGTGCTTATCGATGAGCACTATCGTTTTTGTTATGCAGACTTGCCGTTGATGACAGAAGTGCAAAAATATTAGCAAATAATACATGCGTACGCGTACACGTTATATAGAAATGTGTTACCTTTGCAGCGCTGAAAAACAAAATAAATCAAATAATACCTAAAACAAACTATGTTTACAAGTCACAAAGGTAGTGAGTTGGTCAACTCATACCAGAAAAAGAAGCTCAAGACACGCTTCCAGATGAGCGGTTATGCAAAAGCTGTCATTGCCGCCATCGTAGCCATTGTCATTGCACTTCTTCCTACTGCAGCTTTTGGCATCGAGGGACTTAACCCAGTGCAGCAGCGAGTCATTGCCATCTTCGTATTTGCAGCCGTTATGTGGCTCACCGAGGCAATTCCTTCGTGGTGCACATCAGTGCTGATCATCGTGGTGATGCTCTTCACCATATCTGACAAATGCCTGATGCCTCTCCAGGGCGTTGAAGGTGCCACCTACGTATCGTACAAGAGCATCATGGCATGTTTCGCCGATCCAACCATCCTTCTCTTCATCGGTGGTTTCATCCTTGCCATTGCCCTCACAAAGACGGGTATCGATGTGGTTCTTGCCAAGAAGCTCCTCGCTCCGTTCGGCAATAAGCCGGCAACCGTGCTTCTCGGTTTCATCATGGTTACAGCCATCTTCTCTGCCTTCGTATCGAACACAGCTACAGCAGCCATGATGCTTGCATTCCTTGGCCCTGTGCTCCGTCAGATGCCTGAAGGTTCGAAGGATCGTGTAGCCCTTGCCCTTGCCATCCCACTGGGTGCAAACATCGGCGGTATTGCCACTCCTATCGGTACACCTCCTAACACCATCGTCCTCGGCTATCTCGAAGAGACAATGAAGATCTCCATCGGCTTTGGCGAGTGGATGATCAAGATGGTTCCATACGTCATCATTCTCCTGCTTTGCGGCTGGATGCTTCTTCGCCTCCTGTTCCCATTCCAGCAGAAGGAAATCAACCTCAAGATCGAAGGCGAGCTCCACTGGACACACAAGACATGGATCGTCATCATCACCTTCGCTGCCACCATCCTTCTCTGGTGCTTCGGCAAGATCGACGGTGTTTATGACCTTGGCCTTAACAGCTTCATCGTGGCTCTCGTACCTGTTGCCGTATTCGCCGTCACAGGCGTTATCGACAAGCACGACCTTTCGGAAATCAACTGGGCAGTGCTCTGGATGGTAGCCGGCGGTTTTGCACTTGGTGTTGCGCTCAACGCATCAGGTCTTTCAAAGGTTCTGGTCGATGCCATCCCATTCGCAAGCTGGCCATACGTCCTCGTCATGATCATCGCATCGCTCGTATGCTTCGGCTTCTCTAACTTCATCAGCCACTCAGCTGCAGCATCACTGCTCGTGCCTGTGCTTGGTGTTGTGGCAGGTGCCATGAACAATGCCGGTGCAATCACCAACGGTGAGGTTGTGCAGATGCTCCTTTGCGTTGCCGTAGCAGCATCAGTTTCAATGATCCTGCCAATCTCTACCCCTCCGAACGCTATCGCTCACTCTACTGGCTTCATCAAGCAGAGCGAGATGATGAAGGTGGGTATCATCGTCGGCATCCTCGGCCTTGTCATCGGCTTCTTCTGGCTGAAGCTTCCATTCATCTTCGGATAAAAAACATTTCACCATCATATTCATGCCCTCCCCCATCCGACGGGGAGGGTATTGTACTAAAATCCATTTTTACAAGTAGGATTTTGTAATTATAAATAGGATATTGTAATAATATAACTTTTCAATTATGAAGAAATTATTTACCGTCATGGCAGCAGCTGCCTTCATGCTTCCAGCCATGGCCGACGAACCGCTCGAAACAGAGGGTTCCGGTTTTCTCACATCAGCGTTGAACAGCTACATCGAGAGCAATATGGCTGCTCCTGAAAACGGCAGCAAGCAGGAAGAAATGACCTACGGACGCGACGTCAAGGGCTTTGCCTCGGCACCTAAGTTCGGCGGCTACTTCATCGGCAAGTACTCGTACAAGGATCAGGACAACTATCCTACAGCCTTTGACAGCAACAACAAGCCGACCAAGTGGAACAACCCAACCCGTGGCGGCGGCTTCTCGCAGCGCCTCATCCGTCTCTATGTTGACGGCACAATCCTCAAGGATTTCAAGTATCGCATCCAGCTCCAGACAAACAACGACGGTTTCCACATGAAGGACTTCTTCGTTGAGTGGGCACACTACGACTTCTTCAAGGTTAAGGTAGGTCAGTTCAAGCGTGCGTTCGGTTTTGAGAACCCAATGAACCCTTGGGACATTTCGACAGGCGACTATTCGCTCATGACCAAGTACCTTACAGGTCACAATGACTATCTCGGCACTGATGCCGACACCAAGGGCAGCGCCAACGGCGGCCGTGATCAGGGTATCCAGGTGCAGGGTGACTTCCTCAAGGTTTCCAACAATTCAAGCAAGGATCAGTACTACCTCTTCCACTATCAGCTCATGGTATCGAACGGCACTGGCATCAACTGCGCCGACAATGACGCAAAGAAGGACATTACCGGAACCCTTCAGATTCAGCCGATCAAGAACTTCTACATCGGTGCATTCGGCTGGAAAGGCACTTACCGTTCGGGCGGCAAGGAGTATGACCGCAAGCGTGCCGCTTTCGGTGCAAAGTACGAGAACAAGGGTTGGTCAGCACGTGCTGAGTATGCTTACGGTCGCACCAACAACAGCAGCAAGGGCAATGCCGACGCATGGTACGTAGTTGGCGGCATGCCTGTCAACGACTGGTTCAAGCTCTCGGCTCAGTATCAGACAGCTCGCATCAGCCGTTCTTGGAATTCTGCCCAGTGCATCTACTCGCTCATCCCAGAGTTCCAGCTCCATAAGAACCTCAAGGTTCAGATCCAGTATAACTACAACGATGTCCGCACCTCGCTCGACCGTCACTTCAACGAGCTCTGGGTTGAGACATACGTAAGATTCTAAGATGCTAAGATTCTAAGGTACTAAGTTTCCTAAGATTAGCATAACTCTATCTCTGATGTTTTAAGCAGATTGCAGAGTCATATAAAATAAACAATGTGCCGCAGGTCGAGATGACTTGCGGCACAATTTGTTTAATTTATAGCCATCTGCTCTCTGAAGAGCCGATTGAAAGGACAGGTTTGAGATGGAATCTTACTTCGTCTTGACGGTGAGTGTGACCACCGAGTGGGCAGGGAGAGTGACGGTCAGCTTACCGTCCTTCTTGCCGATCTTAGAGTCAGTAAAGACGTGCGGATAGACAGATTCACGGCGTCCGAAGTCGTTGTAGTCATGAATGTCGGCAGAAGTGATGACCTGACCTTCAGCGCTGGCCACCTGCTTACCGTCGATGCTGACCGACACGGTGTGCTTTTGATTGAGATCCATGTTGGCAAGCGAGAGAGTGATGACGCCGTCCTTGAGCGAAGCCGAAGACGAAACCACAGGCACCTGCTCCTTGTCATTGACCTGAATATGGTTGCAAACGAGGTCGGCTGGCACGAACTTACCCTCCTTATGGGCATTATACATCTTGAAGACGTGGTATGTAGGCGTGAGCACACAAGGGTCGGAAGGGTTCTTCTCGTTGGTGAGAATCATCGACTGGAGCACGTTCACCACCTGAGCGATGTTAGCCATCTTCACGCGGTCGGTGTATTTGTGGAAGATGTTGAGCGTCGATGCAGCCACGATGGCGTCGCGCATGGTGCTCTGCTGATAGAGCCAGCCAGGATTTGTGCCAGGTTCGACGTTGAACCATGTGCCCCACTCATCGAACATGATAGCTACGTTCTTCTTCGGGTCGTACTTGTCCATTACGGCGATGTGAGCGCGGATAATATCCTCAATCTCAAGCGACTTAGAGACGATCTCATAATACTCCTGATCAGAGAAGACGAGAGCCGAACCCTTCTTGCCCATAGGAATGCCGGTGATCGGATCGTCCTCCGAACCCCAATCGCGCACGGCGTAGAAGTGCACCGAGATGCCATCCATGTTGTGACGGCACTCGCGCATAGCCACGTCCATCCAGTGAGTGTCGCCACCGTTTGCACCCGAAGCGATGCGGAACAGGCGGTTATCGCCGTAGTTGCGTGCGTAGGTATTGTAACGGCGATAGAGGTTGGTGTAATACTCAATCTTCATGTTGCCGCCGCAACCCCACGACTCGTTGCCAACGCCGAAATACTTCACGTTCCATGGCTTCTCGCGGCCATTCTTACGGCGTTCCTCAGCGATGGTCGAATTGGTGTCAGAGTTCATGTACTCGACCCATTCAGCCATTTCCTGCACTGTGCCCGAACCCACATTGCCTGAGATGTATGGCTCGCAACCGAGCATCTCGCAGAGGTTCAGGAACTCGTGCGTGCCGAACGAATTGTCCTCGACCGTACCGCCCCAGTTGGTGTTGACCATCTTGCGGCGACCCTCCTGAGGGCCGATGCCGTCACGCCAGTGATATTCGTCGGCGAAGCAGCCGCCCGGCCAGCGCATCACAGGCACCTGAAGGTCTTTCAATGCCTCGAAGACATCCTTGCGATAGCCCTCGATGTTAGGGATTTCCGAATCCTTGCCCACCCAGATGCCGCCGTAGATACAACGACCGAGGTGTTCGGCAAACTGTCCGTAAATCTCCTTAGGGATGACCGTCTCTGCCTTATCGGGATGCAGGGTCAGCATAACGTCCTGAGCGCTGACCGTCGAAATGGCGGCCAGCGACAGGGCTAATGTCAGTATCTTTTTCATAGGAAACGAAATACTAAATTACGAATTACTAAATTACGAATTACGAAAAACGAATTACGAAATTAGGAAGACACGAAGAGCAATTACTTCTCGAACACGAACACCTGGAAAGACTTCGCGCCGACAGTGAACTCAGATGTTGCAGGATCGAGGATCTCTGTCTGAGGAGTGATGTGGTTAGGATCGTCGAGAGTGTTGTCGGCATCGAGGTCGTCGCTGTGGAGAGTGATGACCTTGAGAGCCTTGTAACCTGTCTTGAGATCCTCCTTCTTGCCTGTCCAACCGAACTTAACGCTCTGAGCCACGTTGCCAGTGTTGACCACCTTGACAATCACGGCGTTGCGCTCCTTGTCGTAGCATGCGGTTGCGAAGAGGTCGTCCTGACCGTCCTGACCTGCGATCGGCTGTTTGTTCATCGAGCAAGAGAGCACATTTGTGCCCTTATAGTGGCTGTAGAGCTGCTGTACGTAGTAGCTTACCGAACGCATCGAGCGGCTATTGTCGAACCAGATAAGATCCGGACGCCACTGCCAACCCTTGACATGAGCGAAGAGAGGTGCGTATGTGGCCATGTGAACGATGTCGGCATTACGCTCGATACCGGTCATGAATGCTGCCTCATAGAGCGATGTCTCGAAGTGGTTGCACTTCTTCTCCTTGCCGTCGGCGAACTTGCCAGAGCCGTGGCATGCATACTCACCGGCGAAGATCTTAGGACCCTTGCGGTCGTACGAATCATAGCGCAGGGCGCCGCAACCCTTGATCAGGTTACCCTTCTTGTCCTTTGCCTTGCCGAGGAACCATGCCTCGTTGCGGTAGAAGTGCTCGTCATAGAGATCGACGCCGAGCTCCTTCATGCGTGGCTGGAGGAGGTCGAAATCCCAACCCTCAGAGTTAGGGCCTGTGGTGCCGATGATCTTGATGTCTGGGCACTTGACACGCAGCACGTCGATGAAGCGCTTGAGGCGCTTGGTGTATGCAGCATTTGCCTCGCCGTTGTGACCGTGTGCCTGGTCATAATCCCACTGCTCGTTGCCGATGGCGAGATACTTCAAGCCGAATGGAGCAGGGTGACCCATCTCAGCGCGGAGCTTACCCCATTTGGTTGTCTCAGGGTCGCCATTGGCGAACTCCACGAGATCGACGGCATCCTGGATGTAAGGATCGAGATCCTCGACAGCCACGTGGTACTTAGCTTCGTCCTTGATGTCGTTCTCAAACTGGCAGGTCATTCCGCAGCAGAGCACAGGCAGAGGAGCAGCACCGAAATCCTCGGCGAGCTGGAAATACTCGAAGAAGCCAAGACCGTATGACTGGTAGTAGTCGGCATAGAATCGGTAGTCGAATTCATACTGCCAGCGGTTGAGGTTGTACTTACGGTTCTCAACAGGGCCTACGGTGTGCTTCCACTGATAGCGATCCTCGAGGTCAGTACCCTCGACGATGCAACCGCCAGGGAAACGGAACACGCCCGGATGGAGGTCATAGAGCGCCTGAGCCAGATCCTGACGCATACCGCCCGGACGGTTCATCCAAGTGGTCGATGGGAAAAGGCTGATGTGCTCCACGTCGGTAACGGCTGGCTGCGAGCTGTTGCTTGGCTTGCGGTTGCGTGCGTCGTGGAGGAAGATGCGCAGACGTCCGTCAGGGCAGTCGGCCACACACTTGAGCTCAGCTTCATATTTCTTCCACTCCTTGCCTTCGATGGTCACGGCTTCACGGCCGATGCACTGGTAGTTGCGGTCGAGGGCCTCGTCAACGAGCTGCACCTCAAGGCTGCTCTTGCCGCCTTCCGGACAGCGTGCCCAAACCGAGAAGCGGTAGGTTTCGCCCTTCTTGAGCGTAACGCCGAAGAAGCCTTCATTCTCCAGAGCGGTGTGCTTCACCTTGTGGCCGGAGTATGAAAGGCGCAGGTAGTGAGGGTTATTCTCGAACTTGCAGCCGTCGGTACGTACCTCCACGTTGCCCGACACGCGCCATCCCTGCAGAGGGTTGCCAAATTCGAACGAACGGTTCTTGATCATCTCGGCATAGAGGCCGCCGTCAGCACCGAAGTTAATGTCTTCAAAAAAGATTCCGTACATCGTAGGTTGGATTGGTGCGCCCAACTTGCTCACCTCGATGTCGAAAGTGTGTTCGGCAGCCATGGCCGAGAGCGAAGTCACGGCAGCCACGAACGAGGTTAGAATGAGTTTTTTCATCATGATATGGTAAAAATCAGGGTTTATAAATATCAAAATTGGCTTAAAAATCATCATTTCGACGGACAAAAGGCACCATTTTTACGGGCGAAAGGCATCTTCTTGGTCAATAAAGATGTCATTCGGATACTCAATATCCTCAAGGAAGAGGCCCTGGGCGGCCATCGAGTCGCCAGCCGTGCAGCGGTCCTTGCGTTCGATGACCTCGGCAAACTCCTTGACCGTGAGCTTGTGGCGCCCCACCAGCACGAGCGTACCAACCACGGCGCGCACCATGTTGCGCAGGAATCGGTCGGCCTTGATCGTGAAGACGTAGGTGTCCGGCTCAGGTTGCTGCCAGTAGGCCTCCATCACGTTGCAGATGTTGGTCTTTGTGTCGGAATGCAGTTTGGCGAACGAAGTGAAGTCGCGGTAGCAGAAGAGCTTGGCGGCGGCATGGTTCATCATCTCGACGTCGAGGGGTTCGAACACACGGGTCATGAACGTGCGGTTGAAGATTGCCTTCCTGCGCGTGATATAATATTTATATGTACGCGCGACGGGCGAAAACCTTGCGTGGGCGTCGTCCCTCACCCTCACGATGCGGAGGATGCTGATGTCGGGCGGCAGGGTGTTGTTGAGCTTGAACGCCAGCTGCTGGCAATCGACCTCGGCGTCGGTGTCGAAGTGAGCCACCATCAGACGGGCGTGCACGCCGGTGTCGGTGCGCCCCGCGCCAACAATGAACAACTCCCGACGCATGAGCATCGAGAGCTTTTGTTCAATGGTTTCCTGCACCGAAACCGCGTCTGGCTGAGTTTGCCAACCGTGGTAGTTCGTGCCGTCGTACTGCAGATAGATAAAGTATCTCAAAGCGAATAGTCAGGTATTGGTTCAGACAAGGCGGCGCGAACCGTCACCGATCACCACAGGGATGATGATTGGCTTCTTGCCGTATTTCTGTTCGAAGCGCTCCACAACGGTAGTGGTGAAGAGGTCGTAGAGGTCGTTCTTGACGAGGTTGATGGTGCAGCCGCCGAAGCCGCCGCCCATGATGCGCGAACCGGTCACGCCGCAGTCGAAGGCCACGTCATTGAGGAAGTCGAGTTCCTCGCACGATACCTCGTAATCCTTGCTGAGGCCCTGGTGTGTCTCGTACATCTTCTGGCCTACGGTTTCATAGTCGCCCTTCTCAAGAGCGTCGCACACAGCGAGGACACGATCCTTCTCGCCCATCACGAAGTTGGCGCGCTGGATGTCCACAGGGTTGCACTCAGGCTTCACAGCCTCGATCTGCTCCCATGTGCAGTCGCGGAGGGTCTCAGCCTTTGTGCCGAACTTGGCGTTGATTGCAGCCACAACTGTCTCGCAGCTCTTGCGGCGGTCGTTGTAAGGGCTGCCCACGAGCTCATGCTTCACGCAGCTGTTGACCAATACAAGGCGGTAGCCCTTAGGGTTCCAGGGGAAATACTGGAATTCGCCGCTCTGGCAGTCGAGGCGCATGAGGCTTCCTGCCTTGCCGTGGACGGAAGCGAACTGATCCATGATGCCGCAGTTCACGCCGATGTAGTTATGTTCGGTTGCCTGGCCGACCTTGGCCAGAGTCATCTTGTCAATCTTGTTTTCGCCGAAGAGGTCGTTGAGAGCGAAGGCAAAGCAACTCTCAAGGGCAGCGCTCGAGCTCATGCCTGCACCGAGAGGCACGTCGCCTGCGAAGGCAGCGTCGAAGCCCTCCACCTTCACGCCGAGCTTCATCATCTCACGGGCAACGCCGTAGAGGTAGCGGAAGTGAGTGGCGCGTGGACCCTTCTCGTCATCGATGCTGAATTCGTCATAGTCCTTCAGGTCGATGCTGTATGCGCGGATGGTACGTGTGCCGTTAGGCTTGATCTCAGCCACCATGCCTTGTTGCACAGCGCCTGGGAACACGAATCCGCCGTTGTAATCTGTATGTTCACCGATGAGGTTGATACGGCCAGGGCTGGCATAGACATAACCAGTTTCGCCGTTAAAATGCTTTGCAAAACGCGAGCGTACAATTTCGATATCCATGGTCTAAAAAGGTTTTAGGGGGTTTATGGTATTTCTGTTAAGGGAGTGTTGTCTGGCATGGTTCCAGAGTGTTCTTCACTGCATGCCCAGGGGCAAAAGCCCTGGGTCAGCAGAAAGAACCTTTTTCGCTTTATCCGACTTGGGATTACTTCTTAGCCAGATAAGCAGCCATTGCAGCGGCGTTAGCCTCCTGCAGCTTGGTTGGCTTGTTGAATGGAGTGTGGAAGCCGAATACCTTCTTGCGCTTCTTTTCAGACTTTGCCATTTTTGTTTGATGTTTTAATTGTTAATATTGTTGTTATTTTATTCGTTTGCTTTCGCTTTTCGTCCTTTGTCCTTCCTCCGAAGTCTTACGTCCGAAATCCTTTGTCACTTCACGCCGAACTCATAGACGCACACCGAGTAGTATTCCTCGCCTGGGCAGAGGATAGGCGACTCGAAGTTCTTCTGGTTGATTGAGTCAGGGTGCTTCTGGCTTTCGAGGCAGAGGGCGGCGCGGCGTGGGAACTTGTGGCCGTGGGCGCCTGCGAATCCTGTGAGGAAGTTGCCTGTGTAGAGCTGCATGCCTGGCTCGTTGGTGTAAGCCTTCAGGACGCGGCCGGTCTTTGGCGACTCTACGGTAGCCACGAGCTTGAGGCCCTTCATGCCACGCTGATCCTCGCTGTCGAGGTCCACGCAGTAGCAGTGGTCATAGCCGGCGCCGAACTTGATCTGCTCGTCGTCGCAGTCGATGCGCTCGCCGATGGTGTGAGGGGTGCGGAAGTCGAATGGAGTACCCTCGACCGTGGCACGCTCGCCTGTTGGGATTGCGCCTGCGTCCTGCACTGGGATGTACTGCTTGCAGTTCATTGTGAGGACGTGCTCATAGACGGTTGGGGTGACCTCCTGGGCGCCTTCGAGGTTGAAGAAGCTGTGGTTGGTGAGGTTGACGATGGTCTTCTTGTCGGTCGTAGCCTTATATTCGATCTGGAGAGCATTGTCCTCGGTCAGTGTGTAGGTCATCACCACCTTGAGGTTGCCTGGGTAACCCTCCTCGCCGTCGGCTGAGAGGTAAGTGAGAGTGAGTTTGGTGTCAGTGGCCTCGACAACGTCCCACACGCGGAAGTTGAATCCTGTAGGGCCGCCGTGCAGCGAGTTGACGCCGTTATTCTGAACCAGTGTGTATTCTGTTCCGTCGATGCTGAACTTACCGTTGGCGATGCGGTTGCCGTAGCGGCCGATGGCCACGCCGAGGTAAGGCTCCGGAGCGTGTGTACACTGGTCGATTGAGTCATAGCAGAGAACCACGTTGGCGAACTTGCCGTCGCGGTCAGGTGTCATGATCGAAAGGATGGTGCCGCCATAGTTAGTCACGCATACTTCCATGCCCTGCTTATTGGCCAGGCAATAGAGGGCTGTCTTCTTACCGTCAACGACGGCTTCGAAATTCTTTGGGTCAAGACCCGACTTAGTTATCATAGTTTTCGATTTTTGGGATTACTAATTCGCGTGCAAAGGTACTGTATTTATTTATAATAAGCAAACATCGGGACTGTTTTTTTCGATTGAGAGCCGAAAAAGGCTGTCAAACCGCCCTTTTTTGCCATTCCCGCATGACCTTTTGCGCCGAAAAGCGCCCGAAAAGCGGCGAAAAAACCAACTTCGCGCCCCAAAATTTTTCCATCTCCACAAAAGTCCGTACCTTTGTCCTCACAAAGAGACAACCACACACATTTACTAATCATTCAAACCCCTAAAACTATTTAATTATGAACGCATACGTATTTCCAGGTCAGGGTTCGCAGTTTGTCGGCATGGGTAAGGCTCTCTATGAGGAGAATGCCCAGGCAAAGGCCCTGTTCGAGAAGGCAAACGATATTCTTGGATTCCGCATCACCGACCTCATGTTCGAAGGCACTGAGGAGGATCTCCGCCAGACAAAGGTCACACAGCCGGCCGTGTTCCTCTGCTCGGTCATCCCGGCCATCGTGGCAGGCATCACACCTGACATGGTAGCCGGTCACTCGCTCGGCGAGTTCTCTGCCCTCGTGCTCAGCGGCGCCCTCTCGTTCGAGGATGCCCTCGTCCTGGTCAGCAAGCGTGCCATGGCCATGCAGAAGGCCTGTGAGCTCAATCCAGGCACCATGTCGGCCGTCATCAAGCTCTCCGACGAGGAGGTCGAGAGCATCTGCGCCTCGGTCGATGGCGTGGTGGTTGCTGCCAACTACAACTGCCCTGGTCAGATCATCATCTCGGGCGCACTGAGTGCCGTTGAGTCGGCCAATGCCAAGATGCTCGAAGCCGGTGCGAAGCGTGCCATGCTGCTCAAGGTGGGCGGTGCCTTCCACTCGCCACTCATGGAGCCTGCACGTGCTGAGCTCGCCGAGGCCATCCAGGCCACTGAGTTCCACTCTCCTAAGTGCCCTATCTATCAGAACGTCGATGCCTCTGCCCACACCGAGCCTGCCGAAATCAAGGCCAACCTCGTGGCACAGCTCACCTCGCCTGTGCGCTGGACAAAGTCTGTTCAGAACATGATCGCCGACGGCGCTGTGTCGTTCACCGAGTGCGGTCCTGGCACCGTCCTTCAGGGTCTTATCTCAAAGATCTCTAAGGAGGTCGAGGTGAAGGCGCTGTAAAAAAAAGACCCTCCACACAAAGACCCTCCCCCGACCCCTCCGCAAGGGAGGGGAGTGAATACCAAAGGAGGGCAAAAGGGGGTCATGAAGGGGCAGTGAGGACTCCGTTTTGCGACTGAGAGCTCGTCTCGAAGAACCGGGGCATCGCCCTCGGATCGAAAGCCCCCCGACCACTAACAAATGCCTGGAAGGCAGTACCTTGCTTCAGACGAGGTATTGCCTTCCAGGCAATGATTTTTCTGCCCAGTTTATACCGAGGGCGTTGCCCCCGGTTACTGAGATACTGCCCTCCAGGCAGTTTTTTGCATTACTCCCACCCTTTCTCGTTTGCATTACTCCCCACCCTTTCACGGACTTTGCATTACTCCCACCCTTTCACGGACTTTGCATTGCCCAACTTTTGTTATGGACTTAAGCATTATACTCCCCTCCCTTGCGGAGGGGCAGGGGGAGGGTCTTCTTCCTTATATTCAGCGGCGTGGCGAACGGGAAGGCAATCGAGAAGGCCGAGTCGAGGGCATGCACATCCACCTGACGTATGCCGATGCCGAGGGCCATGGCGATGATGGCACGCAGCAGCTCGCGGTGCTTTCGCGGATAGGACGGCACGTGAGGCAGCTGCTCGTAGCCCTCCAGCTGGGCGAGGTGACACACCTTCCATATCAGGTCATCGTCAGCCACACCGGGCAGCCACATTCTGATCACGGCACGCGGCGAGAAACGCCTTAGGCTGGCGGTCAGTTCCGCCTCGGTGCGCTCCAGCCGTAGCCAGAGCTGCACCATCGACACCTGTCGGTTTTCGATCATGGGCTGTCGGTTTTCGATCGACGCCTGTCGGTTATCAATGTTCATATCCGGAAATGAAAATGACATTCTTGACATTGACATAATGACAACATCAGCCGTTGCATTTCTGCCACTTGCTGCCATCCGCCTGACGCACGAGGCCCTGGTTCTTCCAGTTTTTGAGCATCTGGCGCACGCTGTTGCGGGTACAGCCGTTGCCTTTGGCTCCCATGGCCTGCTCGAAGGTGAAGGTCTCTGGGAGGCGGTCGTAGATGCGGTCGTTCTTACCGCCATGCTTGCGGTCGGAGCTGAGACTGACGTTCAGCATGGCGTTCTCCAGCTTCTCGCGGAAATAGAGCATGTCGTTGTCAATCAGCGACTCGGCTATCACTTCGTAGGCATCGAGCATCGAGGGTGTCTGCATCTTCACCGCCATCTCTGCCGTGAGCGACGGACGCATCTTCAGTTGCTTCTCTGCTCCGCTCAATCCGTGCTGGCTGATGAGTCTTTCTGCCACCGCACAGAGGATGAGACACGTTGCCATCCTGACGGCCGTACCGTGGTCGCGCAGTCGGGCACGAGCCATCACGCGGTCATCGTCCTTCAGCGCCTCACGTCTTACCTTCTCCACCCATTGGCGCGAACGCTCTTCGAGTTTCGGCAGGTTCAGCGTACCCTGCATCAATGGCAACAGATGGGCAATCTGCCCTATTCGGTCGCGAAGCTTATCGGTCATCAGGTTTGGCTTGTCCTCCAGAGGCGCAAACGTGTTGTCGGGCGTGTGGGCAATGATCAGGCGCGAGAGAAGGCCGTCGGTGTAGTTGTTGATCACACGGTAGAGCGCATCGGGTGTGCCGCACATGCAGACGTTCCATAGCAGATGGTCGATGTGGACGGTGGTTGCGTCGGCCGACTTCGCCTCACGGTCGTAGCGGCTGCCATCATACGACTGACGGAGCATCGTGGAGAAATCGCTCATCGACGAACGCCACTTCTGCGCCACCGTGTCTGCCTCGGGCGTGAACGAGAAAGCGTGCTTGCCGTCGGTGTTTGCCAGTCGTTCGGCAAGGTTCGCCACCGTGTTGTTCATCGTCAGGTAACGCACCGGAAGGTGTGGCTCTTCGGGTTGTGCCTTCGCATTCTTCGCCGCCTTCTTCTTGGCGCGGTACTCCTCTTCCTGCTGATAGTAGAAGATGTTCCTCTCCGATTCCTCCACCATCCAGGCATCCACCACAGCGTCCAGATCGCCCTTGCACGAGGCAGCATCGCCCACCACGAATGCGTGCATGTTGAGCTTTGTCTCCTTGCCGTGGATGAGCACCTTCACGTCGGTTGCCAACGCTCCGATGGCAGGACACGCCACAGCCAGCACCGGCATCGCCATCTTCGCGCCCGTAGCCTTGATGCTGTCCGCAATACCCTGAGGCAGAGCCGAATGCGGAAGGCGCCGGTAGTAGAAGAGCTCGTCCTCCTGCTCCGCTTCTTCGAGAGCCGAAAGGATGTTTTCATTGTCGAGAGCCTGTCCTGAGCCAGTCGAAGGATTATCGTTGGAATTGCGAAGCAAGTCCTTCTTCAGTTCGGTCAACACGTCACGAAGTCGCTTAGGCATCTGCGTACGCTTCTCGTTGAGAGCCGAATCGATGCACTTCATCTTCTGCTCGTGCGGAAAACCATCGTAGCAAGGAATCACCTTATCCAGCGTCTCGCGGTCAAAACCAGCAATGTGGCGCAAGTTCACTGCCAACTCAAACGTCAGCACATCGCGGTTCGACTTCACTGGTGTCTGCCCATCATTGTACAACTCCCACCATTTCTGTATGATCTTGTCGTAGGGGATGCCGAGGTAGGAAAGACGCTCTGAAAGAGCAGTAGCATTTAGCCCAATGGCAACGCCTTGGGTATTCGTGTTTTTCGCGTTACCATCGCCTTGTAAAGGCAAAAGCGCTTTTGCACTTTCGGCGCGTCCTTCCGAAGTAGTACCCTCCAGGCACGTCCCTTTCCACGGCGTATAGTGCTTATTTGCCTTGTGTGCACCCTCGGGCAACTCCTCACGACCGTATTTCTCACGATCCTCCAGCAACTGCGACTCAGCTTTCACGCTTGCCTCATCGTAGGCATCTGCGAACAACTCTGGCGAGACGAAGAGCAAATCTTCTGCATCGTTCGAAGAGCTGAAATACACGCGATTGATGTCATGAGCATTCGTGTCCATCTCGCATTTCAATGCGGTGGCAATGCGCACCTGATTCTCCAGAATCGTCTTACCCATTTCGCGCTTGAATACCGCATGACCGCCCTGATTTACAGAGCGCTCCAACATCAGCAATCCCAACTCCAAAGCTAACTCCGAAGGCTTGTCCTCCCCGAGCAACAACGTCTTCACCTTCTCAAACTCATCCTTGTCATCGATGTCGAAGCCGAAAGCCTTGGAGGGCAGTTTTGTGCCCTTTACCACGCCCTCAGGATAGTGTCCCGAATAGTTCATCTGCACCAGACGCATCTTCGCCTGACCATTACCGTTGCGAGCCGAACGCAGGTTTGCCTGCTGAGCCGAAGTGCCACGCAACTGTCGGTATTCCTCTTCCGAGGTGACAGGACGCGCAACCTTCTTGCCGCCCTGAATCTGAATCATATTACAACTCATAGTGTCGTTATCTGTATTTGGTTTCTCCCCAATTCCCTCCCTTTAATGGGAGGGTTAGGGAGGGTCTTTAGTGTCTCAACTGATACTCTCTGATTGCCTCAGCAGCCTCTATCGCCTCTTGGCGAATAGCCTCGCTGATGTTGATGCCTTCCGTACGATACACCTTCAAAGTCAGCTGAATAGCATTATCCTTCGTTCTGCTTGCTCTGCCATGAGCCAGTTTCCTTATAAGTTCCGACTCCGAACGCAACTGCGGTTTCACCACAAAATCGAATGTACCGTCTGCCATCTGCTGTGCAATGCCCTGTCTGCGAAACTTCTGCACCTGACCCGGTACAGGATCGTCTGGACAAAACATGAAATACTTCTTCTCGTCGTAGAATGCCTGACCGCCGAGTTGAACGTGCACAGGAGCCCCCTCCTGACCTCCCCCCATAGGGGAGGAATTGATTACTACTGAATTGTTGTCGCAATTATTCTGGTTGTTGATAAAATTCTTTGTATCCATTTTTTGAGTTGAAAATTGTGAGGAGAAGTTTCAGAACCGCTGGCCAGCTTTGTTCACATGTGAAGTTCCTCACTTCAACTCGGGTTAATGATTAGTTATTGGTATCTTGCTCCCTTTCCCTATTGGGGAGAGGGCTGGGGAGAGAGGCTTCATACGCCTCTTCGATGATCGCCTTGTCCTCGATGATGCCTGACTCCATCTGCGCCATGCTGCGGACTACTGCCACAAGGTCATCCCTGTCCTCCCAGCGGAGTGTGCGACCGGCGTCGATGCCCGTCGTCCGGCTCACAAAGCCGATGTAGGCCTGCGTGTTGTTGCCGTCGCTGCTTGGCGCCCATCGGGCGATGATCGTGCCGATGGTGTCCTTACCCTTGGCGATGTAGCCGCGGATGAGCACGAATGCCGCGCGGTAGCCATACACCCTGGCGGTGAACTGCACGAACTGCCTGTCGGTCTGCCTCTCGCGCATCCCCATCCACTGGCTCTTGCCGTGGCGGATGTTGAGCGGGTTGTCGTTTCTAATACCTCTTGATGCCATAATGAATAGATTTTTGTTTTAACGCGAATTGCCGTGAATTGACCGCGAATTATTCGTAAATCATTTATTCGACTGAAAGAAAAGCATTTACGGTAAAATTCACGATAGTTTACAGACATTTACGTTAGCGAAGCCTTCACTTACTTAGTTTTAGGATGTCCGTCACCAGAATGTCCTGGTAGGTCTGACCGTTGTATTCACGTGTTGAGAATCGGAGCGAAGCCGCCACCACATCCCCTGGGAAGAACTTGCATTGAGCCGCATTGCCAAGCATAGCGCCCACATACTGATTCTCGAACTTGCCGCCCAACTCCTGCAACACGATGTTGCACTTCATCGTCTGACCGCTGTCACTTTTCTGTGACTGTACAGCGAAAGCCTCGCCCTGCTGCACCACTTTGAAAATACTCTTCATTTTAGTCGTTCTTGCTAAAATTTGCATTGAAAGTCACCTGAAACTTCCAAATGCGGAAACTGAAATAAATACTCATATTATTAATAATGTGTGTCTGTTGTCATGCGCCTTACTGCATGGGTCTTAGAGTTACGTTTTGGTGCTCCAACAAACAAAAGCACCCGCAAATCAGTGACGTTTATCTGCTGTTTGCGAGTGCAAAGTTATATAATAAAAATGATGGTTATCAGCAAATTAATGCCAATAACCATTACAAGGAAGTGCAACTTCGATTACGAGGAAGTGCGAAATTTTCGAGGAAGTTCAAGCGTGTTTCAAGGATGTCATTTCGCGAACGTAAGAGCTGTTTTCAGAGTCTTGTAGAGATCCTTGTCTGCCAGTGACCAATCTTCGAAATGTTCTTCAAGCTTACTCTTTGAGATATTGTTGGCGTATCCTGCCGGAACATCATTAGGGAAGCAGTATTTCACCACAGCCTCAACGAAGGCGCTGAAACGATGCTTCTCACCGATGGTGAAATACGTCAAGCGGCGAAGCACCTCATACAATACCCTCCACTTATGTGAAGCTCTATCTGAAGGGTTCCATTCGCGCGTACTATTATAGATAATGTGCAGTATTTCCACCTTTGGAACCTCCAATCGCTTTCTTGGCACACCTATAACTTCTGAGGTTACAAAAAACGTGTCTGTAAAGAAATCAGTATTCACATCTGTAATCTCCGGATAATGCACTTCGTCACGTCCATCGACCACAGGAACCTCCTCTGCCTCCACAACCTCTGCCTCCGGAATGTCCCGACTGACACCCGATGCCGAGCGCACACCTTGCCCAAAGACAAAGTCGAGCTTCTCTATCGTGAGATTGCCATCCACCGCAATGCCGTTGTTATCACCCTTGATTATGATTGCCATTGTCTAAAAACTTATTGAGTAGTTCTGGATTAATTGTTGCGAAACTTCCATCGGGTAAAGACAGAGTCATTGTTTTGGCAGCCAATCCGTAGTTGTTACCTTCGATATACACCTCCGCACTCTGACGCAGTCTGGCTTTTTCTTGCGCTTCGTTTTCATCTTGTCGCATCTGTCGGATCTTATCTTCAATCATGCCCGATATGCGGATGTCACTTACGAAATACGCTGACAGACATTCGCGTATGTCTGTGTTCATGTCGCTGCGCATCCACGGCTTGAATAACGGCTGAAGTTCACGCCGATAGTCGTTAGCAGATTTCAAAGCGATGATTTCGTCAAGGTATAACTGATGGTCAACTGCGTAAAGGCAAGTGTCGAGAGCACCTGCCACAATGCAAGCCGCCTTCCTGCAATCCTCACTGTCTGCATCAACGGTTTCTGCAAGGTGCTCGAACAATTCATCACAGAGATTGTGACAA
This sequence comes from Candidatus Liminaster caballi, assembly GCA_018065085.1. Classification (GTDB taxonomy): domain Bacteria; phylum Bacteroidota; class Bacteroidia; order Bacteroidales; family UBA3663; genus Liminaster; species Liminaster caballi. The sequence goes on along the minus strand of JAGHUA010000037.1, from coordinate 29,989 downwards.
TACTCCAAACGAGCATCCTTGCCATCGGCCGACAGCAAGTCATCCATGCTACGCGTCAAGTGGTAGAAAGCCTCGGCTGGCGCCAGTGCGAACGAAGCGGAATCGCTGCCCCATTCCAGCACCAAGGGCTTCAACTGCGTGTACAGCGTGCATTCCCTAAATTCAGAGTCTATGGCCTGTCGTTCCCTGAGGCTTAGCTGGTGCGTCTTTACCATATTCCTTGAACAGAATCTTGATGCGGTCGAACCACCCAAGCAGGTCCTGATCAGCCTTGTCTGCTGGCTGATCAATGGTAAGTTGGCGGGCACGAGCCACAAAAGCATCCACGAGATCATCTTCAAGGCCTAGCTGCGCCTTGATGTCCTGTCCGTAACGGAACAAGCCGAAGTCGCGAAACTTGACAGTCAGATTGTACTTACGGTTCTGGTAGCACAGGTCTGCCATGCGGGTGAGGTCCGCTTCCACCTCCTTCAGTCTTCGGTCATTCTCGATGTCAACTGCCAGCAGAGCATGACGACCAAACAAGCCCACCCATTCGGTTAGCCTATCGGCAAAGCTTCCATCTTCCTGATGCTTTTCTTCTCCGTTGAAGTCGAATGTCACACGCTGGACAGCATCATTAAACTTTAGTCTAATCTCGTTGATAGCATCCCAGAACTTTGCTTTTTTCTCCAATCGTTCGAAGCCGATACGCACACCATAGTCCATCATCATGCGATTGAAAGACTTCTGCAACAGTTCACATGCTTTGTCTGGGTCAAAAGCTGAGGTTTTCTTCTCGATTGCCATCAGGCAGGATTCCTCGCGAAAGTCTATTATCACACGGCAATCAGGATGGTGCGGACGTTTCTCGTGCGTCCAGTCGGCATTGTCGATACCTTTTGTCTTATTGGCTTGCAGGCGGAACACCACCACGTGGCAACGATGCTGTTCCACCTCATTGCCGTGTGGATCAGCGTCAACGGCAATCGTCTTGCCTCGTTTTCGTTCTTTCAGCTCACTGATGCTGAGCATGCCCCCGCGCTCGGGGAAGAAACTCTCGAAGAAATCTTCCAGCGATTTGTATTTCTTCTTTCTCTTCTTGCCGTCTCCTTCCTCATCAGGGAACTCAACCACGAGCTGAAGATTCTTGAACTGCTCGAGTCTGAAACGATAAATAGCGAATATTGCCATTCTGTTATAGGTGTTATGTTTATGATTGTTTCATCAGTTTATTTATAATATCCAGCACCTGCTGCGTCGTGAGTTGTTTCTCAAACTTCACGTCAATGCCTTCCTCTGACATCTTCTGATAGAGGCAACGTGCACAGGCTATCTTAGAATTCTCATCGTTGGCGAGCTTCGAATTGCCCTCATAGCCTTTACTTTCGATGACGATATTGAGAGTTTCTGTATCATCCTTTCGCTTCACCACATACATGAAATCAGGGCTGTAGTTCGATGATGCTACAGTCGGGATGCAAATGCTCTTCTTGGGTATCTTGCCATACACTACAACACTCTGAATATCGGCTTGGATATTGCTCAACTCAATTTTTGAATCGTAGTAAATGGCATCATACAGATATTTATCCAGTGGCTTATCTGGACAATAGTTGGTACCGATATTGCCCACAGCCACCTCGTCACGCAGTGTACCATCAGCGTTGGTCAACTTGGTTTCGAGCGTTTCGTATTCTGTCTTTTTGTAGTGTACAAGACCTTGCAGCTTCTCACACTTCCAGTCGTTGATGCTGCTGATCAGTCGGGTCTTTGAACTCTCATTGAACATGTTGTCATCTATCGCCACCCCGTTGTCGGCTGCCTTACAGATAGCCTCATGAAGGATGGTGATTGGGATGCCGGTCTTCTGTGACACCTTTTTCAGGAACTCATTGTAGGGCATAAATCTGCCTGTCGAATTAAATTCGTATGCGTCAGCACTCTTGGTTTGTGCACTCTTGTCAGTCACTTCCACATAAGAGCGGTCGGTAGTGACTGTCTGAATGCTGAACACACCATCCTCCTTAATTCTGTGAGGCAAATCGGCTCGCAGCTGATCCTCGATTTCCTGGTCAAAGTATAGGATGTATTTATGGTTGAGCTTGTGCCACAGATCCTCCAGAAGGCGGTACTGCACAGGTCTCACCTTGGCTGGCTTCTGCTCTTTGTTACGGTTTTCGATGCGACCCTTGGCCAATTTGCTGAACTCTGGATAATTGGTCAAGAAGTCATCGAGACGGTCAGGGAAGACCTTGTCCGTCTCATCAATGTACTCGTTAAGCAGAAGTTCTGCCTTCAGGCGTGTAACCTTGATCTGTCTTGCATCTGCCAGCTTCTGCAGCAGTTCTGCCGTGAGTATTATCTCTGGTGTACCGTCTTCGGCAATCTTAAAGCCATTGATTTCTGCCTCCAGTTGTGAAGCGAACTTCCTTTCAGTAAAGTCAATGATGTAGTTGAGTTTGAACACACTGTCCTGTATTCGGTTGCCAACTTCATCAACCGGCAGACGCAGGCCTCGGCCCACCTCCTGCAGCTTGCTGATCTCCGATCCACTGGAACGAAGTTTGCAAATGGTGAAAACGTTGGGATTGTCCCACCCTTCCTTCAGTGTCCACTTCGAAAAGAGGAAACGACACACATTCGGACGGCCATCCTTATCGGTAAAGCTCAGCAGGTCCTTCTTTCCATGCAAAATAAGACGCACCTCCTCCTCAACGCGCTCGTCCGTGTCCTGGTTGTCACGGGCAAAGTATCCGGCACATGCGTCATCCAGATTATCTAGCGTTGCCTTCAGGTAGGCGATGTATTCATCACTTCCTCCCTTAGCCAGCTCTGTCTCAACCTGAGCTTTGAGAAGCTCTTTGAATCGTGTCAGAAGCCATCCATCGTGGAGGCCTTGCTCGTCACGATATCGATACCCCGTAATGTTGTCGATGAAGAACAGAGCCAGTGTCTTGATGCGAGTCGGCGTACGGTGGAAGTTGGCACGTTCCGTCTCAAAGTGGCGATAGAGAGCCACTTTGATCATCTCCTCCTGGTACGAGGTGGAATACTGGTCAGTGAATATCATATCCCGCTCGTGCAGCACTACTCCATTGCTCAGGCACACACAGCCGCTCTTGTCTATACCGTCAAACGTAATGCCTCGCAAGTCTTCATCCAACTGGCACAGATCGTCTCCACTTTGTGCCAGCGTCATCTCGCGGTGTCCGCCGTCAATGTCAAGCCTCAACTTTGCGCTCTTGGCCTGGTCATCAATGCTTACCACGGTGACGCGCTTATCCACGTTGTCGCCGCCTGGCAGATGGGGGACTTCGGTGGCAATACCTTTGATCAGCACTTCATTGAAGGCATCGCAGGCATTCAGGTCATAGACGAGGTTCACATAGTCAGGCAGGGATTCCTTCTTTTTTTCCAGCTTGCCTGTCTTTGGATTACTTTTCGTCACAGGTACCGTCACCTTTGGGAATGTGGCGCCATATCGTATCACGAGCTGTGGCTTCAGCTTGCTGATCAGGCTCTTGAACGTATCGGTGTCACGCTTCATGCGATGCGGCTCGTCGATGATCAGAACGGGGCGGCAGTCGCTGATGGCATCCACAGGCACATGAAACTCGCCTGCCATCTGATCGTAGTCGTTGCTGGTCAGTACCTTGCTGTTACCCGTCAGCAGCTGCGTATTCATCAGCAGTACGTAGATCTTCTTGCTGTCATGCTTGTTGCCATAGAAGAAGCGACCCACGGCTGGAGGGAAATTCTGTCGGCCTTTCTTCTTTTTCTTCTGCGTTTCCAGCAGACAAAGCTCAATTTCTGCCCCATAACCGCATGCATCCTTGAAGTGGTGCATGACGTAGGAATCAGACAGAAAACTGGCAGCACCAGCCTTGATGGGGAGGCTTGGTACAGCCACGATGAATTTGTTAAAGCCGAAGCGTTCATGAAGCTCGAACATGGTGCGAGTATAGACATAAGTCTTGCCTGTACCCGTCTCCATCTTTACGTCCAGCATCTGGTACGAAGGTAGGCCTTTCGCCTTGGTGCGGAAGGTCTCAGGGGTCGGTACCCAAGGGGTCACACGTCGGTCAATGCCATTACGTCCCTGCACCTGTTGCAGCTCGGTGAGGTCAATGTGATTAAGTATTCTGGGGTTCTGGTGAGCCTTGCTACGGTTGGCTTTGGGCGTATGCTGCACGATGTCTGCCACGCTCATTACCGGTGCCGTCTGGTGTTCAAGGTTGGCTTGAAGTATCAGGTCCATGTTTACTGCTCAGGGGTTAGAAGCGTTGGGTAAATGAAATCTGCAAACTCTTGTTGCCCGAATTGAGGCTGCGCAGGTTGCTGTCCAGCATTACACGACGAGCAGCACCGAAGCTATAGCCGAACACCACGACATTCTGTGGTGAGAAAGCCGTACCCTGATAGAGGTCTATCAAGGCTGCCATGCTCTCTTCGTCAAAGTCATCCTCACCGTTAATGAGGTAAAGGTGCTTATCGCAGTGGTATGCCACATAATTGCCGAGCTTCACGTGCTCAGCCTCTGCCGTAAGCCCATAGCCATCCGCCACAAGCCAGGTGCGCAGTACGGCATTCACACCGAAATCATCCAATACGGATGCATTGCTGAGAGGTGCATCTTTGCTGAACTTATCCATCTTGTCCAGCGTATTCTGTGCTGGTTCCTTTAGGGTATAATGCTTGAAACCAAGGTCTCCAGCAAAGAGCGGGTGCTCGTCGCGAATCTTCTTGGCTGCACGCTTGATACGCTCCATGCCGATTTGGTCAACAGTGTGTGGCACACTCAAATCATCGCATAATTGGATTGCATTCTTTACAATGGTCTTGCCTTTACCTGTAGCTCTTGATAATGATAGATCTAAATCCTCTTGTATTTGTACGGCAATATATTTTAAGTGCTTATCTAGTTCAGAAAGTGAAAGAACTGCTTCTGCTGTTGTTCCTGAGCCAGAAAAGAAATCTACGACAATATCACCATCTTTTATGCCTACTGCATTCAATAACTTGACAATAACATCCACATCTTTGGGATTACTAAAACAATTGGAACCCATTAATGCAGTTAATTGTTTTGAGGCTACACGGCCATCACGATAGATGATGCTTGTTAGGCTTTGGGTTAGGGTATCTTTTAGATAAGTCTTGTTGTTGGGGATTGTTGTCTCATCTGGTGGAAAATGAATTAGTCCTTCTCTAATTCTATTCTTCATTTCATTCTCTTCAAATCTCCACCCACTGGCAGGCATTTTGCAAGGCTTTCCTGTTTGCGGATGTAGGACTTCGTAAGTATATTGACCTGGATTAGGCCCCGAAATATCAGAAGCGAAATAGACACCTCTTTCATCCATCCTATCATAATGCTTGCTGTCAAAAATAGGATTTGATTCAGGGAACTGCTTGTACCATTTCAAAGCTTGTTTGTGTATAGCATCCCAATCATTCCCGTATTGTTTTTTAAATCCTTCGAAAGCAGCGAAAATCTCGTCTGTACCTAGTTTAGGCTCAATCCAATTTCCTAAATTGTATTCTTTATTTTTTACATAGCATAGAATATACTCATGTTGCATTGAAATATAAGCCTCGTCATTCTTACTGCTATTCTTCCATATAATTTCGCCTGCAAGATTCTCTTCACCAAATACTTCATCGCAAAGATGGCGGAGATTAGCTTCTTCATTCTCGTCAATTGAGATAAAAATCACACCATCCTTTGCTAGCAAATCGCGAGCAAAAGAAAGGCGAGGAAGCATAAAGGTTAGCCATGCGGCATGACTGGCACTGCCACGGCGTGTCATTGCGAGGATACGCTCAGCCTGCTCTACGGTGATACCGAGTTTTGCGGCAAGATCTTCTGCCGTAAAGCTGAACTTGTCGTTATACACAAAGCCATCGCTGCCCGTGTTGTAAGGGGGATCAATGTAGATCACCTTGACCTCGCCAGTATAAGACTTAACCAGATGTTGAAGGGCATCCAGATTGTCACCGCTGATATAGACGTTCTGACTATCGCGGTTCTCTGGCAACGAATTATGCTCCTCATCAGGGCAGATCACCGTGGTGCTCTCCATATTGTAGAGCATTCGGCCATAGTTCTTGCCCAGCCAATTGAAGCCACTTGTTTCGTCTGTCAGTTCCAAGCCTCCAGGCAGCGAACTGAGGAACTTCTCCTTATCAAAGCGATCCTCAGCATCAAAGCACTGAGGAAATGCCGCTTTTAGCATCGCCAGCTCACGATTACCTGCCTGAGCCTTGGCATTCTTATCTTTTATATCCTGTGTCATAATTCGTTATTATTGTTGTCTAAATTCTGCATCATCTTAATGTATTCTGTTTCACGCTGAGACTGCCACACAGTCAGTCTTTCGTCATTCAACCTTCAGTCCATCAAGAAACCCTTTTCGTTGAAGTATGTGATCCAAGCCTCATAGGTGTCTGGGCCAAAGTCCATAATATCGGGCGCAAATATAATACTTTTCTTCAATCTACAATCATTTTGGGGGCAAAAAAATGCGATAAAAGGCGCTTTTGATAAAAATCAAAAAAATATGGCATGCGGAGCTGCACTATTTTCTAAACTGGGCAAAACGGAGGATTATGTGTCATTTGGTCATTGTCATTATGGTCATTTTGAAATCGGAGATGCGTGATTGTGGGCAAAATATATAATAATATAAAATATTATTATTTATTTTGAGGCGGATGGGAATGTCGGGAAAGAAAATGACACAAATGACAATGACAATCTTGACACATGGCTGACTGACTTTTCCTGAAAAGGGTCGAAGTTTTTCCGTGTGTTAAGATAAATTCGAAAAATCCAGTAAAATTTTCGCGGTGGTTGTTTAGGGCGCAAGAAAGGGTGAGTATCTTTGCAGCGTCAAATTCGAGGTTTCGGGAGATGCGAGAGGCTGTTTGATTTCGACCCGGGCACAGCAGCAAAGACCGAAACAAAATTTTAATAACACATTAAAAGACAATGAAACTCATCAAGACATTTATCACAGGACTTCGCAATTCGTACCATGTGGCGGTGAACGATTCGATACTGCTTCTCATCGACCAGTATGGCGCAGAGAGCCTTGGCCTGACATCGCAGTTCATCACTGATTACCAGACGAAGGTTTCGTCATTCAAGGACGCGGTGAACCGTCCGCTGGCATCGGGTGTGACCGTGGAGGTGCGCAACGCCGACAAGGAACGTGACGCGCTGTTCCGCTATGTGCGCAACGTCCTGACCAACATCAAGTTCTCGCCCGATGCCGAGGTGGCTGCCCTCTACCCTACCATCGACGCGGAGATCCTCAAGATCTACCCTTCATCGGTGCGCTATGAGGCCGATCACGAGGAGTATGCCCACATCGAGGGCTTCATCATCGATGTGAACCGCACTCTGTCGCGCCACATCTCGAAGCTCGGCCTTGCCGATGCTCTCACCAAGCTCTCGAACGCTAACAAGCGTTTCCTTGAGGCGTTCAACTCGCGCAACAGTGAGAAGCAGTATCGCCTGGACGCCAGTGCGTTGCGTACAAAGGTGCAGCAGTGCTACGAGTACGTGGTCACTACGGTCAATTTCTACGCGATGCAGTCGGCTTCGACCGAGGAAGCCGTGAAGGAGAAGTGCCAGACATGCCAGAACTTCATCGTGGACGTGAACAACGTGATCAGCGAGTACACTCTGCGCCAGAAGCAGTCGCAGGGCGGCAAGAAAGAGGACGCGGGCAGCGGCTCGGGAACGGGAACTGCACCGAACGGCGGCCCTATGGCTGACAACAACAGCGGTGACGGGCAGGTGAAGGACGAGCTCGACAATGGAACCCCTATCCCTGGCAGTGGCACTTCAATCAAGTCCTGAGCATGTAAGGGCATGTACCATGTATAAGCCTGGGGATGAAAGAGTTTAAACGTAAATGACCGTAATTATCCGTGAATTAGTTCGTGAATAGTTAGCTATTAACCTATTAACAAAATCCCTCACATACCCCACATGAGCATTATACTCCCCTCCCTTGCGGAGGGGCTGGGGGGAGGGTCTAACACTATTATGGAACAGAAACGAAAGGAAACCATCAAGTGGGTCGTGAATATCATCGCGTCGATCCTGACGGCACTGGCAACGGCTCTCGGCACAGTCAGTTGCGTGCAGTAAACAGACCCGGGTCTGTCGGGTCTATCTGATCATCCCGAGGAAATAGCTGTGGACGGAAGTGTCCGAGGTCAGTTCGGGATGAAAGGCACAGACAAGCATGTGACGCTGGCGTGCGGCTACAAGGCGGTCATCGACCGTGGCAAGTGGCTGGACGTCAGCGCCTTGTCGTTCGATGAAGGGAGCACGGATGAAGACCATCGGCACCTGACCGACATCGGACATCGGTGCCACGGTGTGGAAGCTGCCGAGCTGGCGGCCATAGGCATTGCGACGTGCGGTGATGTCCATGCAGGCGAGGTGCTGATCGTCGAGCAGAATCATGCCGGCACACGTACCGAACACGGGCAGGCCGCCGAGGATGGCGTCGCGGATGGGGGTGAAAAGGCCTTCGTCGCGCATGATCTTCATCATCGCCGTGCTCTCACCGCCAGGGATGATGAGACCGTCCTTTGGCTGCTGCCAGTCGCTGAGGTTACGCACGAGGAAGGACTCAACACCGAGGCGGGTGAGCATCTGACGGTGTTCGTCGAAGGCTCCCTGAAGGGCAAGGATGGCGATTCTCATTTTCCGCGTTCGGCCATGAGGAGGGCGATCTCGCTCTCGTTGATACCCACCATTGCCTCGCCCAGATCCTCGCTCAGCTGGGCAAGGATGTCGGGACGGTCGTAGTTGGTGACGGCCTTGACGATGGCCTGTGCGCGCTTCTCGGGATTGCCGCTCTTGAAGATGCCGCTGCCCACAAACACGCCCTCGGCTCCGAGCTGCATCATGAGCGCTGCGTCGGCCGGTGTGGCCACGCCTCCAGCTGCGAAGTTGACCACTGGGAGACGGCCGTTCTCGTGGACGTAGAGCACGAGGTCGTAGGGCACGCGCAACTGCTTGGCTGCCTCATAGAGCTCGTCGTCGGACATGCTGACAAGTCGGCGTATCTCGCTCTGCATCAGTCGCATGTGACGTACAGCCTGAATGATGTCGCCTGTGCCCGGTTCGCCCTTTGTGCGGATCATCGTGGCTCCCTCGTTGATGCGGCGCAGAGCTTCACCGAGGTCTTTGGCTCCGCAGACGAACGGCACACGGAAGCGGCGTTTGTCGATGTGATAGAGGTCGTCGGCAGGTGAGAGCACTTCGCTCTCGTCGATATAGTCGATCTCGATGGCTTCGAGGATCTGTGCCTCGGCGAAGTGGCCGATGCGGCATTTGGCCATCACGGGGATGGTCACGGCTTCCTGGATGCCTCGGATCATCTTCGGGTCGCTCATTCGGCTGACGCCTCCTGCGGCTCGGATGTCGGCTGGGATGCGTTCGAGGGCCATGACGGCGCAGGCTCCGGCGGCCTCAGCGATGCGTGCCTGCTCGGGTGTGGTCACGTCCATTATCACTCCGCCCTTGAGCATCTGGGCGAGATTTCGGTTGAGTTGGGTTCTGTCTTCCATAATTTTATTTTTTTATGCTCCATCAGAGAATTTTTACGCTCCGTCAGAGGATTTTTATGCTCCGTTATAGTTTTTAATTCTCCATCAGAGAAATTCAAAAGAAATCATTGTTTTGGCTCCAGCTTTGATTTTCTTTGGTTTCTTTGATTTCCTTTGGTGGAGTATGTTTCTTGACTTCTTTTTATGCTCCATCATAGGAATTCAAAAGAAATCATTGTTTTGGCTCCAGCTTTGATTTTCTATGATTTCCTTTGGTGGAGTAAATTTCGTGGCGCAAAGGTAGGAAATTGGAATAAATGCGAGAAATTTGACTTCCGATATGGCAAAACTATACGTACAAAGAGGAAATGTTGCAGAAATCGGAACTCTAATTTGGACAAATCAGAAATATTGGCTATTTTTGCAGGGCGAAAGAGGAAAGACGAAGGAGGAAGGACGAAAGAGGAATGACGAAAAAAACGAATAACGAATGAAGACGATACTTTGCATCAACGGATCGGACAGCATGGGACACGCTGGCATCCAGGCGGATATACGCACGATCAGGGACCTTGGCGGTCACGCGGTGACGGCCATCACGTCGGTCACCGTTCAGAACTCGATGGGCATTGCCGACGTCTATGAACTGCCGCCCGACCTCGTGGCCGGCCAGGTCAGGGCAATATACGAGGAGACGCGCCCCGATGCGGTGAAGGTGGGCATGATGGGCAACCCCGAGACAATCGGCAAGGTGAGGGACGAGATTGTGGGATGCAGGCAGGTGGTGTGCTCGCCGGTGATCCTGTCGTCCTACGGTGGCCTGCTGATGAGCAACGACGCCATACGCACCTACTGCCAGCGTCTGCTGCCTATCTGCACTCTGCTGATTGTCAAATGCATGGATGCCGAAATCATCCTTGGCCAACGCATCTGCACCGACCGCGACATGGTTGCGGCAGCGAGTGTGCTGCACGCGATGGGAGCCACTCACGTCCTGCTGCGAGGCGGCACGTACAGCGCCGGTCGCATCAACGCCCTGCTCTATTCTTCCGACTCCGACTGTTCGTTCTTCTCGTCGGTCAACATCGAGGGATGGCAGCGTCACGGTGTGGGCGGCACTCTATCGACCGCCATCGCCACACGCATGGCTCTGGGCGACACAGTGCTGGAGGCTGTGACGAACGCCCACAGCTACATGCACTGCCAGGTGGTGTATGCGTCGGCGCACCAGACGTCGCTCCAAGCCAGCGCCCTCTATGACCGCCTGATGTCGCTCATTGCCGACAACTACCGGACGGCGCACGATGTGACGTTCTATGCCCGTAGGCTCAACATCACGGCGCGCTATCTGTCGCAGGTCACCAATGCTGTCTGTGGCCGTCCGCCGAAGCAGATCATCGACGACTACATCGTCCGCGAGAGCGAGAAGCTGCTCCAGACGACGACCCTCTCCGTCCAGCAGATTGCCTTTGAGATGGGGTTCTCGTCGCAGATGGCCTTTGCGAAGTTCTTTAAGGCGAAGAAGGGCGCCGCCCCGACGTTCTGCCGCGCGAATTTCCCATCATAGCGACACATTTTCTCCATCATAGGAATTCAGAAGAAATCAATTTTTCGGCTCCACCTTTGATTTTCTTTGATTTCCTTTGATGGAGTTAATATTCTTGACTTCATTTTATGCTCCATCATAGGAATTCAGAAGAAATCAATTTTTTCGGCTCCATCTTTGATTTTCTTTGATTTCCTTTGACGGAGTTAATAATTACGGCTTCCTTTGACAGAGTTAATAATTACGGCGCAAAGATAGGGGGAATTTTTGATTTTTGCAAATTATCGGCCAAAAACATGTGACGGGACAGAAAAAACCTCCAAAATCTTTCGACCTTGGAGGTTTGGATAAGCAGCATGGAAGCCGCTCAGTGCCCGAGGCGGGACTCGAACCCGCATGGCATGCACCATACGCACCTGAAACGTACGCGTCTACCAATTTCGCCACCCGGGCATCGGGTGCGTTTCAGTGATAAGCAACTGAGAAACGTGCATATTTTTCTGAATTGCGGGTGCAAAGATAGGACAAATAATCGGACTTTCCAAATTTTTTGTCGGAAAATTGCGATTTACGCCACTATTTTTGTCGGTTTTCTAAGATTTATCCCATCTTTATATTGAAAAAATGGGATAAACAAGGGTTTCGGCAAGCACTTTCGGGAGAAAATGCCAGCGTTATTTCAGCACGGCGAAGGCATTCGTTATTTCAGCACCGCGATGATTACGGCACCCATCGTGGCAAGTGTGCTCGAGATGGTGGCAAGGGCCGTGATTCTCTGAGCGGAGTTCATGTCGGAAATCTTTTCGCGCAGAACCACCTCGCTGCCCGGCTCGACCTTGGTGCGGCGGTGTGCGGCAATGGCCTCGCCGTTCTGGGCGATGATGTAGGTGTTGCGCACGTTCTTGCGGTCGGCACGGATGCCGCCCTGGCGCAGGTAGTGCTTGAGGCGCTTACCCTCGACGTAAGGCACGGTGCAGACGTATGGCACGGCACCCGAAATGCGCACGGTGTTCTGCACGGGCAGCACCACGATGCGGTCACCGTCGCGCAGCACGAGATCCTTGTCCGACCCCGGCTTGCCGAGTGCCTCCTGAATATCGACCGACACCTTATAGAGATCCTCGCGCAGGTCGCGCTCGATGAGGAGCGAGTCGGTGATCGGGAGCATGGTGAGGGTGGTCATCTGCGATGCGCGCTGGGAGCTCATGTAGGCACTGCTGTAGCGGTCGGCATCGAGTTTGTTGCGGCGCAGGCGGATCTCCTCCTCGTTCATCTGACGCAGCACGAACACGCCGTTAGCGGCTGCATGTTCGGAAAGACCGCCTGCCTGGGCGATGATGTCTGAGATGCGTGTATTCTCGGTAGGAAGGCCGTAGGTGCCCTCAAACTGCACCTCGCCCTCGATGCTGACCGAACGCTGCTCCTGATAGCCGGCATTCTTGCCCACAAACACCTCATCGTATGGCTGAAGGACAAAACCCTGCTCGCCGCTGACCACGAAGCCGTCGCGGAGCGTGAAGTTGAAGTTCTCTATGCGTGTGTCGCCATTGTCGCCCTTAGCGCGGCGTGCCACACGTACGGAGGTCGATGCCGACTCCCTGAGGCCGCCTGCCTGAAGGATGAGATCCTCGACCGTCGAATTATGGGCGAACTGATAGATGCCCGGTTCGAACACCTCGCCGTGGATGGTGAGCGTCTGGCTCTCGCGCGAATCCTGGACGGTAGGAATAAAGAGTACATCCTCGTTCTGGAGCTCAACGTCGGCAGCACTGCCATCGAGCACACCGGCAAGATTGACAGGCACAACTTCGAGCGTACGGTCGCGACGCATACGATGGATGACGGCTCGCGGCATGAAGGCATCCTCGGTCACACCGTCGGCAAAGGCGATGAGCTGACGCACGGTATTCGTCTGGCTGCCAAGCTCATACATGCCGGCATGGAACACAGCGCCGCGCAGCTCCACCATGTTAGTGTAGCGTGTCAGCACACTGTCGATGGCAATCGAGTCGCCGTCGGCAACGGTGAACGATGCAATATTCTCGTCGTTGATATTGAACACCTGATTCCTGCCGCCTGACTTGCGGAAAAGGCGCATGCTCTTGGTGTAGGCATCGCTTGAGAAACCTCCGGCATACTCGAGCGCCTTGCCCACCGTCTCGGTCGGGAGCATCTCATAGAACATCGGACGCTTGGCCTTGCCTGCGACATTGACCAGCGACTCGTAGGTAGGCACGATGATGATGTCGGCATCCTCAAGGCGCACATTGCCCTGCTGCTGACCGTTGAGAATCATGTCATAAATATCGACCTGCCCCTCCTCGCGGCCGCCACGGAACACCTTGATGTTGCGCAACGAACCGAGGTCGCTCACGCCGCCTGCACTGTAGAGGGCATGGAACACCGAGGCAAACGCCGAGAGCGTGTAGGTGCCAGGCACCATGACTTCGCCCATGACGCTGACCTGGATGGTGCGCGTCTGACCCACGGTGAGCATGATCTTCGAACCGGCATAGACGTTGCGCAGCTTGCTCTGGACACGGCTCTGCGCCTGCTCGACGGTAAGGCCTCCGATGTGGAGCGGGCCGTAACCATCGACCTGGACGTAGCCATCGGGAGAGATGATGCCCTCGACGCTGACCTGCGAGGCGCCATAGATGTCAATATAGACGTTGTCGCCAGCTCCGAGCACGTAGTTGGACGGTGTGGCGATGTTCATCGACGGTTCGAACGAAATATTCTCGTTGCGGAACATGTCGCGGCCAAAGACCTTGGGGCCTTCCGGCTCAAGAGGCATGAACATGGCGGTGGAGTCAGGCACAAAGCCATCGAACGCCGACTGCATGGCGAGGAAGTCGTCTGACTGCTCGTCGAACCTGCCTCCGGCTGGAGCCGAACCCATCAGGCGACCCTGTGTCTTCTGCGACACCTGTCCGCGACGCGACTCTGACGACGACTGACCGCCGCCCATGGCCGTGGCACCCATTCCCTGACGCGTACGGTCGGATGAGGCTGACATACCACTGCCCGACTTTCCGCCCTGCGACTTGCTGTACTTCTGCTTCAGCTGCTGCAAGCGCTGAGGCGTGACGCCGTTCTTCATCAGATACTGGAGCATTTCGCTCTGGCTGGTGCCCTTTGCCTGCTGTTCGGCCACGTATCCGAGAATCTGCTGATCGGTCATGTCGGCCAACGAGACGGCTGGCAGGAGCGACAGGGCTGCGATTATAATAAGATGACGAATTTTCATGTTATCCTGTGTTTTATCTTCTTTATCTTCTTTTATCTTCTTTTATCTTCCTTAATATATAACGCGCACGTGTGAGGTTTATTGTGCGGCATAGAACTTTCTGTTGAGTTTACCGTTGGCATTGCGCTCGATGTGATCGACCTGCTCATACTTGGCAGGCACCTTGTAGGCTTCGAGTGCCGAACGCAGATGTGCGGCGATGGCACGCTTGTCGAACAGCACGCCCGGCTCCATCACCACCAGCAGCTTTGGCACCGAACCCATCAGCGAATGCGAGTCGGCCACACAGATGCAGTCGGCAATACCGTCAATGTCGAGCGCCTCCTCCTCCACCTCGGCAGGCGAAACCTTGAGACCTCCGACGTTGATCACATCATTCTGACGGCCAACGAGATAGAGACGTCCCTCCTCGTCGAAACGGCCAAGGTCGCTGGTCACAATCTCCTTGAGCGACGGCTGCGAGAAATCGGTTTGGCCGAGGTAGCCCATCATCAGCGCATCGCCACGACACACCAGCACATCGTCGCGCAACGAGACGCGAGCCAGCTTCATCGGATGTCCGACGCAACCCGGGAGGCACTTGCCGTCGTTGAAATTGTAGGTGCAGACAACACCCGTCTCGCTCGACGCGTAGGTGTTGAACAGGCGGCTGTCGGGCAACAACTCACACAGGCGGAGCATGTCTGAGTGTGGGATGTGGGCAGCACCCGTCTCAATGAACTCGATGACATCAGCATATTGGGCAAGCCTGTCCTGCGAGAACTGGAGCAGCATGCGGATGCTGGCAGGCACGAGGAACACGGCGGCTGTCGGCTGCCGATGGGTGTCGGCACTGACTGGCAGACGGCGGATGAAATCGAGCGCCGTGAAGAACGAATCGAGGTTCTTCATGCCCGGCATCAGATAGAGCGAACCGCCCTCCATGACCACAGGCAGCACCTTTGTCCAGCAACCGGCATGATTGAGCGGGCCATTGATGATGAACACAATGTCGTGGTGGAAGCCCTGTGCCACCTTGAGGTTGACCGCATCGGCCATCATCGCCTGATGGGACACGACCACGCCCTTCGGCTGGCCGGTGGTGCCCGAGGTGAACAGCACATCGCTCACCGACGACGGGAAGACGTGGCCCGGCAGCTGCTTCTGAATGACACGCACACGGACGTTGACGTCCTGCACACGCGCCTCGGGGAGATCGTGCTCAAGCGGCACGATGATGATGCCCAGCAGATGGCAGGCGAAATAAAGGACGAGATAGCTGGCCGACTGGGTGGAACGGATACACATCGCATCGCCCTGACGCCAACCGCCCTCTGTCAGCGATGCGGCACGAAGCTGAACCTGCTGCCAGAACTCGGCGTAGGTCAGGCGCAACGTTCCCTCACAATCGTAGATAAAAACCTTATCAGGACAACGCTGGGCATTGGCTTGAAGGCAGTCGATGATACGCTTTGCAGACATGGTTACTTAGCGTTTTTTGTTTTGTCTTTAACTCCCCAAATTCATTTACCCGAGAGTTTCTTCTCGACAAGACGCACCAGCGAGTCAAGGCTCTGAAGGTTCTTTGGGGTGGCATCGCGCGAGTCGAGTTCAATGCCGAACGCCTCCGAGAGTTCCATCAGTATGGTTGTTACTCCGAGCGAGTCGAGTTCGTCGTACAGACGCTCCGACTCAAGATCGACCAGAGGAAGTGCATCCTCAAGAATCTTATAGATTTTCTCTTTCATATCTTGGTGTTTGTTTAAGTTTCAAGGACATTAAGGGCTTTTTTCAAGGACTTTAAAGACTTTAATGACTTTAATGACGCTATTTTATTGGCCAAAAGCGGTTTACCCAATGGAACATCATCGGCGGAATGATCCACGCCATCACCACGACCACAGTCATGCCCACGATGGTGACCTCGGCGAGCGAATGCATGGCCGGATGACGGGCAAGGATGAGCGAACCGATGCCCACCAGCATGATGAGAGCCGACAGGAGGATGCTGCGCTGATAGCCACGGAGCACGCGACGTCCCGTGCCCTGACGATGATCGCGCAAGAGACCCTCGGTGATGAAGATGGTATAATCGTCGCCCTGGCCGAAGATGAACGTGGCAAGGATGATGTTGACAATGTTGAACTGCACGCCCAGCAGCTGCATAAGGCCGAGGATCCAAATCCACCCGACAACCATCGGCGCAAAGGCAATGACGGCAACCTTGAACTGACCGAACGACAGCCACAGGAAGGCAAAGACGATCAGCGCACACGCGAAACCGATGTAATTGAAATCGGCAGTCATCGCTTCGGCTATGCGTGCATTGAGCGATGTGAGATCGAACGAACCCGGCAGCATCGATTCGACACGCTGCGCCTCGTCGGCATCGGCAACGGTCAGACGCGCCACGGACGACTCACGGTTGCAATAGCCGGTGAGGATCGACGAGGTGAGCGGCTCGTAATCGGCATAGGACAGAGTGTCGCCGACGCTACCGGAAGCGGCTTCGGACGCAATCACAGCCGGTGTTTCCTCGACAAGAAGGCGGAAAGGCTCGAACGCCTCGTCGCTGAACCCGGCAAGGCGCGACTGGCTGAGCAGGTGCAGATAGTCATGCGACTGCCAGAAATCATGCCAAAGCGCAAGACGGCGGCGCTGTGTGGCTGCCGAGGCAAGGAACCACGTCGGATTCTTCTCATCGATCACTATGCCCTCACGGCGAAGCGAATCGAGCAGCGGACGATGCTGTTCGAGGTCGCTGACCGTGCCCGGAAGATAGACGACAACGCCCTGCGGCTGACCCTGCATGAGCTGCAGACGCTGCATGTCGGCACGCTGGACATCGGTCATAAAATTAAGGTGAGAGACGTTGCTATCGAACTCAGTATTAAAACTGTAATAACCGAGCACCGCCGTCACGCCAAGCACCGCAACGAGCGACAGCGGATGTGTGATCAGGCGATAGAGACGGTCGGACGATTGCCCATCGCTGTCGATGCGGCGCACGCCTGGCACAGGCAGATGGGGCATCACAAGGAGCACGAAAAGAATGGTACCCACAAGCATCAGCGCGCTGAACAACCCTAACTGGCGTATGGCAACGGCTTCGAGCGGAACCAGCGTCAGGAACGCCGCCACCGTGGTCACATTGCCCACAAGCAACGGCTTGACAAGGTCGGAGAGCACCCGACGGCCATCGCCCACCTCCTGACCGTGGCACACGAAATGCAACGGATAGTTGACCGCAATGCCGATGATCACCGATGCCACGCCGATGGCGATGAGCGACACTTCGCCCGCCCAGACATAGATGCCGGCAAGGGCAAGAAGGAATCCGAAACCTGTGGAGATGGCAATATAAACCAATGCCCTGAGGCTGCGGAACGCCCACAGCAGCAGGATCAGGATGAGCACCACCGAGACGCTGACGGCAAGGATCGTGTCGTGACGGATCTGGCTGGCATTGCCCACGGCAATCACAGGCGCACCCGTCAGACGTATCTCCACGCCTCCCACGCTGACCTCGTCGGCCACATCCTGAAGCATCGACACAAGACGGCCGTTCATGCCACTCTCGCTGCTGCCAAACGGGCTCTGGACGGTGACAAGGCAGCAACGACCGTCGGGCGTGAAGAGGTAGCCGTCGTGCTGCATGAAATTGGCTTCCGGCTGGAAATCACGCAGATGTGACGCCACGCGGTTGCCAATGCCCAACGGATCGTGCTGCAGCATCGGCATCATCATCGTGCCGCCAATGCCCGCCAGCTGCTGCCTTATCCACTCAAAGCGCTGCGTCAGGTAGGCAGGGTCACGGAGCAGAGAATCCATGCGCACGTAATCCTCCTCATCGAGCAGGTAAGGCAGATGGGAATAGACGAAATCCGCCACGTCGAGTATCTGCGTGTAGTCAATCTGCGGCTGATAATCGCTCACCCACCCCAGCGTATCATGTTCGGGCAGGAGATCGCCAAAGCGTGTCGCCGCCGCAATGATGCTGCCGGCAACAGCAGAGGCTTCGCCCTCGGTAGCGACCTCGGCTCCCTCCTCGGCAATGAACTGAATGACAACCTTATTGGCCGACGCCACCTCCTGATAGACGCGCATCGACTGGCGATAGTGGTCGTCAACAGGCAGGAAATCGGTGATCTCTTCCTTATAGTCGAGCCGGATCGCCATGACCGCACACACCGCCAGCAGCAACATGAACATCATGCCACTGAGACGTCGGTGAGCATTCACCCAATCGTGTATCCTGACGAAACAATCTATCATAATTTATAGGAAGAAACAATCTCTCATCATTTATATAAAGTATGCAGCCAGTCGATGAAGAGGCGCTTCCACGTGATTGCCTCCTCTCCTGCCTTGATCGTGTCCGAGCCGAATCCGTGGCCGCCGTGCTCGTACTGATGATACTCGTGCGGAATGCCATTGGCGGTCAATGCGCTGTCAAGGAGCTCGCTGTTGTGGTAGTGGACAATCGGATCGTCCTTGCAGTTGACCAGGAAGACAGGCGGCATCGACGACGTGACGTGACGTTCGAGCGAAAGGCTGTCACGCCACTTCCGGCTGTGTTTGCGATATTCGCCGAGCAACGCCCTGCGGCTTCGCTTATGCACGTAAGGCTGCTGCGACAGGGTCACCACAGGATAGACGGGCACCACGAAATCCGGACGGCTCTCATCGGGGAACAGAGCTCCGGCAGAAGCCACAAGATGGCCGCCGGCAGAGAATCCCATTGCCCCGATCCTATGAGGGTCAAGATGAAGGCTGTCGGCATTGGCTCGCAACCAGACGATGGCGCACGTGAGGTCGTCCTGCGCATCGGGATACTGATGGCCGCGCAACACGTAGCGGTAACCCGAGGCAAACGAGAAGCCGCCCTGCACGCGATAATAGAGCACGTAAGCCGAGATGCCCTGACTCTGCAGCCATCGGGCAACGTCGTGACCCTCCGTCTTCCTGTCGAGCCAGCTGTAGCTGCCACCCGGACAAACTACCACCGCCACGTCAGAGCCTTCGGACGGATATTCATACAGATGCTTCGGACGATGAACCTGCGCGACGCTCAGCAACGAGACGAGACACAGCATAAGCGTCAGCGTGAAGCGACGGAGATAATGCTGATGCCAGGCGCGTGTCTTCTCGCGATAGTTCCCGCCCATCGAGGTGTCGTCGGCAGCAACTCGCTGACCGATCTCCAAGCGCACCTCGCCCGGATAGAGCACCATCTCATTCTTGGGTAGCACCTTGCCCGCACCGGTCACATAGATCGGAAGGATGTCGGCCTTGAGATTGTCGGCAAGATAGAACGCTCCGCGCTTGAACTTCAGTATGCTGCAATCCTCCGACCTTGTGCCCTCGGGGAAGATCACGACGGAATAGCCGCGCTCAAGGAGGCTCTCGATGTGATCCTGGCTGTTGTCCAATCCCTCGGTGGCGGGGTAATACTCAAGATAGCGCAACACGGGCGCATAGAGCCAATAGTTCCAGACGCGCTGGTTGGTCAAGGCCACGATGCGCGGCGAGAGCGTCAGGATGGTGAGCAGGTCAAGGTTCGACTGATGGTTGCTGATGATGACCGAAGGACGATCGAACGCCTCGCCATGTGGGTTTCTGATATTGATGCGCACACCCGGGATGCTGTAGAGTATCCAGTGGAAATAGCGGCAGAGGATGCGGTGATAGATCAGTTTGTGACGCTCGGAGTCGCCCCACAGCAGGCGGAACACACACACCAAAGGCAGGGACACAAGCATTGCCACGAAACCGCCTATCAGCAGACACAGACGTGTGATGAGCACGCGACGGAAACGGTGTGTGGTCAGGCGGAACCACAGTATCGACCACCACCCGAAACACAGGCAGAGCACACAGAGAACGGTGTTGAGGATCGAAATGCGTGTGAAATCGTACAACGGACGGAAATGCGACACCCTTTCGCCTGCCGGCGGATAATAGACGCGTATCGGCGTCGAGGTGAGCTTCACGCCACTCCACGACGCATAGACAAGCAGTTCGAGCTCGGCTTCGTAGCGACAGGTCAGCAGGTTAAGGCCGTGAAGGTCGTGAAGGGGATAAACCCTGTAACCCGTCTGCGTGTCGGGCAGATACTGCCACGTCTGAACCATGAACCAGAAGTTGGAGAAATAGTTGGCAAACGTGTTGCCGCCCGGCATGTTCGCCTGATGCAGCTTGCGATTGCCAACGATCAGAGCACCCGGATTCTGTCGCATCGCCTCGGCAAAAAGCGGCAGGTCCTCGGGATAATGCTGACCGTCGCTGTCGATGGTTATCGCATTGTCGAACCCCATCTCCACCGCCTTGCGGAATCCCTCACGGAGCGCATTTCCCTTGCCCTGGTTGTCGGGATAGGACACGATGGTGATTGGCTGTGCGTAAGCCTCAAGCAGGGCAAGAGTGCCGTCGGTCGATCCGTCGTTCACCACGATGATGTCCTCGACGTAAGGTTGCAGACGTTCGAGCACGCTGATCACCGTCCCACAGTTGTTGTAGGTAGGAACGATGACACACGTCCTGGTGTCGCTGAAGAACTGTCTGCAAGGCTGCATTGTTGTTGTTTTGTATTTAGTCTTTTATTGTCAATCGGTCAGGAGCTTGATCTTGGCAATGACGTCCTGATCGTCGCTTATCACGAAGTCGGAGATGCTGGCGGAAGTTGTCATGCGAATGTTGAGCAACGGATGTTCAAGAGGATTGTTTGGTTTGACAAACTTGACACTCTTGATCTCTGTAACAAGCTTTCCGTCGGGCAACAGATCTTCGCAAATCTGAAGAAGAACGGCTCCCGGAGTGATCGGATGTCCGGGGAAATGCGCCTGATACACCGGATGACGCTCATCGAGACGCACAGACACCCTAACGCCCGATTCTTCCGTTGTCTTGTCAATTATGCTGAAAAGTCTGTCCATTACTCTTCTCTCTTTACTCTTTATTCCTTACTCTTTTCTCATTCCTCTGCTCTTCCCCTCACCCCTTTGCCACAAGCACACAGCCTCCGACGATCAGGCAGGTGCCAATCCAAACCGAAGCTGACACTTTCTCGCCGAACAGCAGTATGGCAGCCACAATGCCGAACACGTAGCTGAGGCTGTTGAGCGGATAGGCCTGGCTGAGCGGATAGTGCTTGACAATCCACACCCACAGCAAACTGGCGCTGGCAAAGCACATTCCGCACATGAAGAGCGGGAAGTTGAGCAACAAACCGCGGAAATATTGCCACGACCATTCGAAATGGCCAAGCCCATGCGTGGTCATCTTGAGGAACACCTGCCCCATGGCAAGGATCATCGACTGGAGAAGACAAAGCAGTATCAGTTTCATCGGGCAAGAAGAGTTAAGGCGGCGTCGCCATCAAGATCCATGGTCAGGAGCAGGGCGGCAGATGCGTTGCCCGGCAGTTTCCCGGCTTTGAGCAGATGCGCCGCGGCATAGAAGCCAAGCGCACTTGCCGAATAGCATTCGCCGAACCATTGTTTATACCTCACCGTCGGCACATCAGGCAGCAGCGCCGTGAGCACGTCGGAATAAAGACGGTCGTTGGCCGCGTGTCCGTTTTCGCCAGTGAATACCACCGTGTCCGACGGAAGATCGAGGCGCGCGATGGCATTCTTCCAATCGTCAATCGAAGGTCGGTGCATGAGCTTGACAGCTTTGAGCTGACAGAGGTCGCTGTCCGACGGCGTGGAGCTGATCAGCGTTGCCATCGAAGCCTCGCTGCACGCCACCTGACCCTCGTTGCCCACGTATCCTATCAGTTCGAGCATACGGAAATAGCTCGGTGTGGTGCCGTCATGACCCTCGACGAGCGCATTGCCGATCTCGCCGGCACGGAGCTGGACGAACGCATCATAGAGTGCCGACTCGAAGCTTATCTGCTTGTGCGAATAGGTGGAATTATAGCCGTGCGTCTTTGTCTGGATGGCCACAAGCGACCCGATGGTGTTGTGGGTCGATTGCATGAAATGTGTCGGCTTGAGCAACTGTTCGCCATTCTTACACATGTCAAGAAGGAACGCCTCGGTGCTCTCCACGCTGCCCAATCCTGTGCCGGTGATGATGGCATCAGGATGTTCGATGCCCGTGTCACGCAGCGTCTTGAGCGATACGGCGAGGGCACGTTTCAGTACCTTCCCCATGCGACGTCCCTCAATGGGCGAAACGTACGGCTTGAAGTCGGGATCCTGAGCACGGCAATAGCTGTCGCTGCAGGTCAATGGAGCGTCAATCCACTCTTCGGAGAGCGGATTCTGGATTGAAATCTGGTTGGCGGCTTGAACGTACACGTTGATGCAAGAGGATTATTGATTAGACGAAAGACGAAAGACGAAGGAGGAAGGACGAAAGACGAAAGACGAAGGAGGAAGGACGAAAGACGAAGGACGAAGGGACGGCATTTCGAGATCAGCTCTTCGAGAAGAGGAGCGACGTGTCGTTGCCTCCGAATCCGAAAGCGTTGCACAGGATGCGACGGATCGGACGTGCAGGCACCGAAGTCTGCTGGGTGACGGGAATAAGATCCGGCTCGATCGGCTGGCTCCAGTTAAGGCTCACCGGCAGGAACTGGTGGCTGAGAGCAAGGAGGCAGAACACAGCTTCGATGCTTCCCGACGCACTTGTGGTGTGGCCCGTGAATCCCTTGGTCGATGAGAACGGCGGCAGGGCATTGCCAAACACGCGACGCATGGCTGCAATCTCGCTCGGGTCGTTGTTGGGCGTGCCAGTGCCGTGGCAGTTGACGTAATCGACGTCCGATGGCCGTACGCCAGCCCTCGCGAGTGCCTGGCTCATGGCAAGGAATGCGCCCTCACCGTCGGCCGACGAAGCTGTCTGATGGAAAGCGTCGCACGCATTGCCAAAGCCTTCGAGCACACCGATCACCCTGGCTCCGCGACGACTGGCAGCCTCCTCTGATTCGAGCACAAGGAAAGCAGCGCCCTCGCCGAGATTCAAGCCGGCACGTGTGGCATCGAGCGGACGGCAAGGCTCCTGATCGAGGATCATCAGCGTGTTGAAGCCATTCAGATGGAACTTCGAGAGACATTCCGAACCTCCCACCACCACGCGGTCGAATTCACCTGATTCGATCATGCGGGCACCAAGCACAAAGGCATTGGCAGCCGACGAACAGGCAGTAGAGATGCTCGTGGTCATGGCGAAATGTCCGGCGTAATCGGCAATGAGGTCGGTGCTCGATCCGCAGTCGTGCGTCTTGATGTAATGCACAGGAGCACCCTCAGCACCCGTCTCGCTGATGAAGTCGAGATAGAACTGCTCGCTCATGTCCATGCCGCCTACGGTCGTGCCGTTGATGAAAGCCGACTCGGCAATGTCCTCGGACGAAAGACCTGCCTCGGCCACGGCTTCACGCAGAGCCAGCATACCGAGCAGCGATGTGCGCACCATCGGAGTGTCCTCCGCGATGCCCAGCATCTGCATCATCTCGCCATTGGTCAGCTTCACCTCGCCCACACGGCATTCGGTGTGTTCGGTGGCAAGATAAGATACCAGAGCCACCCCACCCTGCATCGTCTGCAGAGCGCGGAGGTTCTGTTCCTTACCCACTCCGATGGCCGATACCACACCGGCGCCAGTTATGACCAGTCGCTTGCTCATCTTTACTTTTTGTTTGCCTTTTTTTGCTTTGTGAGTTTTGTCCTGATCACTTTGTGCGGTTTGCCTCGATGTAGGCAGCCATGCAGTTGACCGACTTGAAGATGTTCTTGCCCTCGGCTGGGTTCTGAAGCTTGATGCCGTAGAACTTCTCCATGAGCACGATAAGTTCGAGAGCGTCGATCGAGTCAAGGCCAAGGCCCTCACCGAAGAGAGGAGCGTCGTCCTCAATGTCGGCAGGTGTGAGGTCTTCGAGGTTCAATGCGTCGATAATCTGTTCCTTAAGCTTTTCAATTTCCATATTCTTATTTGGTTTTGTTAGTACGTTGTTTGTTATTCTTTGTTATGATAGACGGCGTTATTCTTTGCTATGATAGACGGCGAGGTCGGCTGAGAAATGGTCGGCATCCACATAATCTAGCCATCCGCCGATGACCGACGTTATCCTTCGGTCGGCGAAAGCCGTGCGGACGAGGCGTTCGATTGTCATGTTGTCATTGTCAAGATTGTCAAAACATGAAGTCTCACCGTAATAATGGTTGCGCAGGGCAATCTCGCCCGTCACGATGTTTGGCAATGTATAGACAAAGACGGCAGGGCTCGGGAAGTATTCGTCGGCACGGCTGATCGTGTCCTGATAGGCAAGGTCGTCGGCCAGCGAGCCGTGGCGCGTACAAATCACCACCGCACGGTCTTCCCTGGCGGTGAATCGCTCACACCCCGTCATTGCCGCCTCTTTCTCAAGCAGCATCTCGGAGGCGATGTAGCCGAGTTTGCTGAGCGGATCCATCTTGTAGAACTTCGGGTAGTTGCCGTTCGCTTCGTCCTTTGCCTTGAGTTCTTTGTAAAGCTCGGTCAGCGATGCGGGCGAACTGATCGTGACGCGAACATCGGCCGAAAGACCTGCTGCTTCCGTGCGGTCAATAACGGTCGGACGGCTGAGGTTGTCCTGAAGCTCGAACACCACGGCAGCGTTGCAGCCGCCGAAACCCGACAGTAGCTTCAAGACCTTGCGCTTTGGTTTGCCGTCATCGCCGAGGGCCACCTCACGTACATTGCCACTCACGTTGATCGGGCGCGAGGTGCCTTCCTCCTCAAAGCCGCGTGTGGCAGGGATCCAGCCTTCCTCCACGGCATGGAGCGTGATGATGCTTTCGAGCAATCCGGCAGCGCCCATCGTGTGGCCGTAATAGCCTTTAAGGCTGAACACCGGCACATGCGAAAGGCCTGCGCGGTCGATGGCCACGGCTTCCATCTCGTCGTTGTAGAGTGTGGCTGTGCCATGAGCTGAGATGCAAGCCAGATCGTCGGCAGCGATGACCGACTGACTTCCGTCGGCATCTTTTAAGGTCAATGCGCCCTCAATGGCACGAAGCGAGCCCTCGGCTGTGCGCGACGGATTGGAAATATGATTGGCATCATTGTTCACAGCTCCGCTTCTCATGATCCAGCCGCCTTCGTTCGCGCTGACTGTCAGAACCATGGTTGCCACAGCTTCGCCAAGGTTCAATCCGCAGCGGTCGCCATCGAACGGACGGCATGGATCGGGTGCCAGCGCCTTGAACGACTGGAAGCCGCTCACGATGAATTTCGACTGCACGTCGTAACCCACCACGATTGCCGTGCGATACTCTCCCGACTCCAACAGTCGCTTGGCCGTGATCAGAGCCGACAGGCCGCTGATGCAGGCGTTCGACACAACCACCGGACGGTTTGCGTTGCCGAAATGCTGAGCCACGCGACGCGCAGAATCGGCCAGCGGCTCGAAGTCGGCGATGTTGCCCTTGGTGGACGACACCACAAAGAGCGTGTCTGCTGCCGACGGATTGACTGGCCGGCCCTTCGCCTCAGCGTCAGCCAATGCCGCACGGATGCCGAGCTTCAATCCCTCCTCGAAACTGAGCGGAGTGTCGAACAGCGAAGCCACAAACGCCTCGGGCATTCCCTCATGACGGTGCTCGGCCAATGCCGAACGTCCCTCCCTGACGGCTGCCAGATTCTCTGCGGTGGTCGCTCCGAGTGGCGACAGTATGTTATCAGCTATGATTCTTATCATTCTCTGTTTTTCTCATTCTGCGGTCTTCATACGGCCGGTGGCAATCGGCTGTCCGTCGGCGTCACGGATCTCAGCGTCGAACGACACCATGCCGAACGCCTCGGCGGTCACATCGATGCTCGTGGTCAGCCTCTCTCCCACTTCGGGCAGCCGCATGACCTTCAATCCCTGCACGGCGCCGATGAATCCGATGCTCACAGGTGTGTGCAACACGTATTTATGGTAGTACCCGATGCGCGCGGCACTCGTCTGTGCGATGTTCTCGGTCAATCCGCTGACCGAAAAGCGTCCGTCGCCCACGAAGTAGTTGTCGGCCTTCACCTCAAACTCGGTCACCGTGTGTTCGAGCGACCACTCGCACAGCCTATCCACCATGCGGAACGCCTCGCCCTGTGGCAGGATCTCTCGTATGTCGATGCTTCTATAATCCATGTTCGATGAACTCCTTCAATATCATTGTTCGAAGAACTCAAAGTAGTTGAACCAGTGTGTCGGATACTGCTCGATCATCTGCTCCATGTGCGCGGCGAACTGGCGGGCAAGGTCGGCTACCCTTTCAGATTTCTTCAGCTCGGGATTGGCCTTGAGTTCGTGGCAATGCACACGGTAGGTGTCGTGCGACGCCTTCATCACCCAGACAGCCATCAACCTGACCTCGCGCGTCACCGCCAGCTGGAACGGCCCCTGCGGCAGCTGCACCCGATGGCCGAGCATCCGGCATTCCACCGCCTTGGTCGATCCGAAGATTCTGTCGCCTGGCATACTTGCCACATTGCCGTCGCGCAGGGCATTGTTCAGGGCGAAGATGTGGCTCATGTCGGGCATCACAGGCACCATCTCAACGCCTCTCGGGGCAAAGAGCTTGGCGCGATTCTGCATCATCGTCTCTGTCTCGCCCATGAACACCAGGGCGTGCATCGTCTTCTTCGGCTGGCGCAGGATGTAACCGGCAAGCTCGTAGTTGCCCATGTGACAGCTGAGCTGCAGGAAACCGTCGTCGGCATTGGCCATCCCGCAATAGACGGCCCACTCACGGTCGTCCATCTCGAACTTGAACTCACGGCCGCCAAAGGCAGCAAAACGATCGACGATGACCTGCCCGAAGTGATACTGATTGACGAACACATGGGCGAACGACTTCCACCAAGGCTCGCGACGGACGCGATGGTAGAAATGGTACATGGCACGGTACTCGCGGTTGCACGTCAGCATGTAGAACGGCACGAATATCATCACCAGGGCAACGTAGATCACACGCTGGTCAATGACCGACAGCCATTTGATCATCGTGCGCTGCATCCAGGGCAAACCGCCCGTCGTGCCCTTCCATTCTTCATGCTCCAGAGCCATTGCCTCTTACTTCTTCTTGCAGACGATGATGCTGTGACCCTGTCCGAGATTGTCGTGGATATGCTCGATGTAGAGACCTGCCGCCTCGATGCATGCCTGCATGTCCTCGGTGTTGTACATCTTGCTGTTGCCATTGGCAATGTCGGTGAAATAGACGCTTGTCATGGTGAGGCAGAGGGCTGCCGGCTCGAAGCGCTGGCGATCCCAGAGCGTCTCCATGATGCAGACACGGCTGTCGTCGTCCATGATGGCTGCCGCACGGCTCAGGATGGAGATTATCTCGGGCATCGAGAAGCAGTCGAGGAACTGGCTCATCCAGATCACGTCATAATGGCGGTCGGTAGGGAAGGCATTGCGCGGATCGAGCAGGTTCATGCCGTGACCATGCACGCGGTCGGCTCCCTCGCGGCCGTTTGTCTGTTCGCGCATCATGGCAATCTGCTGCGGCAGATCGACGATGGTGACCTCCACGTCCTTGTCATAGCCGACACACTGCATCGCCCATTTGCCTGTGTTGCCGCCTACGTCCATCAATGTGCGCGGCTTATAGCCGAACACCACCTTGAGCGCCTCGGGGAACGATGAGTCGCTGTAGAAATGGTCGAAGCCGAACCAGCTCTTCTGCACTTCGGGCGGAAGCTGCGAGAGTCCCTCATAGACGGTCGGCCAGTCGCCAAAGTGCTTCAAGCCTGCCGGACGGCCTTCCTTCAGGGCTTCGTCGAGGTGGAACAGGCCCTCATAGTTGACGTCGTGGTTGAAGTCGATGTTGACGCGTGTGGCAGGATCCATGATGAGGAACCAGCCGGTCTTCGAGATGGTGTAGCGTTCGGTTTGCGGATCGACCAGGATCGTGCCGATGCAGAGCGAACCTTCGAGCAACACCTTCACGGCGTAGTCGCTCAATCCGGTCTTCTCCACCACCTCGGCGCGTGTAAGGCCGTTGTCGCTGTCGCGCAGCATGTCGAGGATTCCCCATTTGAGCATGAGGCGGGAAACCTGGAAGATCATTGGCCCCCAGGCGATGAACTCGGCGAGGCGCTGTGCCTCCGGAGCCTTGAGCTGCTCCTTGGTATATTTCTTTTCGAGTGCCGGTGTCAGATGCATAATCGTTGTGTACGTTTTAATATTTTTGCGCGCAAAGATACTTATTAATTCCGAGAAAACCAAGAAAAACGCGAAAAACACAAAAAATCTCGTCAAAAATTGCTGTCGAACGCACATTTATCGTATCTTTGCACCCGCAATTTTTGAATATTACAACCGAAAACTCTATTCTGATGTCTGTCAATCAAAGCAATCAAACAAGCATATTCCAGCGTCCCGTGTGGGTTGCCTTCTTCGCGCTTCTGGCCGCCACGGTGTGGGGTTGGGCCTATCCGCTGATCAAACTGGGAATGGTGGAGTTCGGCATCACGGCGGCCATGACGGGCAGCAAGATGCTGTTTGCCGGCATACGCTTCTGCCTCTCCGGCCTTATCGTCCTTGCCATCGCCGCCAAGGCACGACGCCCCTTCGCGCTGCGCTCAGGTGGCGACTGGTGGTTCGTCCTGCTCTTTGCGCTCGTCAACACGACGTTCCATTATGCGTTCTTCTACTTTGGCCTGTCGCACAGCGACGGTTCGCGTGCGTCGATTCTCAATTCGATGGGTGTGTTTGTCGTTGTGATCCTCGCCTGCATCTTCTTCAAGAGCGACCGCATGACCACCACCAAGGTTCTCGGCTGTCTGCTCGGCTTTGCGGGCATCCTGTCGCTCAATCTGGGCGGCAAGGAAAGCGGTCAGTTCACATGGCTGGGCGATGGCATGATCATCCTCAATGCCCTGTGCTCGGCCGTTGCTTCGCTCATGACCCGCGGCCTCGGTCGGCGTGTCGATGTGATCACCGGCACGGGCTACAGCCTTGCGCTCGGCGGCCTTCTGCTCATCATTGCCGGTCTTGTCGCAGGCGGCACATTGCCCGTCATCACTCCTTGGGGCGGCTGCATCCTTGCCATGCTCGTGGGCATTTCCACGATCGGCTTCTCGCTCTACAATAAACTCCTCACATGCAATCCCGTGGGCAAGGTGGCAATCTACAATTCGCTCATCCCAGTCATCGGAGCTCTTTCCTCTTGTCTCTGCCTCCACGAGCAGTTCTTCTGGAAGTATCTGCTTGCCGGCTCTCTCTCTGCGCTCGGCATTTACATCATTAACAAGGGCAAGTAAATGCTGAAAATTATGTTCTGATGGCTTCCTAAGTCTTAAATCTAACCAACGCAATCGTATTGATTAGTTCCCAACTCTTAGTTCTAACCAACGCAATCGTATCGGTTAGTTCCGAAGTCTTAAATCTAACCAACGCAATCGTATTGATTAGTTCCCAACTCTTAAGTCTAACCAACGCAATCGTATTGATTAGTTCCCAACTCTTAAGTCTAACCAACGCAATCGTATTGGTTAGTTCCTAACTCTTAAGTCTAACCAACGCAATCGTATTGGTTAGTTCCGAAGTCTTAGATCTAACCAGCAAAAACGTAGTGGTTAGTTCCGAGATGTTTAATGCAGTTATGCTAAGCCTGGAAGGCTTTACTATGAGTAACCGGGGGCAACGCCCTCGGTATAAAGCAAACAAAAGACCA
>JAGHUA010000023.1 GCA_018065085.1 Candidatus Liminaster caballi | reverse complement strand
GGCGACTGGGCATACGCTACTCTCGAAGTATCGTTCCAGCCACACTGGATGATCTCGATTGCCGATCAGTACAACACCAAGGCTCACGGCGGCACAGACACCCATTTCTACAGCGGTGCACTTACGTATAATGTCGGTTCGCATCGTATCGCACTCGGTTATGGCCGCACACGCGAAGGTCTGAACTGCAACGGCGGTGTATGCCGAAAGGTGCCAGCCCAGCGTGGCGCAACTCTGTCTTGGAACTATAATTTCTAATCTGGATTACCAACACTAATTCAGGCTAAAAACTGATTATCATTGTGAAAAAGATACTTTTCCCAATCTTCACCCTTTGCATCGCACTCGCTGCATGTGACAACGTCGAACTTGCAGACCGTTTTGAGGCAACAACAACTGACACAATCCACTCTACTCCCGGCAAGTTCTTAACAGTCACACACAAGGATCTTACCACAGGCGAGGAGATTACCCTGCCATTGCTTGTCGAACAGCATCTGCTCATTGAGGACTATACTGGCACAGCATGTACCAACTGTCCAGAGATGGCCAAATTCATCGAAGAAGAGCTCTGTGAGATGGGTGTTCCTTGCGAGGTAGCTTGCATGCACCCACAGGGACTCACTCAGGCTATGTTTATCACGTCTCCAGAGGCGGCAGAATATGGCACACGTCTCGGCAATCTTGCCTCCCTCCCTGCCATCGGCATCAACCGCGCAATGATCGACAAGGAATATAGCGACCATCTTCTCGATGGCACATTGCCTGCCACATTTGACAAATGCCGCGCTGCCGTTGTTGATCAGGCCAAGCGTTTTGAGGGCAATAACCTCGACAATCTCCTTGGCGTCTCAGTAACCGCCAAACCAGTTGCCGATGGTTCATATCGACTCTACACAGCCGTTCATGCAGACTTCGCACCAAAGGGCGATGTCCAGCTCATGCTCTGGCTCCTTGCCGACAGCATCTCTGCCATTCAGCATCCTTCTCGCGGTGAACTTGCGTTGCCTCAGGCAGGATTTACAGGTACTTATCTCCATCGTCATGCTTTCCGCCGTGCCATCAACAGCACTTGGGGCGAGACTGTCGCCGGTTTCGATGCTGACGGCAACCTTGTCATCGAGCACCTTCTCACCCTTACACAATCTGACGGTGAGTGCGACTTTGCCGGCACTAAATGTCCGATGATCATTGACCACTATGAAGTTCTTGCCGTGCTTTACGACAAGTCTTCGCTCGAAGTGATCAACTGCTGCAAGGTTGATCTGTAAGTCTTGCAAATAAGACTTTTGTCATCTAATCAAAATCAGAGCATGGATATACTTGTCATCATTCTCATCCTAATAGCTGTCATCTCGGCTATAGTGGGCATCATCGGAGCAATCGTTCCGGCGATTCCAGGTCCTCCGCTCAGTTACGCTTCTCTGGTCATCGCGTATTTCACTTCGCCAGGCCAGATCAGCACCGACACACTTTGGGTAATGCTCATTGTGACCGTTGTCGTCACTGTGCTCGACTATATTGCTCCTATCTGGCTCACAAAGCTCGGCGGCGGTTCCAAGGCTGCCATCTGGGGCTCTACCATCGGCATCTTTGTCGGTCTGTTCTTCCCTCCGCTGGGTCTTATTCTCGGTCCGTTGGCAGGCGCTTTCGTCGGTGAGATGATTCATGACAACACAGATTTGGGCAAGGCCGTAAAGGTTGCGCTTATGTCATTCATAGCCTTCCTGCTCACCACAGGACTCAAACTGGTGGCAAGTCTCATAATGACGTTCTATGCCCTTGCAGCGTTCTACAATTATTATATCGGACCGACATTCAACAATATCTACGACTCTGCCAGCAATGCTCTTTTTCCCTTCTCATGATATTGCATTAGGCAATGGCGTACGTCACTTCAATCCTCCTGCTGCCGCATTGGCATTGCAGGAGGATTTGTCATGGTTGGCCGAGATCTGGAACGAAGGACTTGTCTCTCCCCTGCCTTGGGGTTGGGATTGGGACACCCGTCAGAGTCTTCACCGCGACTACCGCATTCCTCTCTCCTCCTTGCCTACCGATGTCCAGCTCGAACAGATCCGTCAGCTTTCGTCACGACAGTCTTCAATCCATATTCTGAAGGCTCTTAACTACCAAGGTCCGATGCCAGAGTATATCTGCAATGCCGACACGCTTGACGATTACATCAGACGCATGGACGACAATGATCAGCCGTTCGTACTAAAAACACCTTGGAGCAGCAGCGGTCGCGGACTGATTCGCAGCCAGGTGACACCACGCACACTCATGCAGCAACGTGCCATGGCCGCTATCCGTCGCATGGGCGGAATCATGGCAGAACCATGGCTCGACAAGCTACAGGACTTTGCTATGCTCTTCTTCGTAGGCAGCGAACGTGTTTCATTTCTCGGATATTCGCTGTTCGACAGCGACAGCAACGGCACATACCGTCATGGATACCTGATGAGCAATGATGACATACGCCACCGCATCTGCCATCATGACGGAATTGAAGACAACGGTTTGCTATCTCAGCTCACAGACCTAGAACAGTCGCTCTGCAACATCCTGACCGATATGTTTGCCCCTTTTTTCGGCCACGGTTGGCAACTCGGATATGTGGGCATCGATATGATGAGCTATCGACCATCATCCAGCATAAACGAACAACGCCCATCCATCTGCGAAAATGGACAGGCGTTTATCAATCCTTGCGTAGAAATGAATCTGCGTTGCACCATGGGCGTTGTCTCACGCCTCTGGTCTGACAGAAATCTTAAGGCTGGCGAGAACGGGCTCTTCACTATCTCCCCTCTTGGCGATGACGGCCATTTCCAGGCTCAGTTCAAGATTCTGTAGCCGATCGCTTCAGCCATTGCCTTACTTGCAGATACCGCGATCGCACTTCTTCTCATCTTCCTTAAACGACTCGATTGCACCGATAGCGTCATCAATATCGTCAGTGAAGGTCAGAATCATATTCTTGTATCGACCGGTCTCCACCATGTGTTTGAAGAACGGCGCAATCGGCACATGATTAACCCAGAAATCCTTGCCGAGGAATACCATCGGACTGGCATAACCCGTACTCTCATAGTGGTTCTGCACAGCCTCCTGGAAGATTTCCTGAATCGTACCGGCACTGCCCGACACATATATCAGACCGCCATGTGCAATGGTCAGCAGTGTCTCCTCGCGTATGGAGTTCTCAAACATCTTTGCGATATGTGTGGCAAACGGGGTTGCTGGCTCGTGACCATATAGCCACGTCGGTATGGCCAGGCTGTTGTATCCGAGTTGCGGAAACAGGCGTATGACGCGCATTGCGCTGCGCAGCCAGTCTTTGTCCTGGAATGTCGGAGCTGCCGAGAGTATATGCAGGGCCTCATCCACATCGCTCAATGCGCGCCCAGCCATCCATGCGCCGAGGTGTGTTGCCTCCATTGCACCAGGACCGCCTCCACTGATCATCAGATAGCCCTTTTCGGTCAGTCGTTTGCTGACCAGAACAACATCACGGTATTCTGAATCCGTGCGACGCATGCCATGACCGCCCATGATGCCCACAGCCTGCCACGAACGGAACTGACCGAGGAACTTGCGCAGCGCCACACGTATCGAATAGTCGTGCAACGATCGCGACAAAGCCTCCATTGCTGAATACTCAGTCTTGCCTGTATCGATAAAATGATGATATACGCGTGTGTCATAGCATCGGTCGAACGACGACTCGTCACTCATATCGAGCACATCATACAGATCGGATGGCGAATACAAAGACTCGCGCATCACATCGTATGGCACATCCTCAAAGTACTCCTTTACGAACACAAGGTTCTTGCAGCTGTTTATGTCAATCATGGCTGTTGGTTTTGGTAAGAATCAGCGCGTCGGTTATTTCTCAGGAGTCAGATACCAGCGCACACTCCACGACAGCGACTCTCCAGGAGCAAGTTCGGTGTATGCACCCTGACTCTCGATCTCCACAATCTTATTACCGCCATCCACATAGATCTGAATCTCTGCCTCAGCAGGTGCAGGCTGTTCTGGAGTGAGGTCATCGAAGCGCTTGGTCAGTCGCATGCCGTTGTTGATATACGAAAGCCAGCCCTTGCCGTCGGCATTGATCTTGCGGTTCACGCCTGTGTGGTCGATGTCATACTGAGCCAGTCCGTCGGCATTCTTGAAGAAAGGCATGAGACCTGCCGGTGTTATCTTCTCGACTTCAGCGTCGAAAAGGATTGTTCCAACCGAAGGCACACGGGTGATTTCCCAAGGCGCAACCTTACGCACACGCGCACTTTCGTTCTTAATTGAATATGTCACCACAAAACACTGGTCAGCCTCGTCGGTTTCGAAACGCTTGCTGATGCGCACAGGATACTGGACTGACAGCGGACCAGTCATGACCAATGCGTTGCCATCGTTCTCGACAGTGAACGGAGCCATATCATGCTCGAACACAGGTGGCCATACCCATTCTGCCTGCGGACTTGTCCAGAATGTGCTGCCATAGTGGTTTGGCACCTTGCTCTGCGAAATAACTTCGGTGGTGTCATACTTGAGCGACATCACACGTCCGCCGTTGGCTGCGTCAATCTCCATTGTCATGTGTCCGACACTGAGAGAATGACGCTGTTCCGGATTACGGTGCATACGGAAACGAGGCGATGACGCCATGCTGAGTGTAGTCAGCACAACGCCGTCGTTCTTTTCTATTGTAAGGTAGATCTTGCCATCCTCGACACGTGGACGAGCCACGACAGGATCGTTGCCGCCACAGATGAGGACGAGTTTTTCTGCATCGAGCGAAGGATAATTATTAAGGTCGATGACAAACGAGAAGGCTTCGTCACCGGCGTTAGCTGCGGCGAAGAACCAGTTATCTCCGCTACGGCGCACCATTGCCACGCTCTTGCCCGGATAACCGGCAATGAGATGAGTCTCGTCCCATGTCGTCGGCACCAGCTTGAGGAAGTCCATGCAGACCTTTGGAGCAGGACCTGCGTCACGTCCCTCCTCTACATTGAGTTCGGCGAGGTTGTTGGGCGCAAGGGCAAAGTTCTGAATCGGGTTCTGGAAGAGAATGGTGGTAGCGAGTTCGAGTACATCGGTTGTCATACGGCGGTTGCCGCGCGGTGTTCCCTTCGACTTGCTTATCTCCGTACCGTTGGCACGATGCATATATTTATTCATGAAACATCCGCCGAACTCCATACAGCCCACAGTATTTCGGATAAACGGATGAGTGCAGACATTCATTGCCTCAATGTCGCAATACTTCTGGTTGAAGATAAGGTTCTCGCTCGCCAGGACAGCCTCCGAACCTACATAGTTAGGATACATACGTTCCCAGCCGCGAGGCAGAGTGCAGCCATGGAAGATGACCATGAGGCCATTGTCGTCAGCATCGCTCAGGATCTCCTCATACAGGCGCATGGTCTCCTGCTTGTCGCCGGCAAAGAAATCCACCTTGATGCCCTTCACGCCCAATTCCTTCATCCAACGCATCTCACGCTTACGCACGATGCTGTTGTCCATACAGTTGATTGGCCCCTGCACGATGTCATTCCAATAGCCGCTCGAACTGTACCACAGGAAGATATCGACATTCTTTGATTGGGCATAGCGCACAAGGTCGGCAATGCGTTCGCGTCCGATATTTGTGTCCCACCAGTTGTCAACGAGTGCATACTCATATCCCATAGCCGAAGCCAAGTCGATATACTTCACAAGGTCGTCATAGTTGATCGATTCGTCCTGCCACAGGATCCAGCTCCATGTGCCACGTCCGAACTTATAGTCGTTCTTTGTCTCGTAGCGAGGTTCCACCACGTCATACATCACCGTAGTCTCGGCAATAGGTGCGAGGTTGTCGGCAATGGTCAGCGTACGCCATGGAGTTGCTCCAGGAAGGGCGAATGCCGGTTCCACGGTACCGTTGCCGTTCTGTTCCTCTGGCATTGGGAAGGCGATGGTATAGAGACCGTCGTGCCAGTCGCTCAGACGCGAACCGCAGTAATGGCTATCCACGCCAGTCTCGCTGACCATGATCCAATAATCCTTGCCATCGGCCTCATGCTGATGGAAAAGGCATGGAAAAGTCCAGCCCTTGCCATAAGCCGAACGCTGTGTCATCGGTGCGTCATAGACATAATCCTCCTCATAGCTTGGCTTCGTGCGCTTCCAGCCGATCATAGGATCGCTCTGAGGTGTCAGGAATGTTGTGGTGCCATCGGCGAAACGATAGCCGGTCTTCTCCTCCATCACGCGCACACTGCCTGTCTCTATGCCCTGATCCGGGTGCTTACTGAGTTCGTAGCGGAAGGCTATGTTGTTGTTCGACACTTCGAACGACATTGCGATTGGCCAGGCGTCGGGGTTCTGGAACTGGCAGGTGAGACGTGTGGCACGATAGTCGATGTGCGATGCCTTGGCACGGTTCATATCATAGCTGCGTGCCACAGTGTCAACAGCCGAACTTACCAGGGTCAGATCCTTGGCGAGGTCGGCATAATTGGCCACAAGGCCGAGAGGCGACTGTTCGATGACAATCTTGCCGTCGAGGGCCACGCTGTAGGAAGTCTGGCTTCCGCTATAGATATTGAGCTGCAGATGTCCGTCAGGACTGGTTACCGACTGGGCGAGAGTGCCTGCGGCCGGCTGTTGCTGCTGAGTGCACGAAACACCGGCAATGGCTGCTAGCACTGCCGATGTCACGAAGCACAACGAATAGAGTCGATGTGATGAATCAGAAAAAAACTTGTTCATTGTGTGAAGATGGTATTATCGGGTAAAGAGATATTTGATTTTCGAGAAGATGCTCTGACGCTTCTCCTCGGTAGGTTGCAGGTTCTGCGAGTCACGCAGAGTCTCGATGGTCTTGCGTTCGGCATCGCTCAACTTCTCCGGCACATACACCAGGACATTGACGATAAGATCGCCACGGCCGTAACCCTGTGTGGAAGGCAGACCCTTGCCTTTCAGACGGAGCATCGATCCAGACTGCGTTCCTTCCTTAATGGTGATACGTGCACGTCCGTCGAGCGTAGGTACCTCAGCCTGTCCGCCGAGAGCCGCTGTATAGAATGGCAACAGCAGGTTATAGACCAGATCGTCATGATCACGGAGCAGTTCTTTGTCGGGAATCTCCTCAATATTGACAATCAGATTACCGGGTTCACCGCCCTGATACTGCGATGCATATCCCTTGCCGGCAATCTTAAACTCCTGACCCTGACGCACACCGGCAGGAATCGGGATGCTTATCTCCTCGCCCTCAATGCGGCCTTTCTTGGTCACACCGTTTGCAATCTCCTGAAGTGTGAGTTTGACGGTGATGCGACGGTCTGCGCCCTTGGTGCTGCGACGGCCGAAACCACCGCCAAAGCCGCCGAAGCCGCCATCTCCGAACCCGCTGAAACCTCCGCCATTACCGAAGTCGAAGTGAACGTTGCCGCCACGTCCGCCTCCGAAGAATGCGTTGAAGATGTCCATTGGGTCGAATCCGGCTCCGCCAAATCCCTCGAAACCGCCGCCAGCACCAGCGCCGAATCCGCCAGGGGCATTGTGTCCGAACTGGTCATAGCGTGCGCGCTTGTTGTCATCGCTGAGCACATCATAGGCCTCAGCAAGTTCCTTGAAATTCTCCTCGGCCTTCTTTTTATCGGCCTCAGAAGCCTGTTGCCATTTGTCTGGGTGCCATTTGACAGCCAGTTTCCTATAGGCCTTCTTTATTTCTTCGGCGCTGGCTCCTTTCTTCAGGCCGAGCACCTCATAGTAATCTCTTTTTGCCATAATCGGTTTGTATTTTTACTCACCCACCACGACCTTGGCGATTCTGATCACCTTGTCATGATACTTGTAGCCCTTTGTTGCACAGTCCACAATCTTGCCCTTGAGTTCTGGAGCCGGAGCTGGGAACATGGTTATTGCCTCATGCACATTCTCGTCGAAGGCATCGCCCTGTGCAGCAGGAATCACGGTCACATTATTCTGGTCGAGATATGTCTTCAGTTTGCCATAGATCAGCTCAAAACCCTCCTTCAATGCAGCCACGTCGTCGGTCTTCTTATTGTGTTCCACGGCACGCTCAAAGTCGTCGATCACCGGCAGCAGTTTCTTGAAAGCCTCTTCGCCGCCGTACTTCAGCAGATCTGAAGTCTTCTTCAACTGATTCTTGCGATAGTTGTCAAAATCGGCGAGCATACGCAGGTACTGGTCTTTCTGAGCTGCGAGCTGAGCCTCAAGTTCGGCAATCTTCTCCTCTGGGGTCTGTTCCTTCTGTTCGCTGCCTGCGTTGTTTTCCGACTCTGCATTTACGTTCTCTGTGTTCTCGGTCTCATTGACCTGAGCCTCTTCATTGAGCTTTTCGTTTTCTTCCATATTTAGTAGTTTTTTGATTGCTTGTTAATAATATAAATAACTAATGAGAAACACAACAAAAACCATGCCACAGGGTGGTTTTTCGTGGCGTATGTCAATTTGTCAGTCAAAGATTTGGTAGTTTCGCAGATTTTTATCATCTTTGCGCCTGTCATTCTTAAACAAACGACCCAAATATGATTACTTTTCCTCATGCAAAGATAAATCTCGGACTTTTTGTCTGCCACAAGCGTCCGTCCGACGGCTACCACATTCTCCAGACTCTCTTCTACCCTATCGAGTGGCGCGATGCCCTTGAGATCATACCTGAAGGCAATCCCGGAGAATGCCGCATGGTGCAGACAGGACTTACCATCGATGGCGATCCCGAGCAGAACCTCTGTGTCAAGGCCTACCGTCGCCTGCAGCACATCTTCCCCGACATTCCGGGCTGCACCATCCATCTGGAGAAACGAGTGCCGTTTGGTGCGGGTCTTGGCGGTGGCAGCAGCGATGGCGCCTACACGCTGGTAATGCTGCGCGACATGTTCAAACTCCCTGCGAGCGATGC
Organism: Candidatus Liminaster caballi; assembly: GCA_018065085.1. Classification (GTDB taxonomy): domain Bacteria; phylum Bacteroidota; class Bacteroidia; order Bacteroidales; family UBA3663; genus Liminaster; species Liminaster caballi. Next base: position 9,457 of record JAGHUA010000023.1, on the reverse strand, counting down.
CGACCTCGAACGTGAGGCTGCCGCCATGGGAGCCGACTGTGCGTTCTTTGTGCGATGTGCCAAGGAACTCTCTGCCCAGTATTGCGAGGGCATCGGACACGAATTGGAACCTCATGCACTCTCGCTCAAGGGATGTTGGATCGTCGTGGTCAAGCCTCCGTTCGGTGTGAGCACAAAAGAGGCATATAGCAACGTACATCCCCAATGGCCGGCGACTCCGCTTTGCGATCTCCTGCAGCTTCCTGTCGAACAATGGAAGGACTGTGTGCGCAACGACTTCGAGGATTCGGTCTTCCCTCTGCATCCAGAACTGCAGCAGGTCAAGGACACGCTCTATGCCCACGGTGCCGTCTATGCGTCGATGTCAGGCAGCGGCAGCGCATGTTTCGGCATATTCAACGAAGAACCCTCTGCCGCCAGCACGTGGTTTGCAGAGGGTTATGAGACATTCATTCATCCGGCAGATAGAACGTAACCGGAAGCTTGGTCTTGACGCGCTTAGGTTTGCCGTCCTGCAACGCTGGCTTCCATTTCTTCATCTTCATGACCACACGGATGGCCTCGTCGGTGAGCGACTGATGAGGACTGAACAAGGCCTTGATATCGGACAATGATCCATCTTCATCGACATAGAACTGCAGCATCACTCGGCCCTGCACCTTCAGATCCTGTGCTTCCTTCGGGTAGCGCAGGTTCTTCTTTATAAACCGTGTGCACTTATCCTTGCCGCCAGGATACTGTGGGTCGATGAGGAAAGGCATAAACTTGAGTTTCTTGCCGTTCTCGTCATAGACGTTGCCCGTGATCTTGCCGTCCTTGTCGCACACCTCCTCGCGTCTCACGGCACCATGTTCGCTGCCGTCGGTGGCTGGGAAGTAATGAGTCATCACGTAGCTGCTGCCGTCGTATGTATAGACACGCTCCAGGCGTCCCTTGGTGTCGTAATAACGGGCTCCGATCTTCTTGTTGCTGGCATAGACGATGTCGCTGAACAGCTCGCCTGTGCTCTTGTGGTATCTCTTCTGCGATCCGACGACATGGACGGTGTTATACGAGATGTCGCTGTAACGGCCAATAGCTCGGAGCATGCCCGACTTTGTGTCGTACCAGCGTATCACGGTCACCTGAGTGTCCGAATCCCCGTCTTTCTCCACCGACACCAATCCATAGTCGGTCGAGCGCTTCTTCGACGCCCAGTTCTCATACATTCCCTTGACCTGCGAGTAGAGGCCCTTCTTTCCGTAGAGGTTTTCGTTGTGGCGATAGATAGTGTCACCGTCGGCCAATGGCAGGTGAAGGTATGGCTCGCCCTCGAAAAGAAATTCACGGCTAAGCAGACGGTCGGGGAATGACGCATAGACGAAGCGCGCCACAGTCTCGCCCTTCATATCGTTGAGCACAAGCAGCTGAGTGCCGTCGGCCTGTGAAGAAAGTTCTCCTGATGCAAAGACGCTCGATCCTACATTTGTCTCGTTGCCATTGACATCCACCGACACATAACGTGCAAAAGCGGCTGTTGCTGCCACCATGAGCATCATCGCCGCAATTATTGCCTTCTTCATATTATAAGAGGTTTAAAGGTTTTAAGGTTGAGAGGGGAAATAGGTTATTTGATCACACGCAGGCGCATCCTTACATCCTGACGCGGGCGATCGGCCGAATTGGTTTCGAGGATGGCAATCTTGTCGATGACCTCTAGACCCTCGACAACCTCGCCGTAGATGGTATAGTCGCCGTAGAGATGATAGGCACCGCCAACGGTGCTGTATGCCTCAAGTTCGTCTTCGGTGAAGAATCGTGTACCCGGTGTGGCACGTGCGATGCTGTCAATCTTATGGTTGATCTGACGCACGAAATCATTGTAGCGTGCACGGACCTCGTTTGTGGCGAAAGCATCCGGTTTGAGGGCGGCAAGGGTGTCCTGCACGGCCTTGGTCATCACCTTCTTCTTGGCAGCCTTGCGAGCGTCCTCGTTGTGAACCTTCTCCCAGCCTTTCCAATACTCACGGCTCTGGGCATAACCCTGTACGATAAAGAACATCGACATATCCGAGTTCTTCACATGTTCGCGATGAGGAGCTGCCAGGGCTCCCTTCTTCGGGATATGGTTCGGACGTATCTCGCCGTCAATCTCCTCATCGATATCGCCATATCCAAGGCTCCAGCCAGGACCCGCATTTCGCGAGTCCGGCGCTCCGCCCTGAATCATAAATGTTGGAATGACACGTCCGAACAGAGTCTCATCGTAGTAGCCCTCGCGCACCTTCTTGAGGAAATTGCGCGTGGTGTTCGGAGTGTCATCATATAGCATGACCTTCATGTTGCCCATGTTGGTCTCAATCATCACATAATGTGTCTGGGCAAAGGATGGAGTGAACATGAAGAGCCACAGACATACTGCAAGAGTCATGCCGATTGCTTTTGACATCATTTCATTCTTCATTTTTGTCATTTGTCTGAGTTTATTATGTTTTTCTACACTCTATCCATCTCCAGACGACAGCTTACTCGCCGCGCGAATAGTTTGGAGCCTCCTTGGTGATGGTCACATCGTGTGGGTGTGACTCAAGGATACCTGCATTGGTGATGCGGGTGAACTTCGATGTCTCGTGGAGAGTCTGGATGTCCTTGGCACCGCAGTAGCCCATGCCGGCACGCAGACCGCCCACCATCTGATAGATCACCTCATAGAGGTTGCCCTTGTATGGTACACGCGATACGATGCCCTCTGGAACGAGCTTCTTCACGTCGGCCTGACCCGACTGGAAGTAACGGTCCTTCGAACCGGCAGCCATGGCGTCGAGCGAACCCATGCCACGGTAGCCCTTGAACTTACGTCCGTTGTAGAGGATGGTCTCGCCTGGTGACTCCTCAACGCCTGCCAGCAAGCCGCCAAGCATAACGCTGTAGCCGCCGGCTGCGATGGCCTTGACGATATCGCCCGAATAGCGGATGCCACCGTCTGCGATGAGAGGCACACCTGTGCCACGAAGAGCCGAAGCAACGTCGAACACGGCTGAGAGCTGTGGAACGCCGATACCGGCTACGATACGTGTGGTGCAGATAGAACCAGGACCGATACCCACCTTAACTGCGTCAGCACCGGCATCAGCCAGATACTTGGCAGCGTCGCCGGTTGCGATGTTGCCGACAACGACGTCGATGCAGTCGTAGGTCGATTTGATCTTTTCAAGCACACCGACAACGCCACGTGAATGACCGTGGGCAGTGTCAACGACAACGGCATCGACGCCAGCCTCAACGAGGGCAGCCACGCGATCCATTACGTCGCCAGTAACACCCACGCCGGCAGCTACGCGCAGACGTCCCTTGTCGTCCTTGCATGCGTTTGGCTTATCCTTGGCCTTGGTGATGTCCTTGTATGTGATAAGGCCAACAAGACGACCCTCAGCATCAACCACAGGGAGCTTCTCGATCTTGTTCTCCTGAAGGATGTCGGCAGCAGTTGCGAGGTCTGTGCCTACGGTAGTGGTGATGAGGTTCGACTGAGTCATCACCTCGTTGATCTGACGGTTGAGGTCCTTCTGGAAACGGAGGTCACGGTTGGTGACGATGCCCACAAGCTTACGGTCGGAACCCACAACGACTGGCACACCTCCGATGTGATACTCTGACATGATGCCAAGCACGTCGCGAACGGTGGCGTTAGGTGTGGTGCAGACAGGCTGATAGATCATACCATTCTCTGCACGCTTCACCATGCTCACCTGATGAGCCTGATCGGCAATCGACATGTTCTTGTGGATCACACCGATGCCGCCTTCACGAGCCATGGCAATGGCCATCGTCGATTCGGTTACCGTGTCCATGGCAGCCGATACGATTGGCACATTCAGCGTAATGTTGCGTGAGAACTTGGTGCGCAGATCCACCTGATATGGTAGCACCTCTGAATACTGTGGCACGAGCAATACATCGTCGAATGTAAGACCGTCCATCACAACCTTGTCTGCAATAAAGTTAGCCATATTAATATAATTATCAATTATCAATTTTCAATTTCAATTCTCAATTAGATCAGGAACTGTGGCGAGATCGGCTCGTTGTTCATCACACGGCGGATGGTCTCCGCAAAGAGGTCGGCAATAGTGATGACCTTAACCTTCGAGCAGCTGCCGCGGTATGGGATTGAGTCGGTGAAGACGATCTCCTTGAGAGCCGATGCCTCGATGCGCTCGTTGGCAGGGCCGCTCATCACGCAGTGCGAAGCGATGGCGCGAACCGAACGTGCACCCTTCTCCATGATAAGGTTGGCAGCCTTGGTGATTGTTCCGGCTGTATCCACCATGTCATCGACCAGCACTACATCCTTTCCCTCGACATCACCGATGAGGAACATCTCGCCTATTGAGTTCGGCTTGTCGCGATGCTTGTCGCACATAACCATTGGCACGTTGAGGAACTTGGCATAGGCAAACGCACGCTTCGAACCGCCTGCATCTGGCGATGCCATAACGAGGTTTTCAAGACCTACGACGTTCTCGATATATGGAGCCAGGACGTTCGAGGCACGCAGATGGTCGATAGGCACATTGAAGAAGCCCTGAATCTGATCGGCATGAAGGTCCATGGTGATCAGTCGGTCGATGCCTGCAGCGCTGAGCATGTCAGCCACGAGCTTGGCACCGATGGCCACACGCGGCTTGTCCTTGCGATCCTGACGGGCCCAGCCGAAATATGGGATAACGGCCACAATCTGGGCAGCAGATGCACGCTTGGCGGCATCGATCATAAGCAGGAGCTCCATCAGGTTGTCTGAGGTTGGGAAGGTGCTCTGCACCAGGAATACGTGCTTGCCGCGGATTGTCTCCTCGAAGGAAACGCCGAATTCGCCGTCGGCAAACGTCGTAATGTTCAGGTTGCCCAATGGGTAGCCCATACACGCACAGATTTTCTCTGCCAGGTAGCGCGTTGCGCGTCCCGAAACTATGATAAAATTGTTATTCATTATAAATTGTTTTTTATGTATCGTCTCTGTTTTATCGGTTTTTCATCGCTTTCGACCGCCGAAGATGATTTATCGGTTCTGCATGCGAAGCACCAATGCGCCGTAGCCAGGTACCTTCACCTCCATCGGCTGGGTGATGTCGTGATAGCCGTAGCTCCACTCGCCGGTAAGAAGGTTCTCGAAGTGGCGGTTGCGGCTCTCCACATCGACAAAGCGCCATGCCTCGGCAGGGATGTTGATGCTCATGTTCTTCTCCTCTGGGTCGAAGTTGGCCACCACCAGCACAATCTCACGTCCGAAATGGCGCAGGAAGGCATACTGTCGGTGGATGTCGAAGCCCGGGTTGTTGCAGTTGCAGTACATCAGGTCGTAGAACGAACCGCGCTGCACCGGTGCACATTCGTTGCAGATGTTCAGCAATGTTGCATAGAGTTCCCTCAGCTCGCGGGCCTCCTTGCCGAGTCTTCTCGGACGGTAGTCCTTCTTCTCGCCGATGTACTTGTTCATGCTCTCAAGAGCCCAGTAGTCGAAGATCGTGGTTCGTCCGTCACGGCCGCTGAATCCCTCCTCGTCCATACCTCTCTCGCCCACTTCCTGACCGAAATAGAGCATGAACGGATTGGTGTTCATCAACGCCGAAACCACGAGGGCTGGGATTGCCTTGCGGGCATCGCCGGCAAAGAAGTCGCTGGCAATGCGCTGCTCGTCGTGGTTCTCAAGGAAGTTGAGCATCTTGTCCTGAATGCCCTCGACGCTCTGCCAGCAGCGTGTGATAGCCGATGCACTCTCGCGGCATTCGACCACAGCCCTCAGCGTGTCATACAGGCCCACCTTGTCATAGAGGTAGTCGAAGCCGCCGTATTCAATATAGCTGCGATAGATCGACGGATCATAGATCTCGCCGATGAACACCACTCTCGGATAGGTCTTCTTGACCTGAGCGATGGCCCAATGCCAGAAATCGACCGGCACCATAAACACCATATCGCAACGGAAGCCATCCACGCCCTTCGCACACCAGTACTTCAGGATGTGCAGCATCTTGTGCCATGTGTCAGGAATCGGATCGAAGCAATAGCGTCCGCCGCCGCAGTAATCCACGCCGTAGTTCAGCTTGACGGTCTCATACCAGTCGTTGCGCGATGGCCAGGCGTTGAACACATCGTTGCCCGACACTTTGGCCGGCATTTCCTGATACGTGCCTCCACCGCCGTTCACATTGTCCATGTGCAGCGGTTCGTTGCAGTAGTAGAAATTGTTCTGAGGATTGAAGCAGTGCTGGGTGTTGTCATCTGCACCGAGATCGCGCACGCCCTTTGGCGCTGTGACCGACTCGTAGTGGCGGGCCACATGGTTAGGCACAAAGTCGATGATCATCTTCAGCCCTGCCTTGTGGGTGCGGTTCACCAGTTCGTCGAACTCCTCCATGCGACGGGCAGGATCATCGGCCAGATCGCAGCACACTGAGTAATAGTCCGAGATGGCGTATGGAGATCCAGCCACACCTTTCAGCACCTCCGGGTTCTGACGCGGAATGCCGTAAGCCGAATAGTCGGTAGCAGATGCCTGCTGCAAAAGGCCGGTGTACCAGATGTAGTTACAGCCAAGTTTCTTGATGCTGGCAAGGGCCGACACATTGAAGTCGCTCATCTTGCCGCAGCCGTTCTCGCCGATGCTTCCCCAAGGCACACGGTTCAGGTTGTTATTACCAAACAGACGGACCAGCGCCTGATAGATTACCATTTTTTCTTTCTTGGCTGACATAATAGACCTTTTTTGGGTGGCTATACATATAAAAACTGGCGCAAAGATACAAAAAATATCTAAAAATTCGCCTAAAACACGCCAAAATCTAATAAAAACACAGGTTTTTTACTTTTTTTCGCTCTATTGTTTACCATTTATAGCAAAATTTGCATATCTTTGCACCCGCAAAACCGGTAACACGTCATGCTGTGGCCCTGATGGTGGAATGGTAGACACGAGGGACTTAAAATCCCTTGACCATTACGGTCGTGCGGGTTCGAGTCCCGCTTGGGGCACAAGCACTTTTTATCGCGAGACTGTAGATCAACGATTTACAGTCTCTTTTTTATTTTTTCTGCGGATTATTTGCGGATTTTTTCGATTTTTGTGGTCATTTTAGAGGTTTGCAAACCGCAGTTTACGTTTTATTATATCAGTTTTTAGTTTTTAATCTTTCTTCACTGGCATTAAATCGTTCTAAAGTTATACACCATTTTTGGATATCTATTCCAATTTTTCTGCTCATTTTTTACAATCTATGTCCATTTACCATTTTTTCTACACATTATATATAATATATATGGTTTAAAATTAAGAGTGAACCATATAAACCGTTATAGACCAAGACAACCATATTTGACCGTCAATAACCACAGTAAACCAGATATAACCATATAGAACCAGGATGGACCTTTTTAAAGCCGTAATAATAGATTTCTCTTTACATCAAGATGAGTAAGTTGTAAACTATCTTTACAGTGTATGTAAAGAATCCTTACACTTTTACAACACCTCCAAAATACAATATTGCTGATTATCAAAACAATGCTACTTTTGGCACACTATTTGTATATTTTTATAATGTAAACAAAAAGTGTAAAGTCAAAATGAAAAGTAATTTTACAAATTTAATATTGGTAATTATACTCCTCGTCTGGTTCCATAGCGGAGCATGGGCCCAGGAGAAATTGCCCAACGCGATGACGCTGCATGACTGCATGCAATATGCCATCAGTCATTCAACAAAGATGCGAATTGAGGCAGCGAATCGAAATGATGAGCAATGGCAGAGACGTCAATCGATCATGCAGGTGTTCACACCAAATGTAGATGCTCAGACCTACGCCTACAACCAGTATGGCCGAAACCTGGATCCTGAGACGAACACCTATAATTCAGTGACCACCTTCCATAATGGCTATAGCGTTAGCGCAGGTATTACCTTATTCGATGGTTTCAAGTCGATCAACAATATGCGGTTGGCTTCAACCATGGTAAAGATGGGACGGAGCAAAGAGCAACAAACCGAGGATCAGATCTGTCTTGCCACGATGGAGGCTTACTACAATGTTATCTATTTCACCGAACTCGAAAAGGTGCTAACAGAACAAGTCGGAACGGCAAAGTCGGCAAGAGACAAGGCTGTCCGTCAGGAGGAATTAGGACAGAAAGGACATGCAGATGTCCTGCAGATGGAGTCAGAGCTGGCACAGAAAGAGTATCAGCTCATCGACGCTACGAACAAGAGACGTGATGCTATGATCACTTTGAAGGATGTCATTTTCTGGCCTTCTGACCAGGAACTAGTGATTGAAAGCCATGTACAGGAACCACTCTTATCACTGACACCTTCGACGGATTTAGCAGAAACAGCCAAGTCCGTGCTTCCATCTGCGGAGATTGCCACACTCAATGTAAAACAAGCCGGACTTGACCTAAAAATGGCGCAAGGTTCCTATTCTCCCAAACTGTCGCTCTATGGCGGTTGGTCAACGACTTACTATACCTATCCAGGACGAGAAGATTACAAGGCTCAGTCGTTCGGCGATCAGTTCAAGAATAATGCTGGCAAGTACGTTCAGCTCTCGCTCACCATCCCTATCTTTGATCAGTTTCAGCGACGCACAAATCTTCATCAGAAGAAGAATGCTCTTTCCCGTGCCAAAGCTGAATATGACCAGACGATGCGCGACATAGAGAACGAGGTGGCAAGAGCTATAAATGATCGCGATGGTGCCTTTGCTGCCTTTCAGCAGGTCGAGAAACTATCAGCATATCAGCAGGAGGCATACCAGCTAAGCACCAAACAGTTTGAAAATGGTCTGATCTCCGCCATTGAATACCAGACAGCTTCACAAACCTACCTTAATGCGATGGCAGAAAGGGTAAATGCACTACTGACACTTCGCATCAAGGACTCGATAGTGCGGTATTATCACGGAGAACCATACATTTCTCATAAATGATACATTAATTAGATAACACAATCAAGCTCCTTGCCTGCGAAGGTCAGGAGTCTTAATCAGCAAATTCAAAAAATATGGACAAGATAATTGAAAAGAAGACTGGCTGGCAAACAGCCTTTACAAAGAAAGCATTGCCTTGGTGGATAGGTTCTGTATTGGCATTACTGATAATCTACCTGATCATCAAGCCCAATCAAAGTACTCTACGTATCAATGGTGACACGGTGACGATCAGCACGGTGAAACAAGGAGAATTCAATGATTATATCCGTCTTAGTGGTACTGTTCAACCTCTGGTTACCATTCAGATCAGCCCTGTCGAAGGGGGTATCGTACAGGAAATCCTCATTGAAGAGGGGTCAACGGTCAAGAAGGGTGACGAGATCCTCCGTCTGTCTAATGATAATCTCGATCTCCAGATTCTCAACTCTGAAGCCGAATTGGCCGAGAAAGAGAACATCCTGCGCAACACGCAGATACAGATGGAGCAGGATCG
>JAGHUA010000087.1 GCA_018065085.1 Candidatus Liminaster caballi | reverse complement strand
GCAGTTTGAAACCATGGCACCACCCCATGGTTCCTTTGCCATCAGTGGCAATTCCCTTGAACACCTTGTTTGCATATCTGCGCAAGTTGTGACAAATGGGTGTCATCGTGGAATCAACGAAGCTGACACCCGTACATCTTCCGAAACCCTTGAGATTCAAGAAGAACATCACCCAAGACTTCGGAAGATTCGAAAATCTGTTCTGAGCATTTCCTAAGACTTGGGAAGTCGTCAGAACATTGTTCCCGGCATTTCCTAAGACTTGGGAAGTCGCCAGAACATTGTTCCCGGCATTTCCTAAGAGTTGGGAAGTCGTCAGAACATTGTTCCGAGCATTTCCAGAAACCTGGAAGTCCAAACAAAACTTTCGCCAGCATTTCCCAAGAGTTTGGAAGTCCAAACAAAACTTTCGGCAGCATTTCCTAAGAGTTATGAAGTCCAAATGAAACTTTCGGCAGCACTTCCTGATAGCTGGGAAGTCCAAATAAAACTTTCGCCAGCATTTCCTAAGAGTTAGGAAGTCCAAACAAAACTTTCTCTGGCGTTTCCCAAGAGCTGGGAAGTCCAAACAAAACTTTCGCCAGCATTTCCCAAGAGTTGGGAAGTCCGAAATCAGGTTAAACAGATGTGATTTCAGCAGTTTTTCACACCAAAAAGTGCTGAAATCACTCTCACGAGAGGTCATTTCAGCACTTTTTCATAATATTAGCATTTATCTGGCTATGCTCAACAGTTTATCTGACATCGACCGAGAGCGCCTGTCCAGTGTAGTCGGCGGAGCGGACGATGCCGGATGGAGTACGGACGATGAAATGGATGAGGGATGGCATGGCAGGATATGAACCACGACGGGCACCGATGGTCAGGGAATTGGCGGCATCGTCCCAAGTGAGGGAGATGAGTGAAGACTGACCGTTCTCATAGCTGTATGAGACGCCATCGTCAGAATAGAGATCGAAATGACCGTCGGCACCAGGATAGACATCAATCATGAGAGTGTCTGAAACCATGGCAGCTGTGGTCTGCATAGGCAAGGCACGAGGAATAATGCTGCCGGCACGGACATAGACTGGAATCTGATCAAGCGAGACAGGAGCGTCGATCGATATGCCACACTCTCCATACGTACGATTTTCTTGGACAGGAATATCCTGACTGCAAGCTTCCAGTCCGCAGCAACGAGCCTCGATGTGCTGACCGGTGTGGAAGTCATACCAGCCGCCAGCAACCTGTGGGAGATAGACAGGACGAGACGATACGGAAGGTTCCATCACAGGGCAGACCATGAGCGACGGACCGAACATATACTGATCATTGACGCGCATGGCATCGGCATCGTGACGGAAGTCCATGACCAATGGTCGCATCATGGTGTAGCCATTCGAAACCTGATAGCCTACGGAATAGATGTATGGCACAAGGCTGTAGCGCAGTTCGAGCTGACGGCGGGCCTGAGTCTCGACCATCTCGCCGAATCGCCAGAACTCGGTGTCGGTCATATAGCCGTGAACACGCATCATTGGCAGGAACGTGGCAATCTGCAACCAACGTAGGAAACGCTCATGATAGGCAGGATCGGAATACTGACCCCACGGACGGAAGAAACCGCCTGCATCGAACGTCCACCAAGGATGTCCGGCAGCCTGAGCACCAAGTCCGGCTGTCAGCTGATAGCGCATGGTCTGCCAGTCATGACCGACATCGCCACTCCAGATGAACGAGCCATAGCGATGAAGACCCGGAGCAGCCGAGCGCGTAAGGATGAGTGTGCGATGATCAGGAGCATCACGTCGGCTGCCTTCATAGACAGCACGGCTGACGAAGTTCGGATAGACGCAACGCAGACGTTCGCCATGTTCCGGAGCTGTGATGCCCGTGACAGGATCGGTGAATTGTACGATACGACCCACGAGGTCATCGTTCTCGGGTTCGGTAGCGTCCTGCCACCAGCAGTCGATGCCGTACGGACGGAGAAGGCTGTCGGTGAAGTTGGCCCAATAGAAATCGGAAGCCTCGCGGTTGAAGAAATCAATCCATGTGGTGCCCGGGATGTAATATCCGAGTTCCGATGCACGCTTGCCCACCTCGCTGTTGCCATCGATCTTCGACCAGACAGACAGCATCAGACGGCTGCCCATGGCATGAAGACTATCGACAAGGAGACGAGGCTCAGGATATGCCGACTCATCGAAACGGAACGCATTCCAGCCATACTTGCCCCACCATTGCCAGTCCTGCACCATGACATCCATAGGCAGCTGACGCTGGCGGAACTCGCGGGCATTGGCAAGAATCTCGGCGGTGGAATGGAAACGCTCGCGGCAATGCACATAGCCGAAAGCCCAGAGAGGCTGGAGAGGCGAATGACCTGTGACGGAGCGATAGGAAGCAATGGCATTGTCGGCATCGCCCATGAACACTGTGTAATCGACACAATCAGCCACCGGGCTCTGCCATACGGTGCTTGCCTCTACCTTATTATAATATAATGTAGGACGGTCGGCAGCCGTGAGCTGGGATGTGAGCGTGTGCTGTCCGGCAGAGAGATGCACAATGGTGCTGGTGGTAGGCGGCAGCCAGAGGTTGTGCATATCGATGACCGTCTGACCATCGACCGTGAGGTTGTGACTGCGAGCCATGGTCTGTCCGACATCGAGCAGCAGGGTGTAGTCAGCATCCTCATCCACCTCGATGACAGCCTCGAAACTGCCCGACTGACGACGTTCCTTGCGTCCGCCCTCGGTGGATGTGACATTGACCTCCTCTACGCCGCCCTCGCCCGCAGCAGACATTGTGACGCTGTTGGCACAAGGGTTGAAATCAGTCAGTCCATAGTTGTTCCACAGCAGGGAATAGCCTCGGCTGGATGTGACCATAGGAATGGCAATCTGAGTATTGACCTGAGTGAGACGACGAGAGAGACCGCGCACGTTGAGATAACCGTCCTGGAACTGACCGAGACCGAACAGGGCCTCGTCCTCCGGGCTGTCGAACACGGCGGTAGCGACATGAGTCAACGTGTCGTAGAAAGCCACAGGAGTGAGCGAGTAGGCATTCTGAACAAGTCGGGTCTCGGCATCGCTGTAGGTGATGACACCCGTCTGTCGGCAGACTTCGACACGCATGTCAGACGTAGAGAGGACGGTGATGCCGTCGGCCTCCGACACACTGTAGTCGATATTCCGGCTGTTGGGCAGATAGGTAAGTTCGGGCAACGTAGGAACGCCGCCGATCTGCACACGCACGGCATTCTTAGCAACAGGCGTCAGGCGAACCTCGTCGCCATTATCGAGACGCACACAGACACTCTGCTCCCTGCCGCATGAGGCGAGGAGCAAGAGCGAAGAGACGAGTAATATCAGATGTTTCATAATATCAGAAGCTTCATAATATCAAATGTTTCATAACTTGACTTTTACGGCTTTGCCATCATACTGCACCTGACGCGATGTTCCGTCAGGCAGGGTCACGGTGAATGTACGCTGTTCCTCCATGCCAGGGAACGAGCCCTGACGCTTGCCAATGGTGAGCGTACGGCTGCTGTTGTTCCACTTAATGTCTATGGTTGAATAGATGCCCTGCTCATAGTTGTAGCCGTCGCCTTCGTCCTCATAGAGAGTGAATGAGGCATTGGCGCCAGGATAGACAGCCAGCGTGAGTTCCTTCCAGTCGGCCACGGATGTATGCAGCACCTCCTTCTTGCAGAGAGGCACGATGCTGCCAGCCTTGACATAGAGAGGCAGATGGCTGATGCCGGCCTCAGCCTCAACGGTCTGTCCGCCTTCGATGAGAGTGTTTGTCCAATAGTCATACCACTTGGCACCGGCAGGCAGATAGACCTTATAGGTGCGAGGAGCCGTGAAATCGACCGTATATCCATCCTGATAGAGTCGCTTGTTACGAGGGTTCCATCCCGACATTTCGTCTGTAACATTGGCAGTCTCAGGCGTATAGAGGGCATTGACAACTGGCGCAACGAGGAAGGCATGTCCGAACATGAACTCGCGGTTGTTGTCCCATGTCTGGTTGTCGTCCTTGAAGTCCATCACAAGAGCACGCATGAACGAGTCATCGTTCTGGCTCACCTGCCAGCTCTGGCTGTAGATGTAAGGCATGATCTGATAGCGCAGCTTGATGGCAGAAAGAAGAGCATCATAGATTGGTTCGCCCGGCTTGCCGTAGTGATAGATCTCGCGATAGACCTCCGTGCCGTGGCTTCGCATCATCGGGCAGAAAGTGCCGAACTGCATCCATCGCACATAGAGCTCCTGGAAAAGAGGATTATGTGTGGCCGAGTTGTCCTGCGAGTGCTTGTTATAGGCATTGGCAAAGAAGCCGCCGAGGTCGGTGTTGACGTTAGGATTGGCAGTCAAAGTGTAGTTCAGGCAGATAGGCACCTGCTTGCGGAACGAGTCCCACGACGAACCCACGTCGCCGCTCCATGTGTTGGCACCCGTACGCTGCTGACCGGCAAAATAGCTGCGAGTGAGGATGAAGACGCGATGCGATGGATCATAGACGCGCTGTTTGTCATAGATGCCCTCGACCGTACAGAGAGGGAAGGCATTGCGCACCGAACGCCACGAAAGCATCTGATCCTTGCCTGTGGCAGGATTGGTAACAGGACGCACCTGATCGAGATCAGACTCTTTGAACGAAGTGTGGTCAGGATCGGTCGAATCCATCCACCAGGCATCGACGCCAGCTGTATGCAGGCGCTTCAGGTTCTCCCAATAGATGTTGCGCGCCTCCTGGCTGTATGGGTCATAGCACTTCACGCCGCTCGGATAATCCATGTTCGGTGGCCAGGCAGAAAGACCGCTCTGAGGCCATGTCTCGAAGTCATAGAGGAGTCCTTTCTTGTCCATCTCACGGAATGCCTTGGTGTGAGGTCCGAAACTTGCCCAGATGCTGATGCTCATGTGCTTGCCGAGGCCATGCACGTGGTCGATCATCTGGCGGTAGTTGCTGAAATCGTCGCTCAGGAACTCCATGGCATTCCACAGATAGTTATTGCCCCAGTATTGCCAGTCCTGGATGATACCGTCGAGCGGCACACCGGTCTTCTCGTACGTATCGACCACCTCAAGCAGTTCCTTCGAACTCTTGTAGCGTTCGCGGCTCTGATGGAAACCGTAGGTCCAGAGAGGGAGCATAGGCACATGTCCGGTGAGGCTTCGCATCTCGCGGATTACGCCATCGGCATCCTGACCGTACATGAAGTAGTAATCGACCTTCGTGCCTACCTGCGACTCGAACGTCAGCGCCTCACGGTCGCTGATCTGCGTAGGCGAATAGTTGTCCCAATAGATGCCATAGCCCTTGACGCTCTGGAAGAAGTGCGAATAGTCTTCGAGGTTCGACTGCATCATCAGGCGGTTCTCTCCGCGCTGCGACATCTTGCCGTTCTGCAGCAGGCCGAGACCATAGATAGCCTCACTCTTGTCGAGCATCCACGACTGGCTGACCTTGTAGCGTCCCTTGTCCGGTCCGTCGGCAATCGGCTTGAAACCATGCTCACCCTCAGCAAGCAGAACTGTTCCCGACTTATCGGTGAATGTGACGGTGTGGGTCGTATTGTTGACCCGTACAATGAGCGATGAGGTCGAATAGACCGTCTCCTCTCCCACCGTCTTCACGCTGACCTTGACCTGCTCAGGCTTGGCTGTTACGACAAGGCTCAGAGCTGCGTCCTGGCTCATATCAGGGGCATCCTTGACCACATGAACCGTACGTGGGTTGAAGAACTCTATCTGCTGGGCATTGACCGAAAGAGCCAATGCCGCAAGACACATTAGTGACAGATATCTTTTCATAGCTTATCTATATTAAATAATGAGACAGTGATTATTTGCCCTCTTCGAAGTGGAACCAGTCAACATCGACATAGCCGCCCACCGACTTGGTTGCATAGTTGAAGATTGCGAACTTAGAGCCCATGAAGTGACGGCGGTAGTCGAACACCATTTTGATGTCACGGCCGATGGTCTGCCAGTTCTCGCCATCGGTGCTGTAGGCGAACGAAGCCATGTCGCGTCCGTGAGCGAAGTCACCATGCACCTTCAGCCAGATGTAGCGGCTCTTCAGGGTCTTGCCGTCAAGCTTTGAGCTGATGGCCTTGATGTTGAGAGTCTTCTCCTCGATGACTTCCACATCCACGCGCTCCACGGTCTTGGCCCGGTCGAGCACCACCTTCTCCTCGGTGAGCTGGAGGACCCACTTGCCGCCCTTCCTGACGATGCGGAGCACGCCGCTGTCGCCGTTGAAGGCTGCCAGACCGCAGATGTCACCGTCCTTCATATTGTTGATGTCGATGCAGACCGAACCCGTGCATGCAGGGGCGAACATACGCTGGGTGAGCGTGTTTGGAGCCACGTTCAGGTTGTCGACCACACGCGCAGTCTTCAGTCGCATGAATCCCGGACGCTCGGTGAGGCTCCACGCTTCGTCGATCGGGTTGTGGTTCCATTGCCAGTAAAGGCTGAGGCCCATGCGCTCGTGGTAGGCATATTTAGCCATGCGGTTATACCATGACGCAGGAAGGTCGAACTCATCGCTGCCGATGTATCCCTTAGGCGACGGATGGCTGAGCGACAGATCGTTCGGAATGTGATAGTTCTTAGGGTTGAGACATGCCTCGGTGTCGGCAGGATCGACGCCCTTGTTGAGTTCGCCGCACATAGGCCAGCCATCGACCCATGTGACAGGCATGGCGCAAGGCACACGTCCGATGCCGCCACGATCCTGGAAGATGAGAGCCCACCAGCCCTTGTCGCTCTGGTCATCACCGGCAATGGTGCCCTGACCCACGCCGCCGAACTCCTCGAACGGAGTCTCAAGGATGACCTGCTTCTCATACGGGCCGGCGATGTTGCGCGAACGGTAGCAGACCTCACGGCGCACACGTCCGGGCACGCCCCATTTCATCGAGATCATGCAGATATAGTACCATCCGTTGTGTTTATACACGCTGCTGCCTTCGAGCAAAGCGCCACGTTCCTCCGGGTCGTCATTGGCATCGACCACCTTCACGTTCAGACCATCGGCCTTAGGCTGGAACTCGTCGTCGAGCTCAACGACCGTGCATGACGCAGAACCGGTGAAGAGATAGCGCTTGCCGTCCTCGTCGAAGAAGAGCGAGGCATCGTGCATGTGTGGCGGACGAGCCACGAGCGTCCATGGTCCCTCTGCCCTGTCGGCCGAGAAGACGAAGCCCTTTCCTGGCTCACCGTTGGCGGTAAACCACACCCAGAACTTGCCCATGTGATATCTGATGCTCGACGCCCACTGGCCCTGACCATAGACGGTCTTATTGTCGATAAGGTCATAGCGGTCGCCGTCGTCAATGCGGTCGAACACATAGCTGCATATTTCCCAGTTGACCATGTCGGTCGATTTCATGATCGGAGCGCCAGGCATGAGGTGCATGGTGGTACTGATCATATAATATGTGTCGGCCACCTTGACCATCGACATATCTGGAGCATCGGCATTTATGACCGGATTGCGGTAGCCCTGTGCACTGAGGCCGGCCACGCACAGCAGGGCAGATAAAATGATTAGAACTCTTTTCATAGTACGGTTATTTCTGTGTGTTAAATATTTGATGACAAGTTTATATTATCTGGCGGCAGGAGCAGATTATTTGATGACAAGTCCGCCGTTGCATGGGATGCTGACCTTGAGCGGTTTCTTGCTGTTGACTGTAATCTCTGTGAGCGAACCCTGGAGCTGGGCGTCGTCGGCATAGAGCGAGAGTTTCTCGCCAGCACCGAACAATGCGGTGAGGTCGAGTGTGAGCTCGCGTGCGGTCTCCTCGGCGTTGATGGCAGCCAGATACCACTTGCCCTGATACTTACGTGCCATGACCACATACTTGCCCGGGTAGCCGTCGATAAAACGCACGTCCTCCCACTCCACAGGCACGGCCTTCATAAAGTCGATGGCCCATGCCGGAGCGTCGGTCATATTGTTTGGAGCCACGGCGAAGTTCTGGACAGGAGTCTGGAAGAGCACGGCAGTGGCGAGGGCATAGACATCGCTGGTCTTGCGCAGGGTGCCACGCTCGTTGTTCTTCGAGTAGTGCCTGTTCAGTGCCGATCCGCCGAAATCCATGTTGCCGACAGCGTTGCGGAGCAGAGGATGGATTGTGCCGCAACGGGCCTCGATGTCGTTGTCATACTGGCCGAACGCAAGGTTCTCGCTGGCACGCACAGCTTCGCAGCTCACGAAGTTCGGGTACATACGCTCCCAGCCTCGCTGCAGGGTGCAGCCGTGGAAGATGACCATGATGCCGTAGTCGTTGGCATCGGCCAGGATGTCCTCATACATCTGCATGGTCTGCTGCTTGTCCGAGCCTACGAAATCCACCTTGATGCCCTTGATGCCGGCACTCTGCATCCACGCCATCTCCTCGCGACGGGTGATCATGCGGTGCATCTTGCCGCGCGGACCCTGCATGGCATCGTTCCAGTAACCGTTGGAGTTATACCAGAGGAACAGGCCCACGCCCTTCTTCTGTGCATACCGTGAGAGTTCAGCCATACGGTCATAGCCGATGTTGCTGTCCCACCAGGCATCCACCAGGAGGTATTCCCAGCCCATTGCGGCTGCGAAATCCACGTATTCCTTCTGTTCGTCATAGTTACAGCTGCTGTCCATGCGGATGATCCAGCTCCATGCCGAACGTCCGTACTTATATTCATGCTTGGCCTTGTACTGCGGAGTCACGAGATCCCACTGGATGGTGGTCTCGGCGATGCTCTTGAGCGAACGACCCACGGTGATGGTGCGCCATGGTGTCGGAGCGCCCTTTGCTGAGAGCATAAGGCCTGGGGCAGATGTGCCTACGCAGCCGAACTCTGTGTCCTCAGGGTATGTGACGGCATAGACGCCATTATCCTTATATTCGATGCGGCTGCCGCAATAGTTGCCGCCCACGTTGGTCTCGTTGATCATCACCCAGATGTCAGACTGGCGTGTGCCTGTGACCTTACCCTTCCTGTTGACCACCTGTTCGGTTGCCGGCACGCGGAAGAGGGCTGGATATGTGAAGCCCCGGCCGTGGCCGTTCTTGCCCATCTCGGCGTCGAAGTCATAGTATGTCTCGTAGCTTGGTGCCGTACGTGCGAAGCCTGTCTGTGGCGTCATCTGCGGACAGAGGAAGGTGTGTGTACCCTCGGGCATGGTGTAGGCAGTCGCCTCGCTGCTGACAAGGCAAGCCAGGCGTTCGTCGCGCTTCTCCTTCTTCGGATAGAGCACGTATTTGAATGCCACGTTCTCGTTATCGACATGCATCACCACGTCGAAGATCTTCTTGCCGTCTTCGAGGGCGAAGGTGTAGGTTCGCTCGTTGGCGGTGTAGGTGATGTCATGCTTCTTGGCGTTTGGCAGGGCATAGGTCTCGCCGACGGTCTTCACGTCCGATGCCGATGCGAGGCTCAGCGATTTGGTAAAGTCGCCGATGGTGGTGTTCAGGCCGAGCGGCGAATCCTTGATGACCTGATTGTCGTCGAGCGTCACGCTGTATGATGGCTTACCGCCGTTGCAGCTGACGCTGACACGCAGATGTCCGTCAGGACTGCTCACTTCCTGACCCATGGCAGGCACAGACATGGCTGCAAGGGCAAGGACGACTGAGAGATAGGATGTTTTCATTGGATATAGTGTGTATGTGTGTTATTTGATTGTTATCGGTTTGTTGGCGGTCACCTCGATCTCATACTCATAGACTCCGAGGTCATCGTATGTGCGTACGAGCTTGCCCTGGGCGATGGTCTTTGGCGAACGCAGGCGGAGCGTACCGTCATGAGCCGGCACGATGGTGGCCGAAGCGAGCTGGCCGTCCTTCCAGTCGATGCTGACCTTGTAGCCGCCTCGGGCTGAGAGTCCCTTCACGCTTCCGTCCTTCCATGCGTCCGGCAGGGCTGGCAGCAGGTGGATGGCACCTCCGTGGCTCTGCATGAGCATCTCGGCGATACCTGCCGTGACGCCGAAGTTACCGTCGATCTGGAACGGTGGGTGAGCGTCGAACAGGTTAGGGAACGTACGTCCGTCTGGATAGCGGTGCATGTCCTCGCGCGACTCTGACGGCAGCAGGCGCAGCATGTTGCTGATGATCTGGAAGGCGTGGTTACCGTCGAGCATACGTGCCCAGAAGTTGGTCTTCCAGCCGAGGCTCCATCCCGTAGCCTGATCGCCACGCTGACGCAGGGTGACGCCTGCCGCACGCCATAGGTCAGGTGTGTCGAAAGGAGTGATCTGTGACGATGGATATAGACCGTAGAGATGCGAGATGTGGCGATGTTCGTCCTTCGGATCGTCGAGGTCGTCGCGCCACTCCTGCAGCTGTCCGTACTGACCCACTTTCATCTTTGGCAGCATCGCGATGGCGCGGCGCAGCTTCTGTCGGTAGGCTTCGTCCTCGCCGAGTATCTCAGATGCCTTCAACACCTGGCTGAGCGCATCGAGGGCAATCTGATTGTCCATCGTGCAGCTGGCCGTGACTGTGCTCGCCTTGCCCCTGCCTCCATGCTCAGGGCTGACCGACGGAACCACGAGCAGTTCGCCGTCCTTCTCGACGAGATAGTCAAGATAGAAGTCGGCAGCTCCCTTGAGTATTGGGTAATACTGACGCAGGAAATCCACGTCGAGCGTATAGAGATAGTGATCCCACAGATGAGTGGTGAGCCATGCTCCGCCGTTAGGGAACATGCCCCACGATGCGCCATCCACAGGACCTGCGATGCGCCAGATGTCGGTGTTGTGATGAGCCATCCATCCTCGGCAGCCGTACATCTGACGGGCTGTGACCTTGCCTGTCTCGCTCAGGTCGCGGATCATGGAGAACAGCGGTTCGGTGGTCTCTGTCAGTCCGCACACCTCAGCCGGCCAGTAGTTCATCTCGGCATTGATGTTGATGGTGTATTTGCTGTCCCAGGGGGCATACATCTTGTCGTTCCACACGCCCTGGAGGTTGGCTGCCTGTCCGCCTTCCTGCGACGATGAGATGAGCAGGTAGCGACCGTAGTTGAACAGCAGGCTGACCATTCCCTGGTCGTCCGATCCGTAGAATGCGTCCAGTCGGCGGTCGGTCGGCAATGTTGCGTTCTTACCGTTGGTCAATGTGAGCGACACGCGGCTGTACTGTTCCTGATATTTACTGATGTGACGTTTCTGCATCTGGTCTGCGTTGTACGGCGCGATGGCGTTGAAGTATTCAGCGTTCTTTGCCGATGCATTGCCGCTTACGTTATTGTAGCTCACGAAGTTTGTTGCCGCAGAGATGATGATCGTAGCCACCTGGGCATCCGTAACCGTCACCTTTCCGTCGGCCACAGTCACCTTTCCGTCGGCTGTAATCCTGGCCTGCAGCTGGGCGTTGAGCGCCGACTTGATGCCTTCGTGCTCCACGCCGTTGATGACCGATGTGAGCATGGCGCTGGCTCCGTTCCTGTCCTTCTTTCCCGATTGGGCGATGAGCTCGCTTGAGTCTGAGTGCGTGAGCTGGCAGTCGTGGCTGACGGTGAAGGTGAGAGCTCCCATCTTGCCGGCTGTGAGGCGAACGACCACCACTCCATCGGCCATCGAAGCGTAGGTCTCACGTACGTACTGCGTGCCTTTGTTCTTATACGTCACACGCGAGATGGCTGTGCTGAGGTCCAGTTCGCGGCTGTAGTCGCTGACGTCCCTGTGACCAAGGTCGAGCTTCAGCGAGCCGAGGGTGAGATAGCGCATTCCGTGCGGGCCTTTGATAAACTCACGGTTGATGATGTCCTCGGCCTCCTTCTCGCGTCCGTCGAAGATAAGGCTGCGCACCTCGGTGAGATACTGCAACGATGTGGTGCTGTTATTGTCGTGGGGGCCTCCGCTCCAGAACGTCTCTTCGTTGAGCTGTATCTCCTCGACGTCCGTTCCGCCGAAGACCAT
Organism: Candidatus Liminaster caballi; assembly: GCA_018065085.1. GTDB lineage: Bacteria > Bacteroidota > Bacteroidia > Bacteroidales > UBA3663 > Liminaster > Liminaster caballi. Next base: position 13,010 of record JAGHUA010000087.1, on the reverse strand, counting down.
GGCTCCGAGATGGCTGTTGCCGAGTGGCAGGGCTTCGAGCCAGATCTGCGCAGGCTTGTCATACCACAGGCGGTCGTTGGCGGCTGTCTTCGATGCGGCTGTGCCCACCTGGAGGACAATCATAAACAGGGCGATTGCTACTGTCAGTTTCTTCATAGTTTATTGCGTTTATTGTGGTTTACTTCTCCTTCATCTCCCACCAGTCCCAGCGGAAGAGTTCCTTCTGTGCTGTGCCGTAGAACACAAACACGAGGTCGTGTACGCCCGATACCTTGGCGAGGTCGCAGCTCGACTCGGCAAACTTCTCGTGCGAGCCGGTCACAGGCACGTCGAGGGCGCCGATGAGCGGTCCGTTGCTGCGGTCAAGGTGAATCTCGATCTGTCCGCCCTTGCGCAGGGCCGAGAGTGATGCGGTGAATGTCTTAGGGCCCTTCTTGCCGAAATCCACCTCGCGCAGGGTGAGCGTCTCGCCCTCGTCGATGTCGGCCACCACGAGCTGAGGATGGGCAGACGAACGTGTGTAGAGCACAGGTGTGGCAATGCCGCCCGAAGTGTTGGTGCGCCACAGCTGGCGTCCGTTCTCCACCACTTTCAGGCCCCAGCCCCATGCCATGGTCTCTGCCTCGACGCGGCGGTATGGATTGAACGTGCCGACAGGCTCGATGGCTGTCTCGCGGAAATAAGGCACCTCCTCGATGGTACCGTCTGCCCTGTAGTGCATCTCGGCAACACTCACCGATCGGCGCTCATGATGTTCGGGCATATCCATGCGCATGAGGTCGTAGTTCAGGCCGAACACATAGCTCCTGCCCTTATAGTCGATGACGCCCGGATGATTGCCGCGCGTCTGTGCCGTGTGGTTCATGATGTGACCCTTATATTCCCACGGACCCGTCGGCTTGCTGCTCATGGCATAGCCGATGCCCTCCGGACAGCAGCGCGAGGCGAACGCCATATAATACCAGCTGCCATGCTTGTAGAACCATGGGCCTTCCTGATAGTCCTCGATGTGAGGATGCTCGACGATTCCGCCGCTGTACGACACCATGTCCTCGTTGAGCCTGACGTGATAGAGGTTCGGATTGCCCCAGTACATGTAGGCCTGTCCGTCGTCGTCAATCCACACCGTCGGGTCGATGTCATACCAATGTTCCTTCTGCCACACAAGCGGCTGACCCAGCGGATCGCTGAACGGGCCGTATGGCGAGTCGCTCACCAGCACGCCGATGCCGTGACCGTGTATCGGGCAATACATGTACCACTTGCCGTTGCGCTCGATGACCTGTTCGGCCCATGCGCCGTTGTCGCCCTCATACCACTTGAAGTCCTTGAGCGATGCCACGGCGCCGTGGTTCTCCCAGTTCACCATGTCGGTCGAGGTGTAGAGCAGCCAGTCCTTCATCACGAAGCCGTCGGCATAATCCTCGTCGTGGGTGGTATAGAGATAGACCGTGTCGCCATGAACGTATGGCGCAGGGTCGGCTGTGAACTCTGTCTGAACGATTGGCATCTGAGCCAGGGCGGACGCAGCCTGCATCAGCATCGCTGTTCCAAATATGACTGATTTTCTCATTTAAAGGGTTATGGGGTTATGGGGGTTAATGGTTAATGGTTTATGGTTTATGGTTTATGGTTTATGGGGTTATGAGGTTAAAGGTTTATGGTTTATGGTTTATGGTTTATGGTTAATGGGGTTAAAGGTTTATGGTTTATGGGTTTATGAGGTTTATGGGTTATGGTTTATGGGTTATGGGGTTTATGGGGTTATCTTCTGTGGGTCAGGAAGCGGCGCAGATAGAGCACGCCGGCCGTGGTGAGGCCGAAGGGGAAGCCCATCCAGATGCCGTATGCCCCCTGCCCCATTGTTATGCCGAACAGATAGCTGAGCGGCAGGGAGATGACGATATAGGCGAGGAACGAATACTGCATCAGCTTCTTCACGTCGCCCAGTCCGCGCAGGGCATTGGCAAAGGTCACCTGCATGCCGTCGCCAAACTGATAGAGCACCAGAGGCAGGGCGAGCGACGCCACGATGGCCGTCACCTCCTCGCTGTCGGTAAACAGCCGTGCAATGTCCTTGCTATAGACGAAGGCACAGATGCTCAGCACCACGCCCATGCCGAACACCATCTGATAGCCGGCAAAGGCAGCCTGACGCACGCCCTGGATGTGACTCATGCCGTTGTAGTTGCTCACGCGTATCGACACGGCGTTCGACACTCCGAGATAGAACATAAACACCACGTTGGCCACCTGCAGCATCACCTGATGGGCAGCAAGGGCGTTCGTACCGATCCATCCGAGCAGGATTGCCACGAGCGAGAACGAAGCCGTCTCAAGTCCCATCTGAGTGGCGATGGGCCAGCCGAGGCGGTTGAGCAGCATCACATCATGGCGGGACAGCGGCGCCTCGTGCCACTCCTGGCGGTACTTCCTGTAGCGCGGCAGCAGGCAGAACACCGCCACATAGATCACCAGCATCAGCACTCGCGACGAGAACGTGGCCCACGCGGCTCCGTCGATGCCCATCTCCGGCATTCCGAGGTTGCCGAAGATCAGCACCCAGTTGAAGAAGATGTTCCATGCGTTGCCCACGAGCATGATGCTCATCGCCACCACCGTGTCGTTGATGCTGTCGGTCATCTGACGGAAGGCACCCATGAGCACCATGAACGGCAGCGAGGCAATCTGTATGACAAGGTAGGGCTTCATCATCGGCAGCAGCTCAGACGGCTGTCCGAGGTAGGGCAGCGAGAAATAGAGTCCGCACAGGCAGACGATGACGAGCAGACCCTGCAGCGAATCGGCGACGAACCCTGCCTTGAGCATCGACACGATACGACGGGTGCGTCCCTGTGTGTAGAGCGAGCCGATCTGCGACACCGACCCGATGGAATAGCCGATGGTGAGGAGCAATGCCAGAAGGAACAGGTTATTGACAAAGCCTGCGGCGGCGAGTTCCTCAGTGCTGTGGCGTCCCACCATGATGTTGTCGGCAAGGTTCTGCATGGTCAGGCCCAGCTGCCCTATCATGATCGGCACGCCCAGTTTGATGAGTGCCCTGTATTCGCGCGGATAATAGAATCGTCGTATATCGTGTATATTCATATTATTTTTAAAAATGCGTGCAAATATAGGCATTTTTCCCTATTCCACCAAATAATTCGTCAATTTTGTTTCAACAACGCAACCTTTTGTTTCAATATCACAATCCTACCGGGAGCGCACAGCACTTTGTCGTATTGAGTGGTCAATCTTGATAAGATGAATATATGAGCACGATGACAGACATTCATGATCTAAATAAACTTAAAAACGCCATGCCTTGATCTAACAAGATCTAAATTATTTGTCCCTCTCAGCATGTTCTCCTATCTTTGCGGCGTCAAACTTAAGGGATCCCAGCAAGCGATGCTTCATGCATACACGCGACTGGCCCTTCTCATCAATTGAAGAGAGCCAAGTCTTGCAATACTACGCCGATTCCAAATGGAAGATTGATCAATGAGGCGTCACGCCTCCTTGGGTCATGAAAGCCAGCGGACATGGAAAGACGCACAAAATGGGCAGAAGCAGTGAGAATAGTAGTTTTTTTTGCTGTAATCTTTGCTATATAAAATAAAAGGTGTATATTTGCGGCGAAAAATTGAAAGATATGGAAAATGACAATACGAGATTGAGTGATTCAAGAGGATATAACTATACAAAAAATTATTCCTCTCCTTCTGCTAATAAAAAAGATTTTGAAAAGACCAGAAGCAATGGCAAGAAGTCGGTTAATATACCACTCATAATGCTATCGCTTTTAGGTATATATGTATTTATAATTATTTGCTTGGGAGTCTTCTTTGTATGGCTGGAATATACTAATTCAGCACAAAGATTAGATGACGAATTTGAAAGTTATTATGAGCCTTGTGATTCATCATTTTCAACAATACCGCCACCGCCGCCAATGCCAGACGTAATTGAGCTGTTAGAATAATTGGACGAGTTATAATAATAATCCCACTGAAAAATCGGCATTTCTGCGTATAACCATCCGCGATAGCAGTATAAACCTGCCTGGAAAGTTCTACTTTGTCCATATTCAATAAAATTTGGGTGCAAAGATAGAACTCTTACAGGCAGGTTACAAGATGCTATCGCGGATGGTTATACCAGAGAAGCTGAATGTCAGTGGGTTGGTTCGTTTCGTTGTAAATCCTATAGAGATGAGTTAAACAAATCTTTGTCTCATCTCGTTTATAAAATCACTTATATTGTTACTTCCGATATGGTTCTTGTGGATTACTCGATGGCAGTTTGGACATACAGGAAGAAGGTTTTGAAGTGCATTTGAAACTAATTGGTCAAATGTATCTCCTTGATATTGGAAAATAGGTTTTATATGGTGAATTTCGATACAATCAAGTCCATAATTAGGACCATAATAATCTGGGAAGTTAAAACCGCAGCAATCACAACAAATCATATTATTGTGTGTAAAATGTTCTATCGCTATCATTCTCAATCTTGACGATCGTTCACGAGATTGAACATTTCTTGTTACGATCCTACCTTCAGATACAATTTCTTCGATAGGAATTACACGGTTATTTCCTCTTGTCGTTATGTCCATTATGGCTGTTTTTACATCTTCGTAGTTGAATTCATCATGTAGGAGGTAATCTATTGCATTTTTGTGGGTTTCCACGTATGCAGCCCCCAATGCTGTTATCTTAAATCCCTCACCATAATTTGTGGCATAATTCTTTCTTACGAGAGTATCGTGGCTTTTAAGATTTCTAACCTTTTGTGAAAAATAGGTATCTCTACGACCATCAAGAATCTCTGCATCAATTCCAGTAGGATGCATTACCGATGTGAGACTTCGAATTAATTCGCTGGTAGTAATCACACCACCGTCTGATTTAGACATCAAATATAGCGCAGGTAAGACCAATTGACTTTCGGAAATTCTTGCCATTTTAGTAATTTGTTATCAAAAGGTGAGTTACTTTCTTGTCATTTCTATTCATGAAGCTAACTAGATACTCTTTGTCAAAAGTCCTGATGTTGATGCCTTCTTTGTTATAGAGGTCATAGATAAAATCAGTATTTTTGATGATCATCATCCACTTTGCCCGGCATTCATTGATCATATAATTTGCAAGGCGTTCCTGATCCGCTTTTGTAAATGCATTTTGAGCATAGGTACTAAACTCTGAGTCATAAGGAGGATCAAGGAAGACAAAATCATCTTCAGTTGGATTTGTCTCTCTTAAAAATGCTTCAAAATCAAGATTATAAATGTGGGTGTCAGCAAAGTGATTATGCAAAGGCACTGAACGATAATAGTTCAACTTTTTGGTCATCAATTTGCTATTATAGGCAATTCCGCCATAAGGGACATTGAACTCTCCTTTGCTACTATATCTGAACATTCCACTATATGCATAATTCCTCATGAAGAAGAACAATGCACACTGCAATGGCTTGTTCCTTTCAGCTATCTTCTTGTCATTATACATGTGTCGATAATTCATATAGACAGCACTTTTTATTGCTGTTTCTATGTTATCAAGAAGATCTTCGTCAGGTAATTGATGCTTTTCAATTTCCAGTTCACGCATTCTCGTCATTTTCCTGAAAAGATTTGTTTCCATCTCTTTAAGAAGGACGCAGGAATATGAAGCAAATTCAGAGCCTATAATATTAAGAATTTCATGTTTTTTATCGTTACAAAAACTATGGATGAACGTTTTGAGTTCTTCCTTAGAAATTATCTCGTTTCTATAACGGACATAAGTATCGACAAGGATTTGATTAGCCTTGAAAAAAATGACAGAGCTTACCCAAGAAGCATCCATCATTTCTGCATACTTGAAGAAATCGTTATCAGTTTCGGCAATTGATCTATATAGAGAAACTAATTCAGACGAGAAATCATTGATATAATATTCTTTTGCCCTCATTGCCATGAAGACAGAACCGCCGCCAACAAACGGCTCAAAGAACCGCTTGTATTCAGGCATATTGGGAAGAATATACTTCAATTCTTTCTCTTTCCCTCCAGGCCACTTAATGATTGGTTGTAGTCCTGTTGGTATATTTTCTATTGTAGGAATAATTTCGCTTTTTTTTTGAAAAAACTCGTCAAGCTCGGGAAATGTCAATTGATATGCTATTGCTGAGTCATCGCATACCATAAAAGACCTACCTTCTTCCTCCATGCTTTCGGCAAATTGATTTAACATTTGTTGTGCTGTGAAGGTTGTTTTGATAGCTTCATCTACTCTTTTTTTTGCCGCATTGAAATAGGTTTCGTCAAGCTCAACACCGATGAACCTTCTTCCAAGTTCTAACGCAGCAACTCCAGTTGAACCAACTCCCATAAAAGGATCAAATATGATATCATCTTTATTAGATGCAATCTCTATCATCTTCTTTAAAATGGAAATAGGTTTTTGCGCAGGATGTTTTGGATCGCTTAACCGCTCTGGCTTCATACAAATCGGACTCTCAATGAAATTATGCATTTCTGCCTGAGAAATGAAGTTCCATGTATGTTTTTTATTCCAACAAGTAAAAATCATCTCGCAACTATTGAGAAATCCCGCTTTGAAGATTTTTGGGGCAGGATTAGTTTTATGCCAGATCATAAAATTCGAAGTGTCAAATCTATGATCCAAGGCATTATACCAGCGCCCAAGTTGATTATACGAAGTGAATATAAAAAGATTACCCGTAGGCTTTAGAATCCTAATAAATTCATCTGCCCATTCTTCTGGATTGAAATCAATCATATCCCACTCAGCAACATCATTGTTCATTGCAGAGCGACCTGGCAATGGAATGTTGCCAGTAGAGTGCTGACCAAGATTGTAAGGCGGATCCGTCAATATAAAATCAATCGAGTTGTCAGGAATACGCTTAATAATATCACGGCTGTCAGCGTGTAATACACATTTACGCCAATTTGGGTCTTTCATGTTTAAGAATTTGGAAGGTATGCATCCTTAATTTCATTCAGCGCCTCATTTATGTAATGGGCGTTCTTCTTGTACTCGTCAATGACTATATCATAACCGTCTTCAGATTTACACACAAGATTCCAGAAGTCGCGGCTGATGCATAACTCGTCTTCACAGAAGAACTGTCGAACACGTCCTTGTGTCCAAGGTTTACCCTCTCCGTAACGGTTATATGCTGTAGCAAATAATACTTTTACCTTCTCCTCTCCAAGCTTATTTGTTAGGATGCAATACTGTTCTAAAAGAGCCTCTTTTTCAGAACGAGCCTTCTTATTGTCAAGATCTCCACCGATTTTAAGTTCTACGAGATAGTTCATGTCGGTTTCACTATCAAATAGATAGTAATCACTTTCGTGACGCTTTGTTTGGGCGGTTCCTTTCATCTTTGTGATACCTTTGTAATCAGAGAGTTTTGGAGTTCTTCTATTTATACTTCTCTTATATTGTTCCAATAATTCGGCAATGTAGTCAGTTTGCTCTTTATATAGGATTCCTTCCACATGTTGACTAACTTCATAATTAAGCTCGGCAATACTTATCGCCATACTTTCAAGCATATTTCCCAAAGAACTATCAAGTGAACGGGCAAGAGCTGAATAATATTGTATTTCTGGACCTAATGCTGCAATGAAGACATTGTGTATCTTCATGTTGATGACTCCATTCTCATCATCAACTTCTGCAAGATGACGAGTAGAAAAACCATTTGCATAAGACTTAACTGCACTACTTACAATGCCACGAATGGCTCTTTCTTTGCTGATACGATCTGCCATAATAATGTTTTTTGTATATATGATTATCTCCTGCTATAAATTGAGAACTCGCTGCAAAGTTATTAATTCTTTGCAAAAAACACAAATAATTAGAGAAAAAAATAACATATATATCTTTTTTTTTTGACAAATGCAAACTTTTGGGAGGTTTTTGATAAAAATAGGGGTACTGGTGAAGAAATATACCTCAAAATTTGGCAGTGTCAGAGATAATGCGTACCTTTGCAGCCGGAAAGTCAGTCATAACACAAGCAGTGATGCAAATAGCGAAGACCCTATGTGCTCGCATCATTCTTTGAAGAACTCTGCGTTACGCTTTTCCTAGGGCGAAAATGCATCTCACTTACTGTGGGATGCTTTTTTCTTTATACTATATTTTTTCGCTGCAAATATAATGATTTTTCGCGAGATAACAAAATAATTGGGTTGAATAGTAAAGAAAATGAGAAAATATTTTGTAATGTCGCAGATTATGCGTATATTTGCAGCGGATTTCACGGAGACGTGAGATTGACTTTATGGATTCTGTTCGACTATAGTCGTGCTACTGTTATACAAACGATAGGGACGTTGCCAGTGCAGTAGTAGGAAAGGAAACCTATGCCCCAAACCGAACGTAATTCGGGGACGGGCAAAGAAAATCCTCCTACTCTGTCATTGGCAACTTCCCTAATTTTTGTTTGTATAGGCAGAGAAGTGATCGCATTTGCCCGCACCTCTTTTACATATTTTTTTTTAACTGTAAACATTTAAACAACAAAACAATGAACGCAATCGTTTATGTGAAGATGGTCGGAGGACTGGAGCCTGTGCAGACCAAGAACGGAGAGGTTATGAACAAACGTACCGTGGTGCTGACCACAAAGGAATGCCGAACAACCGATGATGGCACCATGGCTGTGGATCAGGACATGGTCTTCGAGCTGCTGAAGGATAAGGCCGAGAACTTTCCTTTCGCTGGAGGTGAGTGGCTCTGTATCAAATACTCGATGGTGATGAAAGAGTTCAATGGCCGATACTGGGGCGAGAACCGACTGGTGTGTTGGGCAAGAATATGAACGGCCCCCATCCCCAACCCTTACCCCCTTACAGGGGGAAGGGAGTATATACAATGGATGGGACCATAATATAGCCAACCACGAATGAGCCACAGATGAACGCCAATATAACGCCTATATAACGCCTATAAAACGCCATCAAAGGAAATCAGAGTAAATCAAAACGCCTGGCCGAAAAAAAATGATTTACTATGAATTCCTATGATGGAGATAGCGAATTATAATTTACGATGAAATTCACGGGTAATTTACGGAAATTCGTGTGAAAGAAAAATTTACGATGAAATTCACGGGCAATTTACGGTAATTCGTGTTAAGAAAGAAAGAGAGTTTTAAACGTAAATGACCGCGAATTATTCAAAAATTATTTACGATTAAATTCACGGGCAATTTACGGCAATTCGTGTGAAAGAAAGACCGAGAGTTTTAAACGTAAATGACCGCGAATTAGCCGCGAATTATTTCGTGAATTATGGGTTTTGAACCATGAGTTATCAAGGATTCTTTGAACACGAATTATCATGAATGAACCACGAATTAATCATAAATGTACGATTAAATTCAATGTGAAATTTACGGGTAAATTTGCGGATAATTTACGGCAATTTGCGTTAAAGAAAAATGTGAAATATAAAACAATATGAATCAGCCGCTTCAACAAGTTATTTTTTGGAATTTCTTGGGCAAACAACTCAAGATATGGCGCAATTATCATATCGTAGATGCGTATGCCTGTAAACTCCTGAAGCTTTGGCTCGGATATGAGTTTACCGACCTGATGGATTTGGATGGAATAATACGTGTCAATAACTTTAATGACATCAAAGCCAGACTGTCATTTTCCGCTTGGTCAAAAGCGTTGGATGTCATCAGAATGAGCCAGTCGTTCTATATCATCGGCGATGAGAAGGGCCGGGTGACGGGCATTTGTTCGCCTCTTTGGCACAAATATGAGGAGATCGATGGGGTGCTTCTGAGCGGTTCGATCAAAGATAATGACGAGCAGTGTAGTGCGCACTGCAGTGCTGATAATTTAAATAAAATATTTTTAAATAAAAAAACTACCGTTAGTACCTCTGGCGAGGTGACCGCTGCGCTCTGTATGGAGGAAGTTACCGATCGGGAGACGCGGCGGAGGCAGATGATGGAGCGGCGGCAGAAGGTGCATGAGTATTTCGAATGGATGTTGAGGCAGACCGACATTGAGCACACGTCGCTGGTGGACGACATGAGGCGCAGGGTGAGGTTCCAGTATGGCAGGGACGGCAAGGTGATCGAAGAGAAGACGCTGTCGGAGTTCGACACGGAGATGGCGATGACGCTGCTGTTCGACGTGGTGCTGGTCAATGAGTTTGCCAGGAACGACCAGTTCTTCAAGCCCAACTTCATAGCGCACCCCGACAACCGCCGCTACTGGCTGAAGAACTACATGCCGAAATGCTTCTGGCGGAACGCGTCCGATGCACGCCGTCTGTTGGCCAAACGCAAGAAGGAACTCACCGCCAAGGCCATGGCCGATGCTCAGGACAGGGAGAGGCAGAACCGCCCGATCTCCGAATTCGAGTGGATGGGGCCGGACGGCGTCAGATATTACGAACACCCCACCGACCACAACATGAGGGTCATCCCGGCCGATGCTGAGCCGCGACCCGACGAAACAAAAATCTATAATAAACTCAGAAAAATATGGCTTTAGAATCTTATCTCGAACGAAAGGGCTGGAGGCTTGCCGACCTCGACTCTTGGTCAAAAAAAGGCAGCATGAACAAATATACCAAGAAGCGCGACACGATGCGCATCTGCCCCGAGTGCAAACATCACGCCCTTGCGGTATCGACCAACAGCTATTTCCACTGTTGGGCATGCGGCGTGTGGGGAAGGTTTGAGACGAATGGCGATGAGACGAAAGGCTTCGCCACGAAAGACTACGTCACGAAAGACTACGTCAAGAAAGGCTGCGACCCACAAAAGGCGACTGATAAAACCTCCCCACTCGGGGGGATTGAGGAGGGGGCGTTACTCACCGACTACGTCTCCTTGCCTGACGATGTGCTGGCCACGATACATGACATCAGCCTTGAGGCGATGGTGTCGGGCGACCAGTATGCAGTGAGGAAATATCTCGAAAAGGTGGGCATCACGCCCGAAGAGGCCAAGGCGGCAGGCTTAGGAGTGGCCAACCGAGTGTTCGCCGCAAAGGGCGAGGAGAAGGCATCAGCCCATGCCTGCATCGTCTATCGCAACTACGTGGATGGATATTGCTGCAACGCCAAGTTCCGCGCCGTGGAGAAGAAAGGGTTCACGCAGGAAAGCGCCGTCACGCCTTGCGCTCCGTTCGGCATCGACTGTCTCAATCCTCGGACAGCCATGGCAGAGGGAAGCCAGACACAGATATTAGGCCGCTATGCTGCACACGAGACGCTGTTCATCACCGAGGGCGAGAAAGACTGGATGACCCTGCGCCACCTGCTTGGCGATGCGCTGGTCATCTCGGTGGCCAACGGAGCGCACTCAGATCAGGAGAAGAGTTTCGCTGCGTTCAAGGCATGGCTGGCACCCATCAGGCAGATTGTGATATGCGGCGATCAGGACCGTGCGGGCCGCGACCTGCAGCGGGCTCTGGCAGACTACTTCCAGGACAAGACCGTGTGGGCCATGACATGGGATCAGCGCGTGTGGGGCAAGGACATCAGCGACGTCTATGTGCGCCACGGAGCCGAGGCAGCCATCCAACGGCTCGGGTCGTCGGCCATGGCACTGACACCCGGTTTCATGGACGACTTCACGGCCGACGAGGCATTGTCCGACATCGTGCGATATGCCCGTGGCGAGGTGGATCATGGCTACTCGGTGGGCATCGGTCCGGTCACCGACCGTCACCTCAGGCTGTGGCGCGGCGGAGGCCTCTGCGTCGTGACCGGCAAACCTGGCACGGGCAAGACCGACTGGCTCAACTTCATGATGATGTCGCTGGCACACACGCGCGGCAGCCACATCTGCTTCTGCTCGTTCGAGACGCCCGACAAGAATCGCCATGTGGCCGACCTGACGCGCATCTGGGCTGGCGACGTGGATCTGGCGACGCTCTCGGCCGACGAGGTCATGCCCTTCGTGCGCACGACTGCAAGCTACGTCACCCACATCGACCTGCGACGCGACCGCCCCACGTATCAGACCATACTGCGCCGCGCCGATGCCGTCATTGCCCGCCACCCCGACACCGAATACCTCATCATCGACCCTTACCTCTACGTGGAGGTCACCACGGGGCACGGCATCACCGAGACCGAGGCCATCAAGCAACTCCTGACGCGTGTGCAGGACTGGGCATGGAGTCACGGCATCTGGGTCTTCATCGTGGCACATCCGCGCAAACTCAGCAAGCAGGACGGCACGGGCGAACTGGAGGAGATCGACTACTACACCATCTCGGGTTCGGCTCACTGGGCGAATGTGGCCGACTTGGTCATCAGCCTGAAGCGTGTGGATGCGGGCGAGAAGACCGACCACACAGTGCTCTCTGTGCTGAAGGTGCGTGACCAGGCCTGCTGCACGCCAGGCGATGTATTCTTCAAGCGCCAGTCGTGCGGCCGATATGACGAACGTGTGAGCCGCGACCAGGCCATGCAGAACCGCGCATTTGCCGACACGGATATGTGGTGACTTTCGACAGCCATCCGCCCTATTACGGTATCTCATGGAAATTCATGTAAAAAAAGAAATTTACGATGAAATTCACGAGCAATTTACGGCAATTCGCGTGAAAGAAAAACCGAGAGTTTTAAACGTAAATGACCGCGAATTATCCGCGAATTATTTCGTGAATTATGGATTTTGAACACGAATTATCACGAATGAACCACGAATTATTCAAAAATTATTATTTATGGAAATTCATGTGTAATTCATGGACATTCATGTTAAGAAAAGAAATTTACGATTAAATTCACGGGTAATTCACGGAAATTCATGTGAAAGAAAAAAATTCATAAAATTCACGGGTAATTCATGGAAATTCATGTTAAGAAAGAAGCTCCCGCAGATGACGCAGATCACGCTGATTTTGGGACCTGCATTAATATCTGCCAAATCTGCTAAATCAGCGGGACTAAAACGAAAACAACAACGAAAAAAGACAAAATCATGGTATCAAAACGATT
>JAGHUA010000077.1 GCA_018065085.1 Candidatus Liminaster caballi | reverse complement strand
GTTAGACATTAACGGAAATGGAGTTCGGGTATCGGCAAAAGAAGTGTTGGTTGTTACTCAAGACTCAATTCTCAGCAATATCATGTATTCGCAGGATTTCCGAGGAACTGCAGTGATAGCAAAATACGAGTTGATTCGTAATCTGATAGATGTAAACTTTGACGTATTGAAAAGGATGCATCAGTTCTCAGAGCAGCCAGTCATGAAACTCGACGATATTGATTTTGAACGCTATACAAACTACAACCAGCAATTATTGCTTACGTTGCAGAAGGGGACTCGCCCATATCATAGGCTGGTATTATATAAAATCTTTTCTGCTATCCTCTATGATTTGCTGGGTTTCGTGGATCCTGGTATGACTTGTATTACTCTCGGTGGCGAGAATATAGGAGATTACTCTGGTGTCAATTCAGAACCGAATACTTCTGCCCAACGCTTATACAAAGGTTTCATAGAGATACTTTCCCAGAGTCCGATAAAGGCAAGGAATGTTGAGTACTACGCAGACAAGCTTTGCGTCACTTCAAAGTATCTGTGTACGGTGGTAAAAATGGTAAGCGGCAAGACTCCATTCCATTGGATCAATGAATATGTTATGAGGGATGTCAGTAGATATTTGTTCACAACAAACCTTTCGGTCAAGGAGATTGCTGTAAAGATGGACTTCCCAAGTTTGTCATTTTTCGGTAAATATGTGAAGCAACATACTGGTTATTCGCCAACAGAGCTTCGTAAACGAAAGGAAGAGTCTGTTGCGAAGTAAATACACTAGAAGTAAGGTCAGAACTAGAATTCGGATATTGTTCTAGTATACATTAATTCGAAACATTACAGATTTTAGAATGTTTTTATAATAATTTCTTTTAGTAACTTTGCTGATATATTGTCTTAAGAATCGCTGAAAGGATTAATATATTGAATAATTAATCAATCAAAAGAATATAATGACAAGACAGTGGCACATGAAATAAATCCTATACAGACGATAAGAATATTTGCTTACGATTTTTGGATGAAGACACCCAACCAATGGTAACCTTCATAAAGACTATTGATGTGACATTAAATACAGATAATACAGAATATGAAAAATGATGGACTAACTCACGTCAAAGACAAGTTTGCTTTGATAATCGGAAGGAGATAATCGTCTATTCCAAAAATAATTTTTGAGGGTCGAGGTTTTCCTCAACCCTCATATTATTTGTTTCTAGGACAATAAAAGATCTATAATCCGTATAGATTTACTCTTATGTTTTTATTTTAGTTAGGTTACTTTATGATTATATTAAACTCAGCACCTCCACCATAATCACGTCCGCTCTGGCTGTCAAGTCCTGTGAGTCGGATGTATCGAGCTTTTACTGGAGCCGCAAAGAGTACACGCTGAAGTGTCTGTTCACTTGAGAATTCTCCCTCGGCAACAGGTTCTCCCCAGTTCTTTGCATCATTGCTTACATTAATACGATAGTGCTTGATATTGCCTGAAGTTCCATCGAGGATTGGGAGGTATGTGAAGCCCTTGATGGTCTTTTCTGTGCCAGCATCAAATTCAACCCAATGAGGATACTGAGCAACTGTAACACTATACATAGTAAACCATACTGTATTTGGGTCGCCATCCACAAGATGTTCTGCTTCACCATAGTCCGATTCCTGACTTGAAGCGTAGATTACCTCAAGAGGAGCAATCTCTACACGAGGAAAAGACTTTGTTGTTGTGATCTTATATTCGTCCTTGTACCATGCAGTTACTGTTCCTCCGCCACGAAGTTCAACAACACCATTATACAACTGAGGCTTAATCTTCTTAATCTGTTTCTTTGTAGCGTTCAAAGGAACTACAGTGTAGCATATTTCTGCATCCTTACGTTCTGTTGAGATTGTAAGATTACCCATGCGGTCGCATTCCATAGTCAAAGGAAGTTCGCCAGCACCAGAAACCTTTGCATTGTATACGAGATCGGCAACGGCTGGACGGATGATGAAACCAAAGGTGCGAGCTGATGCGAAAGTGCGGTCATCGTCAAGTGGACCACCCTGACCACAAGAGTTTCCTCCGAGACCAGTAACCTTGGCATCAAGATGCAAATATGTACCATCACTCTTTGGAAGTTCGAATGGGTGAGGAGCAAGACAAAGCTGCATATCGCTCCAAGGCATTGCAGAAGTCGACATTGTAGAAGTTGCAATAAACTGAACACCTGCACCATTACCATTGGTCAAAGCACACCAGCGTACATCTTCGCGGTTACCCATATCCTGTGGCTTAGGGAATGGCTCGAACTGATCGGCAACAGTGCTCTGATACAAACCAACAAACGAACCTGTGTAGCGGTCGTTATAGTTGTTCTTTGGTCCGCGACCGAAATAAGTGTAGTTGCTCAACTCCGAAGGAAGCTTCATTGCATAGCCGATACGAGCGAGGTCTGCTTTAGGATTATTAGAAGTTATTCCACTCTCGAGTTCTACAGAACCATCAGGATAAACCACCCAGTTCTGTTGAGCATAGATGCAGAATCCGTCATCGTCCATAGCGCCTTGCGATTCGAATGAATTGTGTCCTGTAGCGCCTCCCGAATACTTGTACTTCTCATCTGCCTTGCACACAACATTGTATGCTACCACGATGCTTCCATCGGCACGTTTGTAAGCAACAGGAGCTGCTTGAGCCTTATGCTTAAGATTCTGCAGACCATTTGTTGCCCACTGTCCCCATGCCCAGTTGTCATTGTCGACTGGAGCGCGCCAAGCATCGATCTTTGGACTTTCTTCGAAGATTTCCTTGCCATTATACTTGAGCGAAGCAATAGAACCGGTAGTATTGTCAAATACAACTGAGAAACCAGAACCAGAAACCTCGATTGTATTGGCAGTAGTATTCATTGTCAAAGCATTGCCATTGTTTGCAGCTATAGCGATCGACTTGTAATTGCGTTCTACAGGAAGCTCAAACTGTTCTTCTGCCTGAACGAATCCCTTCTTTGCCCAAGGCATATCATTGGCCAAAAGGAACTGAACCTTAACATGATATTCTGAGTTCTTGTCCAACGATGCAATGTTGTAAGGGATAGTCATAGTCTGACGCTGACGAGGAGCGATGATGTTTCTTGGTCCGCCGAA
The DNA here is from genome assembly GCA_018065085.1 of Candidatus Liminaster caballi. GTDB lineage: Bacteria > Bacteroidota > Bacteroidia > Bacteroidales > UBA3663 > Liminaster > Liminaster caballi. Next base: position 19,691 of record JAGHUA010000077.1, on the reverse strand, counting down.
ATCACGATGTACATCTCCCACCTGCTTGCCATCCTTCCAAAGAGTCCAAACCATCTCGAGGTCGGTCATCGGAACGAAATAGTTCTTGTTGAACACCTCAATTTTACCGGTTGCAGCATCCAGCATCTTCACTCCAACATATTGATATACTTTCTTAACTTCATAGAAAGCTGGTTTTGGAGTATGGTCAGGGAAGAGGATACCATTCATACAGAACATACCGCTGTTTGGCTTGTCTCCAAAGTCTCCACCATATGCCATATAGCGAGCGCCGGTTTTAGCGTCATAGTTCCAAAGAGCCTGATCGACCCAGTCCCAGATTGCGCCACCACAGAAGAAGTTCGTACTCTCGATAGCCTCCCAATATTGAGGAAGATCACCGACAGCGTTACCCATTGAGTGTGCATATTCCGAAACGTGGAAAGGATAAACAATATCCATAGTTCCCTTCACAGCCTCACGCATCCAACCGATAGAAGGATACTGGTTAGAACCCATATCCACGATGCGATTATTACGTTCGTATTGTACAGGACGTGTTGGGTCGAAATCATGGATTGCCTTGTATGCTGCCTTGAAATTATCACCAGGACCTGCCTCATTACCCAACGACCAGATGACGATACTTGGAGCATTGATATGAGCACGTACCGATTCCATGACACGAGCTACGTGAGCATTCTTGAATTCTGCTACATGGCTCAAAGATGCCTCTCCATAGTAGTATTCGTGGCTCTCGATATTAGCCTCATCCTCGAGATAGATACCATATTTGTCGCAAGCATAGAACCAGAAAGGATCGTTGGAATAATGCGATGTGCGAACGTGGTTGATGTTACCGCGACGCATCAGCATAATCTCGTCGATAATCTGTTCGTGAGTGATAGTATTACCCGATGAAAGATTGATTTCCTGACGGTTTACACCTTTGAGTTTGACAGGTTTATCGTTGATATAGTAATAGCGGCCAGCAAGACCGAATTCATCTTCCGAAGCAGGAGTGTCGCGGATTTCTACCTTGCGTACTCCGAAGTATGTCGAGAATGTCTCAATGACTTTACCCTTTTTGTCGCAGAGTTCACCGACGAGCACATAGCGGTTTGGTGCCTCACTACTCCAGAGCTTAGCATCAGGCATATCAATGTCAAGAGTTGAGTATGCGGTCTCTCCTGGTTTGATGTTAAGTTTAGCAGTTTTTACAGTCAAAGCTTGGCCTACTGTCTCATCTCCCCAAAGTTTGCACTGGAGCACCTTGTATGAGATTGTAAGATCTTTAGCCTCTTTCTTTGTAAGGTTGTCGAGGTATGCTTCTACTTTAACTTTTGCTGCTGATGGCCATTCGAGAGAAGTGGTACGAACAATCACATCCTTTACCTGGATCTTGCTCTTTGCATTGAGATAAACCGAACGGTAGATACCTGGGAGTCGCCACATATCCTGTGCCTCAAGGAAACTACCATCACTGCTGCGGTATACTTCTACTGCCAAAGTGTTTTCACCCTTTGCATTGATATAAGGAGTGATGTCGAAACTTGCAGTAGTACGTGAGTTCTTCGAGAAACCTACGTATTGACCATTGACCCAGAGATAGAAGAATGAATTGACACCATCGAAGTTGAGGTATATCTCTTTACCGTTCCAGTCGGCTGGAATATCGAATGTGCGACGATACGAACCGACCTCGTTACGATCTTTATATGTAGTCCAAGTTGGATCTGGCTCGCGCATCACGCCACCTCTCCAGTCGTCTACAGCAACTGTGTGCTTGAATATTACAGGCTGGTTGCAATAGATAGGCACACCATATTTGAGCGAACCATCTTTCTGAATCCCTTGTACATTCCAGCATCCAGGCACAGTGATATTGTCCCAAGCAGAAACATCGTAATCTGTCTTGTAAAAGTCTGCAGGACGTTCAGAAGGATTGCCTACCCACGAGAATTTCCATTCACCGTTGAGCGACTGCCAGTAAGAGCTATTGTTAGGAAGCACTCCAAGCGCTTCCTTCTCATTAGCGAAATCGAAGAAATACGCATGTGGCTGGAGTTTGTTGAGACTAAGCTGCTCAGGACTTTCCCATTCATTTCCGGCAGGTGTAGCCTGACTTCCATATTGGTAACCATCAAGGATGCTCAATGACTGTGCCGACAAAACGGAAGAAAATAACGATATAATAAATAATACTTTATATTTCATAATTGCCAATCAAAAAGAAGGAAAAAGAAGGAACAAAGTATTGAAAATTAACCAATAAACACTCAAAGAAGTATACTTTGTTCCTTCCCAACACAAATTAATTATTAAAACAACCTTCTTATATCTGATTTTGCCTTATTTATGAGTTTTTCGTAAGTTTTTTTTGCAGATCTCTTAGTTTTAGCCTTATCGTAAGCTGCCCATAGATTATATTTTGCAGTTATTCTTTTCTGATTTTCTGTAAATCTTCTTGCGATTTCTTCGGATATAGCTTCATCATGTGCAGAGGCATATTCATGTTTGAAGCCGTCTTTTATGTCATTCCAGTGGCCACGAGTAAAATCAGGGAACTTTACAGCAGCACAATTATTATTCATAGAGATTGATCCAAGTTCCGCCAAACAACACCATTCAGCAAGATCATAGACATCCATATCTAGAGGAAGCCCATTCTGAAGGCAATACACGAGACGTGAATCCATTATATAATCCATACCACCGTGACCACCTACCTCAAGAGCCATTTCTCCATACTTTTTTAATATAGGGTGTCGAAAAATATTCTCTAAGGCGTCATGTTCCTCCTTTGGAAGAAAAGAGTGGTAACTTATCTTATTTTTGGGAGATACACCTACAGACTTTAATTGTTCCTCAGAAAGTGCATATTGCTCACTAGGATATTTGGTTGCATACCCTTTTGAACCTGTAATTTTATAAAGACGATTGTAAGGTTGAGGAGACATTACATTATGTTGTATTTCCACTACTTTTCCCTGCGCGGTACGCATCAGTGTTGTGGTATGGTCTCCATTTCGGAATTCCTTACATTCGCCATTGTGCTTAGTCACAAATTCTGCTCCATGAACAGATTTTGTATCCATTGCAACAAGGGTGGTAAATCTGTCGCCACGATGAATATTCAAGACTTGTGCAACAGGACCTAATCCATGTGTTGCATAAACGTCCCCTCTATTCTCCATGTTATATTTCATTCGCCAGCCTAACATAGAATCATCGTTTGGGTTTTTCCAATATTCATCCCAATAAGGGTCTAGAGTATGTATATATGCACCCTCAGCTCTAATTACTTCTCCAAAAACTCCATTCTGAGCCATATTCAATGCAGTCATTTCATACCAATCATAGCAACAATTTTCCAGAATCATACAATGGAGACGATTCTTCTCTGAAAGATCAATCAAATTCCATATCTGTTCAAGATTCATTGCAGAAGGTACTTCAATTGCAACGTGCTTGCCGTGATTCAAAGCATATTCAGCAACAGGGTAGTGGTGATCCCAATCAGTTGCTATATATACTAGATCTATGTCTTCTCTTTCACAGAGTTCTTTATATCCAAATTCTCCTGAATAGACTAATGCAGGAGGGAAGCCTGCTTTTCTCAAATCTTGTTGACATGCAAGAGCACGCTCTTCCTCATAATCACAAAAAGCGACAATCTGAGTACCGTAAATATGTGTATATCGATCAATTGCAGCAGCCCCCCTCATACCTAAGCCAACGAAACCGATTCTGACTATAGGTAGTTTTGCCGACTTCAACTGAATCACATGTTCTTGTCCCTCAGGCCTAACTGGTTCATCTATTATAATAGTTCCTTCTTTCCAGTGCCAAGATGTAGAAGGAGAAAGAGATTGTGCCATTACGGATGGCAAAAATGCAATTGCAAATAAAGCAACTAATAAAATTTTCTTTAGCATAATAGAATTAATTAAAAATTCGGTAAGACATAATATTTGTTATGTTATCAGATAATTCCTTCTTGAGATTGTCCACTTGTCTAAATAGCTCATATTGAGCGTATGCGCGTACCTTATTGTGCTCTGGATAACTCGTTTTATAGTAGGTGTCACCATTTAGATAATCCGTTAGGAAACGTACACTTTGCATATACGGGAACAAAGATACTGCAAATGGGAGATATTCTATTTCAATATCTGTCAGAAAGTTTTTTGCAGATTCCAGATATCCTTGGGTGAAGGAATTAAAAATATCCATTCTAAAATGAATCTTAGAAATGTCTGGTTCATCTTCAGGAGCAGTGTTGGCGGCCGTTCTTAAAAAATCTCCATAATCTGAAAAAACAAAAGAAGGCATGACCGTATCAAGATCAATGATACATAGAAATTCTTTATTCTCTGAATCAAATAACATATTATTAACTTTTGTATCACAATGACAGATACGTTTTGGCAACATTCCTCTTCTGTATAATTGCTCTGCAATACACATTTTATCAGAAAATGATGTTATTGAATCAATAAGGTCAGTTACTTCTGATTTTCGTGCAGCTACATCAGCATCAACAGCCTCTTTAAATTGCCTAAGTCGAAGTTCCATATTATGAAACCCGGGAATTGTCTCAACTAGTTTTACATTAATATCAGAGAGCATTGATTGAAATTGGCCAAATGCCTTTCCTGCCAAATAAGAATAATAAGGATTTACCAAGTCATAAGTGACAGATTTCGGAATAAAGAGTGAAACACGCCAATAGTCCTTGCCATCATAATAATAGGATTTACCATATATAGTTGGGACAAAAGTAAGAACTTTTCTATCTACATCTGAAGCTCCTGCTTCAACTAATTTGTTTTTTATATGAAAAGTTGTAGCAACAACATTATGTTGTAGTCCCTCAACATCTTCAAAGATTTCACTATTTATTCTTTGAAGAACATAATCAGTAGAATTTGTGTCTTGTATTTCAACCTTAAACGTATCATTAATCAATCCATGTCCAAGAGGAATTACATGTTTGATAATTCCTTTAATACTAAAATGCTTAAGTATTTCGTAGAAATTATACATTTATTATATATATTTAAATGTTTGCATTTAGTTCTTAAAACTGTGTATTGGCGATGGGATTCGGCCACCACGATTCACAAATAGAGAACAGTCAAAATTATTGACTGGCATGACTGGAGCATGTCCGAGAAGGCCTCCAAATTCGACGCTTTCACCTACACACTTTCCTATTACCGGGATGATACGCACTGCTGTGGTCTTTTGGTTGATCATACCGATAGCGCTCTCATCGGCAATAATACCTGCGATGGTTGTTGCTTTAGTATCTCCTGGGATTGCTATCATATCAAGACCTACAGAACAAACACAAGTCATGGCTTCGAGCTTCTCGATGGTCAATGCGCCTGCTTCAACAGCATCAATCATGCCCTGGTCTTCGCTTACAGGAATGAATGCTCCGCTGAGACCACCCACGTACGAGCTAGCCATTACACCCCCTTTCTTGACCTGATCGTTGAGCAAAGCAAGCGCTGCTGTTGTGCCTGGAGCTCCTGTACGTTCGAGACCGATACGTTCGAGGATATCAGCAACCGAGTCGCCTATAGCTGGTGTTGGAGCAAGTGAAAGGTCGATGATACCGAATGGAACACCAAGTCGGCGACTTGCTTCCTGAGCTACTAGTTGGCCAACACGTGTGATCTTAAATGCTGTCTTCTTAATAGTTTCGCAAAGTACCTCGAAATTGGCATCAGGAATTTGTTCGAGAGCATATTTCACTACGCCCGGACCAGATACACCTACGTTGATGATTGCATCAGCTTCGCTCACGCCATGGAATGCACCAGCCATAAACGGATTGTCGTCTGGAGCATTGCACAAAACCACGAGCTTGGCACAACCGAGTGAATCGCGATCTTTGGTCATCTCGGCAGTTTCCTTGATTATATCGCCCAAGAGACGAACTGCATCCATGTTGATGCCGGTCTTGGTAGAACCGACATTGATAGATGAACAGATACGTTCGGTGCATGAGAGTGCTTCTGGGATAGACCGAATCAGCATCTCATCGCTTTTGGTCATACCCTTCGATACGATAGCGCTGTATCCGCCAATGAAGTTTATTCCTACTTCAGCTGCAATCTTATCGAGAGTTTTACAAATCTGCACGTAATCGTGAGGAGTCTTACAGCAGCTGCTACCTACTATTGCGATTGGAGTAACAGAGATTCGCTTATTGACAATAGGTATGCCAAATTCGCGACTGATATCCTCACCTGTCTGCACGAGGTTGCGAGTCAAACCAGTAATCTTATTGTATATATTCTCACAGGTCTTGTCAAGATCGTCGGTAGCACAATCCAAGAGGCTGATACCCATGGTGATAGTGCGTACGTCGAGATTTTCCTGCTCGATCATTTTATTGGTCTCAATGACCTCAGTGATATTAATCATTTATCAAAATATATTTTACTTGAAAATCAACATAACTGATAATTCTCAAATATCAATTATGAATTACCAATTAGATACGGTGCATTTTGTCGAAGATATCTTCGCGCTGGCACTTGATCTGAACGCCCTTTAATTCACCTATTTTATTCATGGAATCTGACAATTCGCCGAAAGAGACAAGACAATTAGATATATCAACAATCATCATCATATTGAAAAAATCCTCTACTATTGTCTGTGTTATATCTAATACATTTACATTATTATTTGCCAATGCAGAGCAGATTGCCGCAGCAATTCCAACTTTATCTTTTCCAACTGCAGTAATTATTATTTTACTCATTTTATCTGTTTTATAGTTTTATATTTTATATTTAACGAATGCTTCCATCGCTTCATAGCAGGCGAGACCGAGGTGATCGTAGAGCAATGCGGTACCGCGGTTGCGGTCTTCTGAACGCTGCCAGAACAGACGTTCGTCGTTGCCGAGGAATGGTGCGCTCTCCATCTGCGACTGATGTTTGAGGATAGAGTTACGCTTCTCCTTCAATTCTTCAGGACTTAGAGGTACGCACATCTCAATGTTTTCAATCTCCCACTCTGCCCATGCGCCTCGATACATCCAGACACGGCATTCATTGAGCCACTCTGCGCCGCTCTGCTTCTCTAGGTCGAGTGCTGCAAGAACTGCATCGGTACAAACGCGGTGTGTTCCATGAGGATCAGCGAGGTCTCCGGCTACGAAGATCTGGTGAGGCTTGACTTCCTGAAGGATCTGACGTACAATTTCAACATCCTTCTCTCCAAGAGGATTCTTCTCGATGCGACCAGTCTCGTAGAATGGAAGATCTAGGAAGTGACAATGGCTGAGTGGCACTCCGTTGAAAGTACAAGCTGTACGTGCTTCACCACGACGGATGAGACCCTTGATAGTGAGGATATCCTGAGAGTCCATATCGCCAGACTGCTTCTTTTCGAGGAATTTCTTGATTTCTGCGTATTTGTCCTTAATGGTCTCGTTGCTATTATTATCGAAGAGCTGATTGAAACCATTGATGAAATGCATGAAACGTACTACTTCTTCGTATCCTACAGCTATATTGCCAGAAGTCTCGTATGCTACATGTACGTCGTGACCCTGTTGTACGAGTCGGCGCAATGTACCCCCCATAGAGATGACATCGTCGTCTGGGTGTGGAGAGAATACGATCACGCGCTTTGGGAATGGATTGGCGCGCTCAGGACGATAAGTATCGTCGGCATTTGGTTTTCCTCCAGGCCAGCCTGTGATAGTGTGCTGGAGATCGTTGAAGATCTTGATGTTGGCCTGATAAGCCGAACCGTAGAGAGCGAGGAGTTCGCCTAGTCCGTTCTCGTTGTAATCTTTATTGGTGAGCTTGAGGATTGGTTTGTCGAGTTTCTGACAAAGCCATACGATAGCACTGCGCACAAGTTTATCGTTCCAGTCACAATTGGTCACGAGCCAAGGACGCTGGATGCGTGTAAGATTGGCCGAAGTGCCAAGTTCGATGTATACCTGACAATTGTTGTGAGTCTGGAGGAAAGATGCTGGAAGTGCATCGGTAATCTTACCCTCGACTGTTTCCTTAATGATGGCAGCCTTTTCTTCGCTCCACGCCATGAGACAAATTCTCTTCGACGAGAGGATGGTAGATATACCTACTGTAAGCGAACATGGAGGGAGATTGTTGACACCGATGTTCTTGGCAGCTTCCTGACGAGAGAGCGAGTTGATGAGGATGAGACGAGTGACCGAACTGAGTGTCGAACCTGGCTCATTCATTGCGATATTACCTTCACGGCCGATGCTCAACAATGTGACATCGAGACCACCGAGATCGCGAATGTTCTGCTCGTATTTTGCGCAATATTCGTAGAGATCGCTCTGTTCGATTGTACCATCGAAAGTAAGGATATTCTCTGGAGCAATATCGACATGAGAGATAAAAAGGTCATTGATGTTGGCAAATGCCGAACGTGGATACTTGGCATTGAGTGGGTAGTACTCATAAAGATTTACTATCACTACATTGCGGAAACTGAGTCCCTTCTCATCGTGACGACGGATGAGCTCGGAGAACAATGGTCGGAGTGTAGAACTCGCGCCAAGTCCGATGACACAGTTCAAACGCTTGCTCTGACGAGACTTGATAAGTTTCTCAAGTTCGTCGGCAATCTGATTGACACCATCTTGCGCAGTCTCGAAGATCTCTGTCGGGATCTTTTCAAAACATGTGAGAGCCGAACGATCGACAGCATTTGTTGGTTTGTAGTATCTTGGAGATACATTACTGAACGAAATCTTCGAGCTGAGATTTGTATGCAAAACCAAATTTTTGTTACTCATTTTGATCAAATATATTGATTAAATATTATTCTTTTCTATATCCTTGAAATAGCGGTAAGTGGCTACCTTAAGTTCCTCGCAAGCAGCCTCATCACAAACAATTATTGCATGCTGGTGCATCTGGAGTGCACTGATTGTCCACATCTGCGAAACGCCTTCTTCAACTCCGTGCTGAAGAGCGCGAGCCTTGTTGTGTCCATTGCATACGATAAGCACTTCCTTTGCGTCCATCACTGTGCCTACACCTACAGTGAGCGCAGTCTTTGGCACATTGTTGACATCATTCTCGAAGAAACGTGAATTGGCAATGATGGTATCTGTAGTGAGAGACTTGACACGAGTACGTGATGTGAGTGAAGAACCAGGCTCATTGAACGCAATGTGTCCATCAGGACCGATACCACCCATGAAGAGGTCTATACCGCCAGCAGCCTCGATAGCCTTCTCGTAATTGGCGCACTCTATTGCAAGGTCTGGCGCGTTACCATTGAGGATGTGCACGTTGGCTGGATTGATGTCGATGTGGCTGAAGAAGTTGTTCCACATGAACGAATGATAAGACTCTGGATGCTCCTCTGGGAGATTTACGTATTCGTCCATATTGAAAGTAACAACATTCTTGAACGAGACTTTGCCCGCCTTATTCATTTCGATAAGTTCCTTGTAAAGGCCGAGAGGTGAGGAACCTGTAGGGCATCCCAACACGAAAGGATGCTCTGCTGTAGGGTTAGCAGCATTGATCTTTGCTGCTACATATTCAGCCGCCCAACGAGAGAGAGACTGATAATCAGATTCAATAACAAGGCGCATAATGTACTTATATTTTATTTTGATTTAACATTTTGTTTGCGATATTGTGAAGCTGTCTTTTGATATTTATGCTTAAAACATTTTAAAAAATGCTTAGGAGATTGGAATCCAACACTGTACGCAATATGAGAAATGGATGTTTCTGGATATGCAATCAACATGGTTGCGGCAGTTGTAAGTCTGATTCCTTGAATTAATTGCCTCGGCGTTGTATCAAAAGTTTGTTTTATTTTCAAAAATAAATATGTACGACCTAAACAAAAATGCTTACATAAATCAAGTATTCTTAATTCTGTATCATCGATATGTTCATTTATGTAAGTTACCATATCTTGTTTAAAAGTAGATTCTTTCTCATCCATATGTTGTTCAAATTTACTTATTTCAATACAAGAATACATATGTTTCGGATCTATATGCTAGCATTTAGGAAAATGCCTTATCTAATTGACCAAACACGTTTTTTTTGAGAAAAGAACTATTGATAATAGACTCATAAATATGGAATTTATAACTATTTTGCCATAATTGTACAATTCAGTACCTTTTTTGGAAAACTATAGCTTATTTTTGCAAAAAATCTATTTATATTTTTTATGTCAATATTCATCTAAAATATATTTTTATGAGTTTAATAAAATCTATTTCAGGCATTAGAGGAACGATTGGGGGCAAATCAGGTGAAGGCCTCAATCCTCTTGATATTGTGAAGTTCACTGCAGCTTATTCTTCTGTGATTTCAAAAAAACGACCTGGTGGTTCTCGAAAGATTGTCGTTGGCCGCGATGCAAGACTTTCAGGACAGATGCTATACCAATGTGTCAGTGGTACTTTGATCGGAATGGGATTCGATGTCGTAGACATTGGTTTGGCATCTACTCCAACAACAGAAATTGCAGTCGTTGCAGAGAATGCAGATGGTGGAATCATTCTAACAGCTAGCCATAACCCTTATCATTGGAATGCACTCAAACTACTTAATGAGAAAGGAGAGTTCTTCGACAAAGAAACAGGCGAAGAAGTTTTACGGCTTGCACAGGCAGAGAATTTCAAGTTTAAAGAAGTAACAGAAATCGGACATATCACATCGAAAGATTACACAAATTACCATATTCAAAAGATTTTACAATTGAACCTTGTTGACGTGGAGGCTATTCGCAAAGCTCGCTTTAGTGTGATAATTGACTGCGTTAATTCTGTAGGTGGCATTATTATACCAGCTCTCCTTGAAGCACTGGGTGTTAAACGTATCTTCCAACTCAATTGCATACCCAATGGTAGGTTCGCCCACAATCCAGAGCCGATACCAGAAAACCTCACACAGATATCTGAAGCCACTACAAAATGTAAAGTTGATGTAGGTTTTGTTGTTGACCCTGATGTTGATAGACTTGCGATTATATGTGAGAATGGAGAAATGTTTGGCGAAGAGTACACATTGGTCAGTTGTGCCGATTATGTTTTGCAATTTACTCCTGGCAATACCTCTTCAAACTTATCTTCTACTCGTGCTCTTCGAGACATTACTCATATACGAGGAGGTGAATATCAAGCAGCTGCTGTCGGAGAAGTAAATGTAGTAAATAAAATGAAGGATATAAATGCCGTTATTGGAGGAGAAGGAAACGGTGGTATTATATATCCTGCTGCTCACTACGGAAGAGATGCATTGGTAGGCATTGCTCTTTTTCTTTCTAATCTTGCTCGTATTCGTTCGCAAATCTCCAATTACACTGTTTCTAATCTTAAAACAACTTATCCGCAATATTGCATAGTAAAATTTCGTATTGACCTCACTCCAGAAACGGATATTGATGTAATTCTTTCTTCAATAAAGGAGAAATACATCAACCATCCAAATATTGAGGTCAATGATATTGATGGAGTAAAGATTGATTTCTCTGATTGTTGGGTGCATCTTCGTAAATCAAATACAGAACCGATTATTCGTATCTATGCAGAAGCTGCAACAGAACAAAAGGCTAAAGACATAGCTAATGAAATAATAAAGCTCATAAAGAAATGATAAAGAAGTTATGTAAATTTTGCACAACTCTTTAAGTTGAAATTTAACCACTGCTTTTCATATAATTTTTAAAAAGTTTAAGATTCCAATATTCTCAAATTATGACTTCTACAAGTACTTTATCTTGAAATTGCTATAAATATAAATATTACATTAACTTATAATTGTAATTATTTTCAATCTAGCAATTGAAAGATGGTGCAAAGATATGTTTGCAAGTTCATAAAGACAAAGCCAAATTGAGTCTTTTGATGGTAAAAATAAGAACACCGTAATAGAAATACAGTATTATTTCTTATTTTTACCATCGTTATATTGAAAATGTAGAATATATTTGCGCAGAAAAAAGTTTATAAATATGCAAAACTCTATATACTCTAAATACGATATTGTTAGTTCTCGTCCGTTGACTAGTGATATTGAAATAATCACTATGCCTGATTATTTCACGACAAATAGGGGTATTGAAACAGACTGTGTTCATATGCACCTACATTATGAGATAATATGGTTTATTGAAGGAACTGGTATACATTATATAGATTTCTCGGAGAATATTGTAACAAATAATTCAATATTTTTTATCAATCCAGGACAAGTACATTCTTTTGATGAATCTCATAACCAAAGAGGGGTTGTAATAAAAATTAATGAGGATTTGTTTTCTCAAGCATCAACTGAAGATGATGCATATATGAAATATGAACTGTTCAATACAGACACTCATAAATTCCTAAATATACAGCAAAAGGATTCAATAAATTTGCAATTGATAATAGATGCTATTCAAAAAGAAACTCAGCGTAAGGGTGATATTGGACATAATGAATATATCAAAGCATTAGTCAGATTGCTTATTATTTGTATAGAAAGGGGGTGCTTAAGACTGAATGGTGAGAATAATCAATCCCTAAAAAAATCAAATAAAGTACTTTCCGAATTTAGGCAAAAGATTCAACAAAACTATAGAAATAATCATAATGTGAAGGAATATGCGTCCATGCTTAATATGAGTACAAGAATTATGACAAAACATATTGCAGAGGTTTCCCCATTAACCCCATCTGAGATTATCAATCATCGAATAGTATTAGAGGCAAAACGGCTACTTCGATTTACCGATTTAATGATTAAAGAAATAGGTTATTATCTTGGTTTTGAAGATCCGTCATATTTCGTAAAATTCTTTAAGAGGCAAACCGGGAAGTTACCAATAGACTTTCGTAATGAATTCGATAATAAAATAATCCAAAAGAGTTGTTAATTATAATAAAATTGTTATATAAGAAATCGATTTGTCTATCTTGTCGTATTTATAATCAGTGAGATTATTATGGAAAAGACACTATTTATCCTTGTTGTTTTTTTGTTTTCCCTTACACATGTTTTTGCTCAGGAAACTTACACCATTTATCCAATTCCTCACCAACAGAAAGCACTTGCAGGAACAACTTCGTTTACACAGCAAGTTATTGTAGTGGCCGATGCTAACATCGATCAAGCTACAATCGACCGAGCAGTACAAGTACTCACCGAAAGAGGACTCGATGCAGTAGTTTCGGCCAAAGCAAGTGCGAAGAATTCGAACGTGTTTCTTGGTGTGAAAAGCGCGCTCAAAATAGAAGGAAAATATGACCGACACGATTTAGTTCTGAGCGGTAAAAAGAAAGCCGATGTGCGTATTGTGGGAGAGGATACCGATGCTACTTTCTGTGGTCTAGCTTCGCTCGAACAGATCTTAGATCGAGGTACTACCAATCTGCCTTGCGTATCAATCAAAGACTACGCTGACGTGCAGTACCGTGGTGTGATAGAGGGTTACTACGGTGTACCATACAATGCTGACGTCACAAAGGATATTTTCCGTTTCATGGCTCGCTATAAGATGAATGCGTATATGTATGGAGCTAAGTCCGACCCTTATCACTCACAGAAATGGGCTGAGGCTTATCCAGACAGCATCACACCTCAGCAAAAAGCTATCGGCTATTTGTCATCGGACATGATGAGAGACATAGTACGTGTGTCGCACGAGACTAAGGTCAATTTTATTTGGGCAATACACCCTGGAGGGGCATTTACCAATCCTGACGACAAGAATGTGATCGATCGCATAATGCAGAAGTTTGAGAAGATGCACGATTTGGGCGTACGCCAGTTTGGCTGCTTTGTAGATGATATTGGTGTGCCTAGCGATGAAGCTACTCTGCGTATCAACGCTGATCGCCTTACTGAGCTGCAGACTGCAATTGAAAATAAGTGGAACAAGAACTACATTACTCCTGCCGACACTGTAAAGCCTATTAACTTCGTGCCACAGTTGTATGCTTATTCTTGGGTTGATGCTCAGAAACGTGCCAATTTCTACAATGCTCTCGGAAAGACTCATCCAAAGGCAATCATCTATATAACTGGTGCAAAGGTTTGGACAGTACCTAACTCACAAGACTTGGATTTGGTATCATCGGAACTTGGCCGTGGTCTGGCTTGGTGGTGGAATTATCCTTGCAACGATAACGATATGTCGAAACTCTTTGTGCGTGATACCTATGGTAACTTTGCCGATGAGAAATGGATTGACAACGATGCAAAACTCCCTAAAGAGTTGCGTGGTGCCCGTGCGCTGATATCTAATCCGATGCAGCAGGGTGAAGCTTCGAAGATTGCGCTCTTCGGTGTAGGCGATTATGGCTGGAACAACGCTGCTTTTGACAATGAGAATGACTATCACGCGGCTGTTAAGGCTGTAGTGGGCAAAGATAAAGCTGCAGATTTTGAGTACCTCTCTCAGTACTTGCGTTACTATGATAACGACCCTATGGCTAGCCTTGTAGAGGAATACAAGCGTGACGGGAAGAGCGTTTCTGTGAAATCTGAGATGCTCAAGATGCTGAAGGCTTGCCAGTCGATTCAAGCAATGGGAACTTCAGGAAGCGAAAGTGATTCACTCTTTGTAGCAGATATTCAGCCTTGGTTGAACCGTCTCGGCGATATGGCTACTCTCACAATTCAGATGCTCGATCAGATTGATGCTAAGAATGTAGGACGACAGACTGATGCCGACCGACTCATTGCTACTCAACTAAAGAAGAGTGTGGCAGATTTCGACCATTATGGCAACCATCAGTTCTGTGTACTCAATGGTCTTGGCGATGATATTGAACTCAGCACAATAAACAGCGAACCTTCGGGTAAAGTTCTTCGTCCTTTCCTAGATTTTCTTGCAAGAAAATTAGAATAATCGTCTATTAGTTGTTCTATTGCTAAGACTTTAATATATCTCAACTATATGGGGAAAAGAACCCCTATTTTTTAAGCAATATCTTTTACTTATTTCTTAAGAATAAGACGTAAGTGTCTAATTTTTGATCAGTAAAGCTTCATCGTGTATTCTTTTATTCTCCAAAGGTCAACTATTCTACAGTATTTCCTAGTTTCAGTTCTAAATAATAATAAAAGTTGATAATTTGTGTGTAACTTTGCACTTTAGAATCTTAGATTATATGTTTTGTGCTGACCAGACAGCTCACGGATGTGAATAAAGGAGCGAAATCCGAAAAGCTATATGAGTAGGTGTTATTAATACTTAAAGAATAATGATGAAAATTAAAACTCACGCTTTTACAATGATATCGGCAATGATGTTTTTTTCATGCACATCTGACACGATATTTGAATCCTTTCAAGAAACAGAAGAAAATACGTTTTTTACAAGATCAATTTCTATTTCGAATGACACGACTGACGAAATTATACCATTACAAGGTGATAGTGTATTAATGCGGAAACGTTTTAATGCTAAAAAATACGCAAATGCTTCTTCTTCAACTCGTGAAGAATTAACTCAATTAGATCAGATACCAATTTATTTACAAATAAAAGGTAACACATCATCAAAACAATTCCTTAATACCATAGGAGAAGGCAGAGAACTTACATTTGAAGATTTTAGATCTAATGATTTATCGCAGCAATTCTATCTCAAGATCCTTCCTGCTACTTCTGGAATTCCGTATTTAATATATTCCCGAAAGACAAATACCCCAATTAGTATAGGTTCATACTCTAGTAATCCAGATGTAAAAGTCGTCTATGCAAAAAATGCTAGTAGCACATCTTTGTTTGGGGCATCTTGGGATATTTATAGTGGGGTATATTCTACAGCATCATTTGTAATCGAAAATGAAGATTATCCAAGACAAGGATCGAGTGGTAATTTTTACGATATATATTATAGTGTCATTACTGCAAACAATTCTAAAGTGTCGTTAGAAAAATACTCACGTAGCCCTCGTCAAGAATTTTCTATAATCCCAGTAGAAGACTTTACTGTTGAGAGCGTTACATTCAATACTGATGTTTCAACGCTATCCGAAACGCCCAATACAGTATTTTCAGATAGATTTACCAACAATGGACCTATTGACCAGAGTCACACATTTGCCATTACTGATAGCTATAAAGAAACTTCTTCTTATAGCAAAAGGACTTCTTACAATATTAATGTGTCAACAAAAGTTAAAGTGAAAGTGCCTTTCATTGCCGATGGAGAAATTACAACTTCTGTTTCAGAAGGGCAAGATTTTACATACGGTGAAAGTGAAGAAAAGACAATTTCTATAAACAGGTCATATCCAATTATTGTTCCCGCCCATTATACAGCACAAATGACCCTAACATTAAAGAAATATACGATGAATGTAGACTATTGTGCTGTATGTGTTGGTTCGATATCTGGAAGGCGTATAAATATTAGAGGTACATGGACAGGCGTTGATGTTCAAGAATCTGATGCAGTGCTAAACTTAACACCTATAGATAGTCAAAATTCTATAAAAAAATCCTTTGTAATTACAGAAGAAATGTTATCTAAGTGTAATAGTTTTATAAAAGTTGAATAATATGAAGAAAATTATTCTGTTTTTCTTAATTATGTTAGGTCTAAATTCGTGCCAAACATACAAGGATGCTTCATCTCTACAAATTGAAATGTGTGATGTCTTTATAGGTATGCATAAAAATGACTTTCTAGCTAATTATGGACATCCATTCAGCTTTAATACGTTCATTGAAAATAATGATACATTGACGTCAATGTCGTATAAAACGCCTAAACGTATAGCAAATAAAGAATATATAGTAACAACCAAATTACAATTCAGAAATAATTTGTTGAGTAAAATTCAGCAAGATGAATTTTTTGTTCCTCAAAATGTGATTATATGTGACTCATTAAAATGTACAATAGTTAACAAGCCATGAGGCAAAAGCTACAGTTTTGAATTCAATAGCTATGTTATTGACTAAAGAATGCTAGGGAAATGTTATTTAGAAAAATTGGCGTTTCCCTGTTTCGTTTTGTAATTTTTCATCACATTTTTATGAACGATCATTCAATTGAGAATATGCTTCATATGCAAGCAGCAGAATTACAAAAATGAAACGAATCATTCCCATTCTTATTCTTTCCGTTTCTGCATTCCCAGCCTTAGCTCAGAATGAAGAGAAGTCGGTCACTCTTGATGAAGTAACTGTAAAAGGTGCTAAGGTCGTCAGCAAGGTTGACGGTCTAATGCTCTATCAAACCGATGCGCTTAAGAGTGCTTCAACCAACGGGTACAGTCTTTTTCAAAAACTCTCTTTGCCAAATCTTCGCATTGACAATTTTATCCACTCCGTCTCTGCCATTGACAATCGTGGTGGCGTGAAGATTCGCATCAACGAAATCATTGTTGGCAAGCAATACACTGAACAACAAAGATACCGACAACGGAATCCTGTAACAATAGAGATTCTTTCGATACTGAAATGGGAATAGAAGTAAGAATACTGTTAATCTCATTCTTTCTGATTGTAGCGAAGATCGGTGTAAACATCCGTAGCTACTTGGAAGTAGGCACAGGCACTGCCGGAAAGGAAATAGCGGTCTATTTCCTGAAATGAGATACGAGGGTCAAGGTAGATATGTTCTTCCTCGGCTCTCATTTTTATAACAATAGCATATACTATTATTTTCCTCAATAATCCATACAGATTATCACTCCAATATATCTCCTATCTGATATAACAAAGCTGTCGTAAAAAAGAAATGTAATATTTAGAAAAATGTTTTTTGGTTATTGAAATAGAGAGGGTATTTTTTATCCTCAAGAAAGTCATCTTGCATATCCATAAGAGAGGACTGGGCTCCCGTCACATTCAATAGTTCATCGAAGGCTATATGAAAATCTACAGCAAGCAGTTTTTCCGGGATACGGGATTTTGTAATGCATCTTGGGCGAACAATTTCATTATATGTATGCCAAAGTTGCTGTATTGCTTCGTTAGCTCTCTGTATTATCGTTAGATTATTGGATGAAGATACATTGGTTTTAAACTCTACCATACTCATTTCTTGTTCTGTAAGCAACATACAATCACAGACACCATCTTTAACTACGTTTGCCCCTGTGATTATACAACCGTCAAGTGGCAACAAAATCAACAGTACCCCATTTGGATTATCCGCTCTAAAGCACTTGGATGCAAATTCTGGTTCCTGGTCTGTCCAATCTGTATGCCCGAGATGCTGATCATCGTAAACATACAGACATGGTGCATTACTCTTATCAAATGCATTTGCAACAGAAATCGCACCACAATTCTGTAAAGCAGAACCAAGGCGGATGTTTGTGATTGCCTGAGGAAGATTTCTATCTACTGAGAGTTGTGGCATAATTCTGGTATAATGAATTATATATTCGCATAATGTCATCAGAAGCTGAATCAAGGTCATTCTTTGAGATAAGACCAGTACGAGGGTTAATGACAGACCTACAGTATTCTACATCTCTTAGAGCAAGCCTATAAGCAGAAATATCTTCAGTGTCTACATGATATCGGCGTGGAAGTTTTTCTTCAATTTGTTTTCTCAGTTCAATATCTGCGTTTGCGTATGCTTTTGCTCCCATTATCAACGTATTTATTATGGCAAGAGAATATGGGCTGTGGGTAGTAAAAACAAGCATGTTTTCTCGTGCAGAAGAATTGTTTTCTATCAATGAAAGTAAGACTTCCATTTGGGAATGTGGAAACAGATTTAACTCTGGTTCCTCGACAATATTTATGAACCGATCATAAGTATTTGCTGATGACAATTGACGGATCATTATGTCTTTTATAGTTTCTGAATATTTGTCATTCTGCATGATCTCAGCCACTCTCTTTTCTAGTTTGTCTTTCTCTTCTTTTGTAAGTTTAATTTCCTCACGATCGGAGATTTTTTTTGTGAGGTATTCGGATACCATACACAAGGGAAGTGAAGACTGAATACCGCTAGATGCATCAGTAAGGCGCACCTTGTAATCGGCGCCATGTATCCATCCTGTATCATTGAGGGTATCATACTCGAAGCGTAGTTCCTCGAAAGGAAGGTTATACCCATTTTTGAATGATTTCTTTGCATTGATGAATTCGTCAGAGAATGTCTCACTAGAGTCTGGCAGTTCTCTGAGAAGCTTCGTTTTGCTTTCTGCTACACTAACTATTGAACGCTCCGCCGGTATGTACATGATTTTCGCTACACCTTCAATATCAACTTTTTTTTCTTCTACAGAAAAACCGCCATCATAGATAAAAGTGTAACGAAGACCATCGTATTTAATGTATGTACTTTGATTGATGTAGCTGTCAATCCTGTGGTATGCACACAATTTGGTTTTGAATCGGTTATACTGTTCGAAGTATGTCTTCGAAAACTTTTTCTGGTTTAGCACCTTCTCTAGCCATATAAACATTGAGAATAGTTTGGCGACACTACTCTTACCCGAACCTTGGTCACCTATGAAAATTGTGACTTTTTTAAAGGTAATGTCAAGATCCTTAATTGGACCAAACGACTTGACTATAAATCTTTCGTTCATATCTTATATGTCTTTTGGGGTTCTGTTCATAGAATTTTTACTCTACAGAGTTTTTATGAAAGTTATCAAGACGAACAAGGTCATTCATGTCAACTTCCAGGAGTTGCGCTATCTGCATCATTGTTTCTAAAGTGGGCTGCGCTGCGTTTGTACACCACTTACTAAC
>JAGHUA010000047.1 GCA_018065085.1 Candidatus Liminaster caballi | reverse complement strand
TATCCGAACAGAATTTTATATAATATTAATATTATATAACCTTATTTTTGTAGTGATTTTCGTTTTTGTTTAACTGTTATCTGTTATTACTGTTATTTGTTACATCTGTGCCTTTCCCTGGATAAGGTTTGCTTTTTCCTGAATACGGTTTGTCTTTCCCTGAATACGGTTTGTCAGATAGCGAATTGAAAGACGAATATTGCAAAAATGAAGTTAAGCCGAATAAAAGGCGTAAAAATATAAAGCGTTTTGAAAAAAGTCGTTTGAAAATTTGTAACTGCCAAATTAATATTGTATATTTGCAGTGCGTTAATCAAGGTTTCCATCCAAAAGAAACGAAACAAAAACTCTTTATCAATTTTGACAATGAAAAAGTATAACTTTTATGCCGGACCTTCAATCTTGAGTCCGTTTGCTATCGGTGAGACAGCCAAGGCTGTTGAGAATTTTGCAGGCACAGGCCTTTCAATCCTTGAGATTTCCCATCGCAGCAAGGAGTTCCAGGCAGTGATCGATGAGGCTAATGCCCTGGTTAAGGAGCTGCTTGAGGTGCCAGAAGGTTATGAGGTGCTCTTCCTCGGCGGCGGTGCAAGCCTTCAGTTCTACATGATGCCACTCAACCTCCTCAAGAAGAAGGCCAGCTATGTTGACACAGGTACATGGGCTCACAACGCCATCGGTCAGGCTAAGCTCGTTGGCGAGGTCGAGGTTGTGGCTTCGAGCGCCGACAAGAACTACTCGTACCTGCCAAAGGGCTTCAAGGTATCGGCAGACAGTGACTACTTCCACTATACATCGAACAACACCATCTACGGCACAGAGACCCTCGAGACCCCTGAGGTGGGCGTGCCTCTGGTATGCGACATGAGCTCTGACTTCATGAGCCACCCGGTGGATGTGAGCAAGTACGCCTGCATCTATGCCGGTGCGCAGAAGAACGTAGGTCCTGCAGGTGTGACCATCGTCATCGTCAAGACCGACCTTCTCACCAAGGAGGGCCTTCCAACGATGCTCGACTATAAGACCCACGTCAAGAAGGGCTCGATGTTTAATACTCCTCCATGCCTCCCAATCTTCACCTGCCTCCAGACACTCAAGTGGTACAAGGAGCTCGGCGGCCTCAAGGTGATGGAACAGCGCGCCAAGGAGAAGGCTGACCTGCTCTATGGCGAGATCGACCGCAACAAGCTCTTCAAGGGCACCGTGGCCAAGGAGGATCGCAGCCGCATGAACGTCTGCTTCGTGATGAACGACGGCTATGAGGCTCTCAACAATGAGTTCTTCGAGTTTGCCAAGAGCAAGGGCATGGTCGGCATCAAGGGTCACCGTTCGGTTGGCGGTTTCCGCGCATCGCTCTACAACGCTATGCCACTCGAAGGCGTTCAGGCTCTCGTAGCCTGCATGCAGGAGTTCGAGGCAATGCATTAATTCTGATTCGAGATTAGTGATAAATAACTAATGAAAAAAGAACGGTATGGCAATTTCTGTTTCTTTTAAGGATCCTAATTTCGGAAAGGGACTGCTTGGCAAGGAAGATCAGACTTCCATTCCGTTATTTGAATATAACTATCCAAAATCAATGAAAGTTCTCATTGCAACAGAAAAACCATTTGCAGCAGCTGCTGTGAAGGCTATGGAGGAGATTATCACCGCAGCCGGTATTGAGGTGGTAAAGCTCGAGAAATATACAGAGAAGAAGCAGCTCCTTGAGGCAGTTGCCGAGGTCGATGGCATCATCATCCGTTCGGATATTGTCGATGCAGAGGTGCTCGACGCTGCCAAGAACCTGAAGATCGTGGTTCGCGCAGGTGCCGGCTACGACAATATTGACCTTGCAGCAGCAACTGCCCACAATGTTGTGGCCATGAACACCCCTGGTCAGAACGCCAACGCTGTGGCTGAGCTCGTGTTCGGTATGCTCCTGTTCCAGTGCCGCAACCAGTTCTCGGGTGCAGCAGGCACGGAGCTCCTGGGCAAGACTTTGGGTCTGCATGCTTTCGGCAATGTGGCTCGCAACGTGGCACGTGTGGCTCTCGGCTTCGGCATGAAGGTCTATGCCTACGATCCGTTCCTCACCAAGGAGCAGATCGAGAGTATGCTTGGTGTCACTGCCGTGGCTTCGATCCCAGAGCTCTACGGCACATGCCAGTACGTCTCGCTCCATTGCCCAGCCACCAAGGAGACCATCGGCTCGATCAACTATGACCTGCTCAAGACCATGCCAAAGGGCGCTTGCCTTATCAACACAGCCCGCAAGGAGGTCATCGACGAGGCAGGTGTGATGCAGCTCATGGACGAGCGTCCTGACTTCAAGTACATTGCCGACGTCAAGCCTTCAACGGCCGACCAGTTCGTCGAGAAGTTCGGCACACGTGTGTTCTTCACCCCAAAGAAGAGCGGCGCCCAGACGGCCGAGGCCAACTCGAACGCAGGCATCGCAGCCGCTAAGCAGAGCGTCGGATTCCTCAAGGAGGGCATTGACCGCTTCCGCGTAAACTGATTTGATGAAGAAGGCTACAAACGACTTTGACTCATTCCTCAACGAGTGTCAGACATACGTTTGGGAGTGGTATATCCCGGAGCAGAAAGTTCGCTTCGGGATACCTTCGTTGAATAGCCTGTGGCTCGACGACTTCGATAAGAACATCAAGCTTGCCACCATGCTCGAGCGTGTGCATCCTGATGATATTGAGAAGATTTTCGTGCGCCACACATCGCCACTTTACCGCAGCGACAAGATGTTTGAGGTGGACATCCGCCTCAACGTCGCTGCCGAACTGATGCCCGACGGCAAGAGTTCGGGCAAGTATGAGTGGTATGGCTTCAGGGGCAAGACCGTGCGCCGCGACGAGAAGGGCAATCCTGTCTATTGCCGAGGTGTGGCCATCAACATCGACCGCCGCGTGAGGGTGCAGAAGAAACTTCTGGCCAATAAGGACCGCCTCCTCCAGCAGGAGAAGCAGCACACCGAATACTGTGCCAACGTGATGCAGGAGGTCAGCCAGTTCATCGCCACGATGGCTTCGTATGCCGACGGCATCATCACCGGCGAGATGGAGGGGACGCGCGAGGAACGACTGCTGCAGGTCAACAAGCTCAAGGATCAGGGCGTTCACATCCTCGACCTCGTCGATAAGGCGCGTCAGCTGGCAGGCGGCCGCGACCCGGAGTTCGAGCGCAGTGTGCAGCATCTCACCCTGTGGGAACACATGGCCGAGTTGCAGCAGATTTATTCGCTCAAGCTGCCCGACTCGAAGAAAATCTACTTCTCGAACCTTTATGACAGCGTGGCCATGGACGTCAATGTCAAGCTCCTCGACATGCTCCTCGAAAACGTGGTCGTTGCACAGAGCCGCAACACGCGCACGGGCTACCTGACCATGAACTATCAGCTCATCGACCAGGACAACATCCAGTTCTGCGTCTCGTGCACCGAGAGCGATGCTCAGTTCGGCAACCTCGACCTCGTGCTCACCGAAGCCGGAATGAGCCTCAGCGTGTGCCGCCTCATGGCCAAGCGTCTCTATGGCGAGATCACCGTGCGCCACACCGACGACCATCGCCTGCACTATCTCATCACACTGCCCGTCAGCGCCCAGAAGGAAACCATCCATCACCATAAACTCGAGGTGTTTGACGAGATCGACGATGATGACGACGACCAGCCGGGCGTCTATGACGGCGAGCGAACCGACGACCTCGACGACTTCGTGACACAGGCATCGGTCATGATCGGCGCCACCGAGTCGGCTGACATCTACAGGGATCAGCACCTCTTCAACACCCAGGTGGCCTACAACACCGACTCGCTCTGGGATCAGTATCAGAGGCTCAATCCCGACATCGTGTTCGTGGATTACAACCTGCCAGGAACCCTCCAGATCGACGAGCTCATCCAGCGCATGCATGCCCTCCACGCCGACACGCCGATCATCGTCACCGCTCAGTATGCCGCACGTCCGCTGCATCGCCGCATCCAGCATAACGGCGCCCGCTATCTGCTCAACAATCCGCTGTCGCTCCGCAAGATCAACATGATGATCAAGAAATATCTGAAATAAAAAAAGCTTCACACGAAAGCTTCACACGAAATTGTTAAACCTATAAATTATAAAAACTGAAATACTATGGCAAAAGTTCGTCCTTTCTGTGGTCTTCGTCCGTCTGCCGAACTGGCACCGGTGGTTTCGTCACGCCCTTACGATGTGCTGTCCTCTCAGGAGGCCTTCGATGAGTGTGCCGGCAACGAGAAGTCGCTCTATCATATCATCAAGCCCGAGATCAATTTCACCCCGATTGCCGACGAACACGACCCTAAGGTCTATGATGCCGCCGTCAGTCAGTTTGCCAAGTTCCAGAAGGAGGGCTGGCTCAAGCGCGACGCGAAGCCTTGCTACTACCTCTACAGCCAGACGATGCAGGGTCGCACCCAGTACGGCCTCGTGGTGGCTGCCAACGTGCAGGATTACGTGTCGGGCGTCATCAAGAAGCATGAGCTGACACGCGCCGACAAGGAGGAGGATCGCATGAAGCACGTGCGCTGTCTCAATGCCAACCTTGAGCCTGTGTTCTTCGCCTTCCCTGACAACGACGTCCTTGCCCAGGTTATCGATAAGACTGCATCCCAGCCGTCGGTCGAGAAGTTCACAAGCGCCGAGGGCTTCGGCCATGAGTTCTGGGTGATCGACGATGAGGAGCTGATCGCACGCATCACCGAGGCGTTTGCAGCCATTCCTTACCTCTATATTGCCGATGGTCACCATCGCACCGCAGCCGCTGCACGCGTCGGTCTTGAGAAGGCTCAGAACGATCCGCATCACACAGGCGACGAGGAGTACAACTTCTTCCTGGCTGTGTGCTTCCCTGCCTCACAGCTCAAGATTATGGATTACAACCGCGTGGTGCGCGACCTCAACGGATTGACCTCCGAACAGTTCCTCGCTGCCCTCGCCGACAATTTCGACGTCCAGCTCATGGGTGCTGAGGAGTATCGCCCTGCGAAACTCCACAATTTCAGCCTCTACCTCGACGATCAGTGGTACAGCCTCACCGCCAAGCCTGGCACATACGATGATTCTGACCCAATCGGTGTGCTCGACGTCTCGGTGTCGTCAAACCTCATTCTCGACCGTATCCTCGGCATCAAGGACCTGCGCCGCGATAAGCGCATCGATTTCGTGGGCGGTCTCCGTGGCCTTGGCGAGCTGAAGCGCCGTGTGGATAGCGGTGAGATGCGCGTTGCCCTGGCTCTATACCCAGTGTCGATGGATCAGCTCATCGCCATTGCCGACAGCGGCAACATCATGCCTCCTAAGACCACCTGGTTCGAGCCGAAGCTCCGTTCAGGCCTCATCGTCCACAGCTTGGACTGATCGCCCCCGAAACCTTTGCTCCCAATCACAATGACAGAGATTCGCTACATATTGAGATACGTCAAGGATCTGCTCTCCGACACGGAGGCAGTGTGGATTAAGCTGCGCGACCCGAACCTTCGCGAGGCGCAGCTTGACTACATGTTGCGCTACTACTATTGGCCGATGATGGCATTCGCCTCGCTGTGTGTCTTCCTCCTTCACGGTAATGGCGTGATGCTCAACTCCAAGCTGGCGTTCGACGCTCCGTTCAGTTTCGAATACGCGCTCACAGGCATGGTGTCGTTCGCATTGGGCTTTGCCGTAGGGCCTTCGCTCGCAGCTTTGGTGCTGCGTGAGACGTTCTTCCGCTTCACGCCTATTGCCATTGCCAAGGATCAGCTTGAACTCTTCGTCCACTATTCGATGAGCATCACCATGGTGATAAGCCTCTTTTGCGCCTTTTTGCCCAATCTCAAGTTCCTGACCTTTCTCCACCTGTATCTGATCTATGTGGTGTGGCTCGGTGCAATGTCCTACCTTGACCTCCTCACATCCATCTATCAGCGTGTCTTCACCATCGTGGCCACGGCGGTAATCTTTTATTCGCCCGCGATTCTTCAGTACATTCTGCGCCTGCTGTTCGTACACTGACGGCGTAAGCTGTTCGTACACTGATTGTGCAAGCTATTCGCACATTATTAATATAATATGAGTAACAACAACAAGAAAAAGAATAATGGTAAACCTGCGGTTAACATCCGCAACAAGCGCGCCGCGTTCGACTATGAGGTGCTCGATACCTATGTGGCCGGTATGGCTCTCGTAGGCACCGAGGTCAAATCGTTGCGCGAGGGCAAGGCAGGTCTTACTGACACGTTCTGTCTCTTCGACAAGGGCGAACTGTGGCTCAAGAATGCTTACATCGCTGAGTATTTCTATGGCACATACAACAACCACAACGCCCACCGCGACCGCAAGCTCCTGCTTTCGCGCAAGGAACTTCGCGGCCTTGAGAACGACTCGAAGGACGTCGGCATGACCATCGTGCCGCTCCGCATCTTCTTCAATGACCGCGGTTTCGCCAAGGTCGAGATTGCTCTATGCCGAGGCAAGAAGCAGTTCGATAAGCGCGACAGCATCAAGGAAAAGGAAGACAAACGTGCCCTTGACCGTGCCCGAAAGGATTTCGGACGTTTCTGACAAAGCAACAAAACGATAAAACAACCCAAAACAACGCAAAGGCTTGGAATACCCATCGCAACTACTGACCAATGCGGTCGATGAATTCTCCAAACTGCCTGGAGTGGGGCGTAAGACGGCTCTTCGTCTTGTGCTCCATCTGTTGCGTCAGGAACCCGAGCGAGCCGTGCATCTCGGCGAGAGCCTTATCCGCCTGCGTCAGGAGGTGAAGTACTGCAAGGTGTGCCATAACATCTGCGACACGGACGTCTGCAGCATCTGCAGCAACACACAGCGCGATGCTTCGGTCATCTGCGTGGTGGAGAATGTCAAGGAGGTGCTCGTCGTGGAAGAGACGCATCAGTTTGAGGGCCTTTACCATGTGTTGGGCGGCCTGATTTCGCCAATGGACGGCATCGGCCCCCAGCAGTTGCAGATCGACAGCCTCGTCGAGCGTGTGCGCGATTCCTATCAGACAGGGCTGCCCATCACCGAGGTGATTCTTTCGCTCAGCACAACGATGGAAGGCGACACGACCAACTTCTACATCTTCCGCAAACTGGCCGAATTTGCCGACCTTCGCATCACCACCCTGGCACGAGGCGTGGCTGTGGGCGACGAACTTGAATATGCTGACGGCATCACATTGGGTAAGGCCATCCAGAACCGCACCCTTTTCACCGACAGCTTCGGCCGTAAATAAAAAGACATCATAATATGTTCGACCTGAATTATAGCAACGCAGACAGCGAGATGTTTCCGCTCATCGACGAGCAGGGCAACGTCATCGGCCAGGCAACACGCCGTTATTGCCACGGTGGTTCGATGGCTCTGCATGCCGTCGTACACCTCCACATCCTCAATGCCGCTGGCGAACTCTATCTTCAGAAGCGTTCGATGCGCAAGGACATTCAGCCGGGCAAGTGGGACACAGCCGTGGGCGGTCACATTGACTTCGGCGAGCATGTGGTCGAAGCTCTCAAGCGGGAGGCGCGCGAGGAACTGACGCTCGACATTTCCGACTTCGTGGTCACGGACGGAGCCTATCCGAGTGCCGCCGGCAAAACCATCCTGCCGCTGTTTCACTATGTGTGGCAGTCGAAGGTGGAGCGCGAGATGGTCAATGCCTTTGCCATCTGCCACGAAGGACCATTCACGCCCGATGGCGACGAGGTCGATGAGGCTCGGTTCTGGTCGATGAGAGAACTCGAAGAAGGATTGGGCAAGGAGCTTTTCACTCCTCAGTTCGAACAGGAACTGCCCAGATTGTTGAACGAAATTAAAAAATACAAGAATCTATGATAAAGCATTTCGTATCATTGATGTGCGTCTTTGCCGCCGCATTGACCATGCAGGCACAGGACGTGGTGAAGGTCGCTGTGGGCGACACTCAGGATCATGGCGTGACTTACTCGCTGCCTAAGACTCAGATACGTGTCACGGTCAAGGCTCGGTGTACCACGGTCAAGGCAGGCGCCTACGCCCAGTATGCCGAGAAGTACCTCGGACTGACCGACGCATTGCTCGACGATAAGACGGAATGGAGCATCTCGTCAGTGACTCTTTCGCCTGAGGCTGTTGCCGACACCTCGCGCACCTTCCATATTGTGTTCAACGAGAAGATGCCTCTCCCGACATTCTATTTCGATGCCGAGGGTCGTCTCCTGAGCATCAACCGCGAACCGGGTGCCGTGAAGCGAAGCGCTGCCGATGAGGAAACCACCGATGCCGTCACAGAAAAGAAGACGGTCAGCGCCTTCAACGTGATGTCGGAGGAACTGCTCAAGGCTGGTTCGAAGGCAAAACAGGCCGAGATTGCCGCCCGTCAGATTTTCCGCATTCGCGAGAGCCGCCTGAACCTGCTTACCGGCGAGGTGGATAAGATGCCAGCCGACGGAGCTTCATTCCAGATCGTAATGGACAACCTTAAGCAGCAGGAGGACGCCTACATGCAGCTTTTCTGCGGCGTCACAACCGAGACGGAGGTTGAGCGAGAGTTCATCTACATGCCGATGGAGGAGGAGCAGGGCGTGATCCTGTTCCGTTTCTCTAAGCATTTCGGCTTCGCTGATGCCGACGACCTTTCGGGCGAGCCTTACACCGTGTCGCTGACCCTGCTGGAGGACAACCGCAAGGTGGCTGAGCGTGTCGATGCCAAAGGCAAGAAACTTCCTCCGGCAACAGGCATTGCACATTGTGTGGCAGGCAAAGCTTCCGTAGCGCTTATCCACAAGGGCAAGACTTTGGCCGAGGACAACTGGCAGATGGGTCAGTTCGGCCACGTCGAAAACCTCGATAAGATGCATTTCCTCAATAAGAAGACTCCTGCTTCGGCTTTGTTCAACCCAATGACCGGTGCCGTGACGCTCTTCAACAACTGATAAAATACAAAACCAGCTATGAACAATAAGGTTTGGCGACCGCTCATCGTGTCTTTGCTCCTTGCCATCATGCTTTGTGTCGGCATGATCATAGGCGAGCGCCGTGTGTCGTCTTCACTCTCACAATACACGCCCGAGTCATCAGACTTCGACCTCACTGAAGGCGGCCTTACTTCTACCGACGCTTCGGCAAAGCTCATCTATCTCTTCGATCTGCTGCGCGACCGCTACGTCGATACTCTCGATCTCAAGAACCTCGTGGAGGAGGCCGTACCTACCATCGTCGAGGAACTTGACCCTCACAGCAACTACATTCCAGCGGAGGAACTCTCTGAGGTCAACGAACAGCTCGACGGCTCGTTCTCGGGCATCGGTGTGCAGTTCAACATTCAGCAGGACACCGTCATGGTCATCCAGGTTATTGCAGGCGGTCCTTCCGAAAAGTGTGGCATCATG
Source organism: Candidatus Liminaster caballi (assembly GCA_018065085.1). Lineage (GTDB taxonomy): Bacteria > Bacteroidota > Bacteroidia > Bacteroidales > UBA3663 > Liminaster > Liminaster caballi. The sequence goes on along the minus strand of JAGHUA010000047.1, from coordinate 18,568 downwards.
CCTGGCGACCGTATCGTCACCGTCGAAGACTCGCTCTTTGTGGGCAAGGGCATCAACAACGAGAAAGTGATGAAGTCGCTGCGTGGCGAGAAGGGTTCGGTGGTCAGGCTCGGCATTAAGCGTGCCACAGCCGACGAACTCCTTTCGTTCGAAATCACTCGCGGCGACATTCCTGTGCAGAGCGTCGTGGCTTCGTATCTCGAAAAGGGCATTGGCTACATCAAGATCGACAATTTCGGACGTAACACCTACCGTGAGTTCTTCACATCGCTCATCGACCTTCGCAGCCGTGGTGCCGATGGTTTCATGATTGACCTCCGTGGCAATGGAGGCGGCTATCTTGAGGTGTGCATTCAGATGGTCAATGAGTTCCTGCCGAAGAATTCGCTCATCGTCTATACCGAGGGCAAGAGCCAGCCGCGTGCCGATGTGATGGCCGATGGACGTGGCAATTTTCAGAATGTGCCAGTGGTGGTGCTCATCGACGATTGGTCGGCTTCGGCAAGCGAGATCTTCTCAGGCGCGCTTCAGGACAATGACCGTGCGATGATCATCGGACGACGTTCGTTCGGCAAGGGTTTGGTGCAGCAGCAGTTCGACCTCAATGACGGTTCTGCACTTCGTCTGACCATTGCCCGCTATTACACTCCGTCGGGCCGATGCATCCAGAAACCGTATGAGATGGGCGAGCGTGAGGCTTACCTCATGGACGTTGTGGAGCGTTATAACCACGGCGAGTTCTATAATCAGGACAGCATCCGTCTGGCCGATTCGCTCAGGTTTGAGACCGTGGGCGGACGTTCGGTTTATGCCGGTGGCGGTATTATGCCTGACATTTTCGTGCCGAGCGACACTTCGTACGTCACTCCTTACTACAACAAATGCATCAATTCGGGTGTGATTTATTCGTTCGCTTTCCAGTTTAGCGATTCTCACCGCGAGACGCTTTCCAATTTCAATAACTACGACGAGGCATTCACCTACCTGAAGAACCAGCGTCTGCTGCCTAAGTTTGTGACTTTTGCCGACAGCAAGGTGAAGAGCGACGCCGTGTCGTTGCGCCGAAGCGGTTCGGAGATCGAGCGCCTTATCATTGCCTACATCATGCGACAGAGCGGCTACGAGAATTACTTCTATCGTGTCTTCAACAGCACTGACAAAACCTATCAGAAGGGCATGGAGGTGCTTCGCGAGGGTAAGGCATGGCCGACAATCGAGTGACCGAGACATCTTTTATTACAATACATAGAATCAATATGGATAAGCAGGAAGCACTTGACAGAAGATACTTGCGCATGGCGCGTATCTGGGCAGAGAACAGTTATTGCCGCAGAAGGCAGGTGGGAGCGTTGCTCGTCAAGGATAAGATGATTATCAGCGACGGTTACAACGGTACGCCTACCGGTTTTGAGAACGATTGCGAGACGCCTGAGAATACGTCGAAGGCATACGTGCTTCATGCTGAGGCAAACGCAATCTCGAAGGTGGCAAAGTCTTCAAATTCGAGCGACGGTTCGACCCTCTACGTCACTGCTTCGCCTTGCATCGAGTGTGCAAAGCTCATCATCCAGTCGGGCATCCGCCGTGTTGTCTATGCTGAGGAATACCGCATCACGGACGGCATCGATCTTCTGAAGCGCGCAGGTATAGAGGTAATCTACAAACCTATCGAATCCGAACAGCAATAATCACGAATATCAATAACAACGAAATAATATGGAACTTATAGACGGTAAGGCAACTGCTGCTGCCATTAAGCAGGAGATTGCGGCTGAAGTACAGCAAATGCTCGCTGAAGGTAAGCGTGCGCCACATCTGGCTGCCATTCTGGTGGGCCATGACGGTGGCAGTGAGACATACGTGGCATCGAAGGTTAAGTCTTGTGCCGAGTGCGGATTCACATCTTCGCTCATCAGATACGAGGCCGACATCACAGAGGAAGAACTGCTTGCAAAGGTTGATGAGTTGAACCGCGATCCTGAGATAGACGGCTTCATCGTGCAGCTGCCATTGCCAAAGCATATTGACAGTCAGAAGGTGATCGAGGCCATTGACTACCGTAAGGATGTTGACGGTTTCCATCCTGTCAACGTCGGTCGTCTCTCGATAGGTTTGCCTTGCTTCGTGAGTGCCACTCCTATGGGCATTCTCGATCTGCTGGAGCGCTATCACATCGAAACCAAGGGTAAGCACTGCGTTGTGCTTGGCCGTTCAAATATCGTCGGTAAGCCAGTGGCTCAGCTCATGATGCAGAAGGCTTATCCTGGCAATGCCACCGTCACCGTGTGCCATAGTGCCAGCGAAAACCTAAAGGAGATCTGTGCATCTGCCGACATCCTTATTGCAGCCATTGGTCAGCCGGAATTCGTCACTGCCGACATGGTGAAGCCTGGAGCTACTGTCATCGACGTCGGTACCACACGTGTGCCTGACGCCACCAAGAAGAGCGGCTTCAAACTCAAGGGCGACGTCAAGTTCGACGAGGTTGCTCCTAAGTGCGCGTTCATCACTCCTGTGCCGGGTGGCGTAGGTCCTATGACCATCTGCTCGCTCATGAAGAATACGCTCAAGGCAGGCAAGGGCATTGAATTTTAAACCGAATAATAGAGTTCTAAAGCGAATAATAGAATTCTAACCCATAATAATAGAATTTCAATTCCGTCGTCAATTCAAAGCTTTATCACAGAATGCGTCTCCACGTAATCTTCACAGGGCGAACCACGGGCAAACTCTTTCAGGATGCCATTGCTGACTATCAGCAGCGGCTCACTCACTATGTGCCTTTCACTCTCGAAGAGATTCCCGACCTTAAAAACGTGAAGAATCTGAGCGAGGATCAGCAGAAGGAGCGTGAAGCTGATTTGCTGTTCGACCGTTTGCAGCCAGGCGATGTGCTGGTGCTCCTCGATGAACGCGGACGTGAGATGACAAGCCGTGAATTCAGCCAGTTTCTCGAACAGAAACAACAGTCGGTGGGCAAGCGTCTCGTCTTCCTTATCGGCGGCCCTTACGGTTTCTCACCGCGTGTCTATGATGCCGCACAGGGCAAGATCTCACTTTCGAAAATGACATTCTCCCATCAGATGGTGCGCCTTTTCCTCATCGAACAGATCTATCGTGCTTACACCATCATGCGCGGAGAACCTTATCATCACGACTGACGTTGAAATCCGAAGAATAATTTATTATAAAACAACGAATATGAAAAAGCTTTTATTTGCATCCCTCGCTGCACTCTCGCTCGTCGCTTGCACAAGTGAGTCAGCCAAGCAGGATCCACGCGAACATTTCCAGATCTATCTCTGCATCGGCCAGTCGAACATGGTTGGTGCTGCACGTCCAGAGGCTCAAGATTCAATCGTTCCTGACCGTTTCCTCAACCTTGCTGCCGTCAACGACATTGACCGCACAATGGGAGAGTGGCGTCCTGCTACACCACCTCTCTGCCGCCGTTGGTCAGGTCTCGGTCCTGTTGATTATTTCGGTCGCACCATGCTCGAGTACATCCCTGAGACAGATACCATCGGCATTATTGAGGTGGCTGTCAATGGCACTTCTATCGTCCTGTTCGACAAGGAGAAGGGCGAGGAGTATTGCCATGCACCTGAACGTCCAGATTGGATGGCACGTGAAATCGAGTTCTATGACCATAAGCCATACGAGCGTCTCATCACCCTTGCCAGACAGGCACAGCAGCGTGGTGTGATTAAGGGTATCCTCCTTCACCAGGGTTGCACTGACGCCTACAATGACCAGTGGCTTGCCAACGTTCATAAGATTTATAATGATATTCTCAACGACCTCGGTCTTGACGCAGCCAATGTGCCTCTCCTTGCTGGTGAGGCAATCGGTGCCGATCAGAATGGTGTCTGCAAGCATGCCAATCCTTGCATCGACCGTCTGCATGACTCAATTCCTAACGGTTGGGTAATCTCAAGCCATAACTGCGAGGCAGGTCCTGACAACCTCCACTTCTCGGCTGCCGGCTACCGTCGTCTTGGTCGCCGCTATGGTATTAAGATGCTGCAGCTTCAGGGCTACAATGTCGAGAACGATACTGATTGCGAGCTCCAGTGTGAATATACAGTCTCAGAGAATGCCTTCGACGTTAAGTGTGAATATTCGGCCGAGAAGATGACCGTTGCCATCGAGTCGGCAGAGGCACTCACTTCAGTTGACATTGTCAGCTACTCTGGCGCAACACTTGCCACCGTCGAGGCAAAGGGCGAGAAGAACATCGTGCTCGACGTTAAGCCATTTGCCAATGAGGATCGCCTTGTGCTCAACATCCATTCGGAGGGCGGCAAGACAGTCAACAAGCAGATTGACCGCTAATAAAGAGCTTGTGTGCTAATCAGATTAGATAATTTGTATAATCACGCAAATACCGACACATAGTGAACTCCATACTGATTGTATTGCCCATACTGACTGTCCTGATGTTCGATCTTGGACTTACGCTTGAGGCACGTGATTTCGTTATGGTAGCTAAAAGTCCCCGACCAGTGCTTGCCGGCATGGTCGGGCAACTTTTGGTCTTGCCTGTTGTGGCTTATATCCTTGCCACACTTCTTCATCTCGAACCGATTTTCTTCATCGGCCTTGTCCTGATTGCCTGCTGTCCTGGCGGCAGTTCGTCCAACATCTTCTCAATGCTGGCCAAGGGCGATGTGGCACTTTCCGTTTCGTTGACGGCTGTGAGCAGTGTCGTGACGCTTTTCACCCTGCCGTTCATCATGCAGTTTGCAACTGCGGCTGTAGGCGATGAGATCGGCGTGACCCTTCCTGTAGGCAATCTTCTTGTTCAGAACCTCGTCACGATGCTTCTGCCTCTTGTCATTGGCATCTTGGTGCGTCGTTTTGCGCCAAAGGCTTCCGTCCGTATCGATGCTGTGCTTTCGCGTTGCGCTTTCCCTGCTTTGATGCTGCTTGCCGGCATCTTCTTCGTTCAGCATCGTCACACCATCATCGATAATGTCGGTTCGCTCGGCTTTGCTGTCACCTCCCTGCTGCTTTGCTGCATATTGGTAGCTTCCGTGCTCTGCCGCATCTTCCGTCTGCACGATGCCTCACGTCGCACCATTGTCATCGAGGTGGGTATGCAGAATGCAGCACAGGCAATCGCCATCGCATCGAGTCCTTTCGTTTTCAATGACTCTCGCATCGCCATTCCTGCCATCATCTATGCGCTGATGATGAACGTCGTGTTGCTTATCTATGTGGGAGTCATCAGAAGGTTCAACTCATCGTCTGATGCCAAATCAAAATAAACGAATTAAGAATTACAGATGAAGAAAGTCATACTTGCGTTGCTGTTATTTCAAACTGCTGCATTGGTCCTCGCACAGACAACCGTCGATGGCGAAGCCGAGATGATGGGCGGCGCTTTCGATCAGCAGCCATGGGCATCCGCACTCAAACTCAATTTCCAGAATCAGAAGTTCTCCGTTTCGCCATACGTCCGTCTGTCGGCTTATGACGAGAAGCAGAGCGAGGAAACTCGTAATGTCGGCTATCGCTACTCGCGCACGGGCAATCGCTATGAACTGACCGACGTTAACTCTGAGGATGGCTATCTGTTCAATTATGGCATCGCTTCCAGATTCTTGCTGGGCGAGAGCAACGAACTGAAGTTCAACCTTACGGCTACACACCGCACTACCGAGTATTACTCCCATCGCACCGAACGCCTCCGTTCTTTTGAGGAAGGTTTCGACGGCTCGTTTGCCAAGTCGAACGTCTATTGTCCGACGATGAAGCGCGATGATATTGATGCTGTGCTCGATTTCAGGCATAAATTCCTTGCTCCTGGTTCGTCAATGGGAGTGAGGTACCAGTTCCATTTGAATATGAGCGACGACGAGATGATGCAGAACGTCGGCGAGAGTGAGAACTTTCACCCTTTTATGTCCAATCATCTGCTTCGTCAAACTCAGATACAAAGTCACGATGTCGTTGTTGACTGGCTCACACCGCTGACTCAGCATCAGGCACTCGACCTTGGCATTAGATATAATAATAGTACGCGCGAGAGTGATGATTCTCAGGTTCTCGACGGCAAGAACGTGCTCAACGAAGATTTCCGTCACGAATCCCAACTGTGGTCGGTCATTGCCGATTACAGGGTCAAGACTTCTGCTTTCGTTGGCAATGCAAAACTCAGCTACGAACACACAGAGTTCCATCATCGCAAGCTTGACGATTTTGTGCCTCAGGTTCGTGGTCAGTGGAACATCTCGAAGAATAACTCACTGAGCCTTCTCTATGCCATGCGAATCATCCGTCCTGACGTCGAAGTCCTTTCGCCTGCCAAGATCATAGGTGCCTATACTCTCGACTTTGGTAACGAAAACCTTAAGGGCACTCATGCCAACCGCATCGTCCTTGCCTATACACACAAAACCGAGGCATTGACCTCTACAACATCCGTCACCAGCATCTTTGCCAATGACGGAATCACTGCCATCTGGATGGAGAAGGATAATGTGCGTGTCTCAACATTCGGCAACGAAGGCATCCGCCGTGCATGGTCGCTGACATCCGATCTCAGTTGGAAGGCATCTGCTACCACAACAATCAAAGCCAATGGCGAAGTGATGTGGGACAAGCGCATTGCAGAGGCCATCAATATGGCAAAGGAACATTGGGGCGCACAGGTTTCGCTCTCTCTCACTCAGAAGTTGCCTGCACGTTTCTCAATCAATGTTGAAGGCTTTTATTCCGAAGGTTACACCATCGACCTCTATTCTCACTATAGCCGCAAGGTGCGCGGAGCTGCCCAGCTCATACGCACATTCCTCCGTAACGACTGCCTGGAGGCTCGTCTTGCCTATTCCTATTGCGAGTACCCAACAGTGATTCTCACACAGGGTCAATACACCGGTAGGGTGACCAACCGAATTGATAAAGAAAACTTGGCATCGCTGAGTCTTTGCTATCGTTTCGGAAAGTCTAAGTAAGGTGTTGAAAATGTAATGTTCGGTTGATAAAAACTGATATTTAGGACAAAAGCGCGATAAAAGAACGAAAAAATCATGTTCGTGCGTATGCCCGTATGAAAAGAATTAGTATATTTGCACGCTGATTCCGAGTTGAGGCTTTACAAGTAATGGCCAGATTGAGCTATTCGCCTCGCGGAGAAACTTTTAAGTTTTTTATAAAAAATGTTTGCAATCGTTGAGATTCAGGGCCAGCAGTTCGCTGTTGAGCCAGATCAGAAAATCTGCGTTCTTAACATCGCAGATGCAAAGGTTGGTGACGAGCTCACTTTCGACAAGGTGCTCCTCGTAAACAACGAAGGTGCTATCACCGTTGGTACTCCAGTAGTTGAGGGTGCTAAGGTAGTAGTAGAAGTATCTCAGGTAGAGGTACGCGGTAAGAAGATTAAGGTGTTCCACAAGATCCGTCGCAAGGGCTTCGACAAGCTCGTCGGTTCACGCCAGCATTTTACCGAGGTGTTAATTAAGTCTATTGTTGCATAACCAAGCGTTTCGCTTACTAAAAAAGAAAGGAAAGAAGCACTATGGCACACAAAAAAGGTGTAGGTAGTTCTAAGAACGGCCGTGAGTCACATAGCAAACGACTCGGTGTTAAGAAGTTCGGTGGCGAAATCGTAAAGGCTGGTAACATCCTCGTTCGTCAGCGTGGTACCAAGCACAACCCAGGCCTCAACGTAGGTCTCGGCAAGGATGATACCCTTTTCGCTCTCATCGACGGTAAGGTTGTTTTCACCAAGAAGCGTGAGAACAAGTCTTATGTTTCAGTTGAGCCACTTTCTTAAGCTTAGCTGATAGCAAGAAACAAGGGCAATTGGCACCTGAATACTATCAGTTGTCAGTTGCCTTTTTGCTTTTTTCAATTGTCAATTATTATTATCAATTGTAAAAATGTTAACATTAAAACTCATTACCGAGCAGTACGACCGCGTCGTTGCCGGTTTGAATAAGAAGCATTTCAAGGATGCCAAGGAGGCTCTTGATGCAGTTATCGCAAAGGATCAGGAGCGTCGTGCCGTTCAGCGTGAACTCGACGGCAACCTTGCCGAAGCCAATCAGCTCAGCAAGAGCATCGGAATGTTCATGAAGAATGGTCAGAAGGAGGAGGCAGACAAGGCTAAGGCCCGTGTTGCCGAACTTAAGACCGTCAATAAGGATCTTGACGATAAGAAGGCCGCTGTTGAGCAGGAAATTGTCAACATGCTCTGCCAGATTCCAAATATTCCTTACGACGAGGTGCCTGAGGGTTCTTGCGCCGAGGATAACTGGGTTGTCAAGTCTAATCTCAAGGAGTGTGTCGTTGGCCAGGACACCGTTGGCAATTGGGATTGCAATCCTGATGCACAGTATCCTGATGCTAAGCTCCCACATTGGGATCTTGCCAAGAACCTCAACCTCATTGATTTCGATCTCGGCGTGAAGATCACAGGTGCCGGTTTCCCTGTTTACCGTGGTCTTGGTGCCCGTCTTCAGCGTGCGCTCATCAATTTCTTCCTTACCGAGGCATCAAAGGCAGGTTACGAGGAGATCATGCCACCGACAGTTGTCAACAAGGACTCTGGCTATGGCACAGGTCAGTTGCCTGACAAGGAGGGTCAGATGTACCACTGCGAGGTCGATGACTTCTATCTCATCCCAACAGCTGAGGTTCCTGTCACCAACATCTATCGTGATGTGATCATCGACGAGAAGGAACTCCCAATCAAGAACTGCGCCTACACACAGTGTTTCCGTCGTGAGGCAGGCAGCTATGGAAAGGATGTGCGCGGTTTGAACCGTCTGCATGAGTTCTCAAAGATCGAGATCGTCCGCATCGATACTCCTGAGCATTCAGCCGAAAGCCACAAGGAGATGCTTGCCCACGTTGAGGGTCTTCTCCAGAAGCTCGGTCTTCCATATCGTATCCTCCGTCTTTGTGGCGGTGATCAGAGCTTCACCAGCGCAGTTTGCTACGACTTCGAGGTTTACTCAGCTGCTCAGAAGCGTTGGCTTGAGGTTTCTTCGGTCAGCAATTTCGACACCTATCAGGCTAATCGCTTGAAGTGCCGTTACCGCAAGGCTGCCGACAAGAAGATTGAGCTCTGCCACACATTGAACGGTTCTGCGCTCGCATTGCCACGTATCGTTGCCTCAATCATGGAGAACTACCAGCAGGCTGACGGCACAATCAAGGTGCCTGAAGTACTGGTTCCATGGATGGGAACAGACGTGATTAAGTAATCACCAATCATGATTAAATACAAAGAAAACGCATCATTACTGCCACATAATACCTTCGGCTTTGATGTCAAGGCATCGATGCTGGTAGAATATAATCACGAAGACGACCTGCCACACATTTTCAGCGATGAGCGCGTGGCAGGTCGCAAGTTTTTGCATATTGGCCAGGGCAGCAACCTCCTTTTCGTCAATGATTTTGACGGGGTCGTGCTTCATAGTCGCATCAAGGGCATCAAGATTGCCTCTCAGTCGGATGACATGGTTCTCATTGAGTGCGGAGCCGGCGAGGTGTGGGACGATCTCTGCCAGTGGTGTGTACAGCACGGTTTCTACGGATTGGAGAATCTCTCTGGCATACCTGGCGAGGTGGGTGCAGCTGCCGTTCAGAACATCGGAGCCTACGGTGCTGAGTTCGGAGATCTTGCCGTGGCTGTTGCCGTCTATGATGTGGTCAATAACCGTCATGCTATCATCTCGGCTGCCGATTGCCAATATGGTTATCGCATGAGCATCTTTAAGACTGATGAGTTCCGCAACCGTTTTGTTGTTACCAGCGTCTTGCTTCGCGTCAGCCGCAATGGCGAACTCAATCTTGAGTATGGCAACATCAAGGCAGCATTGCTCGAACGCGGCTATTCGCTCACGGCTCATCTCTCAAAGCGTGCCAGCAGGATGCCAGGTGTCAAGAGCATCACTCTCAGCGGTCTTCGCGAAGTGATCCTTGCCATTCGTCAGAGCAAGTTGCCTGATCCGGCTGTCTTTGGCAATGCCGGCAGTTTCTTTAAGAACCCTGTCATCTCGTCGGCAAAGTACAAACAGCTGTCTGCCACATGGCCCGACATGCCTAAATATGATGTCGATGCTGATTTTGTCAAGGTGCCTGCCGCTTGGCTCATCGAACGTTCTGGGTGCAAAGGCCGTCGCATAGGCGATGCTGCTGTCTATGACAAGCAGTGCCTCGTGCTGGTCAATAGGGGCAAGGCGCGTCCTGAAGAAGTCGTCAAGCTGTCTGATGCCATTATTCGCACCGTCAGCGACCGTTTCGGCATCACCATCGAACCTGAGGTAAATATCATCTGAACCGTAGCCGGTTTCTCCTGCCACGGTCAATAGCAACACACATTAATCGTAAATGAAGGTCACATTTCTCGGAACAGGCACATCTTGCGGCGTCCCTTTGCCGTTGTGCAATTGTGAAGTCTGTCGTTCGTCCGATCCGCGCGACAACCGCTTGCGTTGTTCGGTCATGGTTGAGACTGACGATGCCAAGCAGATTCTCATCGACTGCGGACCTGATTTCCGTTTTCAGGCGCTGCGTTCGGGTATCCGCCGCATCGACGCCCTGCTTGTGACACACAATCATTTCGACCACGTGTTTGGTTTGGACGATCTGCGAGCTTTTTGCTTTGAGAAGGCATTGCCCACATACGCCGATGAGATTGTTTCGCACACGTTCCGCGAGCGCAATGACTACATTTTCGTCCATAAGTATCCCGGTGTGCCAAAGATGGATCTGTTCACAGTCCTTCCCGACGAGGTGCTGACCATTGGTGATACCGAGGTTCGTCCCATTCGGGTGATGCATGGTAGGATGCCTATCTACGGATGGCGAATCGGTCGTCTTGCCTACATTACTGACTGCACGGAGGTGCTCGATACGGAGTGGGAGAAGCTTCGTGGCATTGACACACTCATCATCGATGCCCTGCGATGGACGCCTCATCCCACACACTACAGCGTGGAGCAGGCCTTGGAGGTCGTCCGCCGTATCAATCCCCGCGAGACGTGGTTCACACACATGAGCCATGAGATGGGACTTCATGCCGAAGCCGATGCGCGCCTCCCGGAGCATGTCCATCTTGCTTTCGACAATCTTGTCATAGAACTGTAACAATCCCCAATACACACTTATCATCGATGACTCTTACAGACAACTGGTTCACTGCCCTTAGTGAGAATGAAGACGGTACTTACACCTTCATCTCTGGACGTACAAATATTGAGGAGTTCGTCAAGTCGCACAAACTGCGTGAGCGACTTGAGATTATCTGGAATTATAAGGCCGATGACAAAGGCCTGCCTGCCGACGATGCCGAAGCTCAGCTCATGGAGGAAGTCGGCGACCTTCTCCGCAGTGTCATGGAGAAGGACAAGCTCGCCATCGTGACCGGCATCTACACTGGTCAGGGTAAGCGCGAGACAAACTTCATCTGTCGCAACATCGCTGCTTTTGGCAATCGTCTCAACGATGCCTTGTCCAAATATCCGCAGCTTCCTATCGTGGTCAATGCCTACGATGATCCCGACAATGAGGAATACCGTGAACTTCTCGAACTGAAGGGCGAGGAGGATTAACGCATTATTTATATTTATTGAATAAGGTGGGCGCACGACATTTATATGTTGTCATTATGCTGCTTTTTCTGGCCGTGTTGTCAGGATGCAGGGTCACGCGCCATGTGCCTGACGGTCAGGATGTGCTGAGCCGCGTCAATATCGAGGTCGATGGCAAGAAGTCGAGCAGCAATACCCTCCGCATGGCTGTCGCCCAGAAACCGTATCACCGCACTTTCGGATTCCTGCCTGTTGGTGCGTGGGTGTGGCATCCCGACACCACAAGTTCCATCCATCGTCTGCGAGGCAAACTTGGGTCAGAACCGCCTGTCTATGATGAGGAACAGACGCTGCGCACCGAACGCGCCATGCGTCGCGCTCTTGTCTATCAGGGCTATCTCAATGCTCAGGTCACCCACACCGTGAAAAGCAGCAACCGTAAGGTGCATGTGACCTATCATGCCGACCGTGGCTTACCTTATACCATCGCCCGCATTGCCTATCAGATTGACGATCCTCTGCTCGACCCTCTTGTGCGCAGCGGTTCGCAAGGTTTGCTTCGTGCCGGCCGTAACCTCGACCGCACATTGCTTGAGGAAGAACGTACTCGCGTCACTTCGTTTCTGCGCGATGAGGGTTTCTATGATTTCAATAAGGACGATGTCAGCTTCCTGGCCGACACACTTCCCGGCAGCCGCAGGGTGGATCTCACAATGGTGGTCAATGGCATTCACAACCGATACAGCATCCACAGCGTTCGCTTTGTCACCAATTTTGACCTTGTCACTGGCAGCGTGAGTGGCGAGAGCGACTATCTGCGCGAAAAGATTCTGGCCGAGAACTGCCACATCAAGGTCGGTGCGCCTTACAGCGAACAGGCTGTGCGTAAGACTTATAGCGCCTTTTCCCGCCTGCATATCCTGAAGTATGTCAATATCCGTTTCGAGCAATCGTCCGAACCCGATCAACTCGATTGTACCGTCTATCTGAGTCCTCAGAATCCTCATGCTGTCCAGTTCGAACTTGATGGCACCAATACGTCGGGCGACCTTGGCTTTGCTGCCGCCATGACCTATCAGCATCGCAATCTTTTCCGTGGATCGGAGGCTTATACCGCTACCTTGAAGGGTGGATATGAGAGTCTTTCGGGCAATGTGGCAGGCTTGGTCAATGACAACTACACTGAATATTCGGCCGAGAATCAGATTGATTTTCCGCGCTTCCTGTTTCCCTTCCTTTCGTCCGACACACGTCGCCAGTTTACAGCCAACACTGCCATAAAGGGCGGCTACAGCTATCAGAGCCGACCGGAATACACCCGCATCATCCTGCAGGCAGGTTTGGCATACAAATGGACCAGCGAACAGCGCAAATGGCATCATAGCCTCAACGTGATCGATCTGAGTTACGTGCATCTGCCCAAACGAAGCGAGCGTTTCCTCGCCATCATCCAGAATGCAGGCCCTATCAGCTACAACAGCTACACGTCCCACCTTATCATGTCGGCATCCTATGGTCTTTATGCCGGCAATCAGAAGGCACAGGCCATGAGCAGCAGGGAGAAGAGTGTGCGCGACCTTTGGACACTCCGCGTAAGTCCGGAGATCGGTGGCAATGTGCTGAGTGCGCTGGCTCATACCACTGATTTCCGTAAGGAAGGCGGACGCTATCAGATCTTCGATCTCCCATTCGAACAGTATGCAAGGTTCGACGTCGATTGGACCTATTCAAAATATCTTACCGACCGTAGCCGATTGGCATTCCATCTGGCAGGAGGCGTTGCCGTGCCTTATGGCAACAGTGAGATCATGCCGTTCGAAAAACGCTACTATTCTGGCGGTGCCAACTCGGTGCGCGGATGGTCTGTGCGAACGCTTGGCCCTGGCATTTATCGCAGTGCCAACAGCGCCATCGACTATTTCAATCAGTGTGGCGACGTGCGATTCGACTCGTCCGTTGAGCTTCGCAGCCGCCTGTTCTGGAAGTTCGAGTTCGCCGCCTTTGTCGATGCCGGAAATGTCTGGACGCTGCGTTCGTATGACTCACAGCCCGATGGTGCGATAAGCCCTGATTTCTATCGCGAGATTGCCGCGTCGTGGGGCATTGGCCTTCGCTTTGTGTCAGATTTCTTCGTCATCCGTCTTGATATGGGTGTCAAGGCATACGACCCTACGCTGGGTCTTGGATCGGCATCATGGGTCATCGACAACCCATTGTCGTCATACAATCGAACCATACATTTTGCCGTAGGTTATCCGTTCTGACGCCAAAATTCGTCTATTTCGAACGAAAAACCGCGAAATATTTGTTTAATTGGCAATAACTGACTATCTTTGCCGCTTGAAAAGAAACATAAAAACCAATAGATATAACCATGTACAGAAAACAGACTTGTGGCGAGCTTCGTCTCGCTAACCTCGGACAGGAGGTAACATTGGCAGGTTGGGTACAGCGCGTCCGCAAGATGGGCGGTCTTACCTTTGTCGATCTTCGTGACCGTTATGGCATCACACAGCTTGTGTTCGACGAGAGCGACGGCAATACCGAACTCTGCGAAAAGGCCAACAAACTTGGCCGCGAATATGTTATCCAGGTGGTAGGTACTGTCCGCGAGCGTGAGTCAAAGAATGCCAAGAACCCTACCGGCGACATCGAGATTGTTGCTTCCCAGCTCAATATCATCTCTCACAGCGAGGTTCCTCCTTTCACCATCGAGGATAACTCTGACGGTGGCGATGACCTCCGTATGCAGTACCGCTACCTCGACCTCCGTCGTCCATGCGTACGCAAGAACCTTGAGCTTCGCCATAAGCTCGCATTTGAGACACGCCGTTATCTCGACTCTCACAACTTCCTTGAGATCGAGACGCCAATGCTCATCAAGTCAACACCGGAGGGTGCACGTGACTTTGTTGTGCCATCACGCATGAATCCAGGTCAGTTCTACGCTCTGCCACAGTCTCCACAGCAGTTCAAGCAGCTCCTGATGGTTGCCGGCATGGATCGCTACTTCCAGATTGTCAAGTGCTTCCGCGACGAGGACCTTCGTGCCGACCGTCAGCCGGAGTTCACACAGATCGACTGCGAGATGTCGTTTGCCGATCAGGAGGACGTAATCCAGATGTTCGAGGGCATGATGAAGCACCTCTTCAAGGAGCTCAAGGGCATCGAGTTCGATAAGTTCCCACGCATGACATGGGAGGACGCCATGAAGTATTACGGTTCTGACAAGCCGGATCTCCGCTTCGGCATGAAGTTCGTCGAGATCAAGGTCGATCCAAGCAAGGAGTCGCCTAATGCTGAGGGTGCACGTCCTGAGGCAGTTATGGATCTCTTGCCAGCCGGTCAGTTCACAGTGTTCGATGAGGCATCATACGTTGCTGCCATCTGCGCACCTGGCTGTGCCAACTACACACGCAAGCAGATTGACGGTTTGACCGACTTCGTTAAGCGCAGTCAGATCGGCGCCAAGGGTCTTGTGTGGATCCGCAAGGACGAGCAGGGCGTCATCAAGTCGAGCATCGACAAGTTCTATGCGCCTGAGGTTATCGAGGCCATCCTCAACAAGTGTGAGGCACAGAATGGCGACCTCGTCCTCATCCTTTGCGGCGAGCGCCGTCGCACCCAGAAGCAGCTCTGCGCCCTCCGTCTTGAGATGGGTCAGCGTCTCGGCTTCCGCGATCCAAGCAAGTTCGTGCCACTTTGGGTCATCGACTTCCCTCTCTTCGAGTGGGATGAGGAGACACAGCGCTATTATGCCACACACCACCCATTCACCATGCCAAATCCAGAGGACATTCCGTTGCTCGACACCGATCAGGGCCGTGTGCGTTCATGGGCATACGATTGCGTGATGAATGGCGTTGAGCTTGGTGGCGGTTCTGTCCGTATCCACGATTCCGCTCTTCAGGCAAAGATGTTCGGTTTGCTCGGCTTCACACCTGAGAAGGCCATGGATCAGTTCGGCTGTCTCATCAATGCATTCAAGTATGGCGCACCTCCTCACGCTGGTCTTGCATTCGGTCTTGACCGTGTTGTGTCGATGTTCGCCGAGATTGATTCAATCCGTGACACCATCGCATTCCCTAAGAACAACCAGGGTCGTGACGTCATGATCGATGCTCCATGCTCTATTGATCAGGCACAGCTCGACGAACTTCAGATTGCGCTCGATCTGAAGGACTGATAACTCGCACACTCTTACATCAACGGTTGGCGCCATGAGCAAGCATGTTGTTTATTATTGTCTGCTTTTCGTCGTCGCAATTCAGCTGGTCGTCCTTGTCATCGATGCACGCCGCTATCCAACCGTTGGTCATACAGAGTTCATTCACAGCGTCCTGACACATTCCGATGCCATGCATCAGCGTTGTCTCGACCGTCTGCATAGCCTGCAGCTGACACCTCATGCCGAGGCGTTGGCTGCAGGTCTCATTTTGGGCGACAAGAGGCAGCTCGACAAGTCGGTGGTGCGTGACATGCGCGATGCCGGCATGAGTCACATCCTTGCCGTGTCTGGTTTGCACGTCGGCATAGTGTGGCTGCTCATCTGGTATTCGCTTTCGATGGTTGTCATGCCTGTGGTTTACGTTTCTGGTGTTGACAATATCGCTGTCAACAGATACATGAGGCTTGTCACACTCTCGTTGCTCTGGCTCTATATTTTCATTGTCGGCTGCCAGCCATCCGTGCTTCGTGCCGGCATCATGATCAGCATCGCGCAGCTCTCCGTGCTGTTTCGGCAGGATGTCTGGAACTGGCGCTGTCTGCTCTATGCCGTTGTCCTTATGCTCGTCATTCAGCCGTCAGTGTTCTATGAGGTCGGTTTCCAGCTTAGCGTTTCTGCCATGATCGGCATTTATGCCTTGTTGCCTTTGATCGTTCCGCGCAGTGACGGCTCGCGCCGCCATGAAGGTTTTTGGTTGCGTATCGGTCACGTCGTTTGGCGTCTGCTTTGGATGAGCATAGCCGCGCAGGTGTTCACCACGCCTCTCGTGGCATACTATTTCCATCATTTCTCCGTCTTCAGTTGTTTCCAGGCCTTACTGGTTGTGCCTGTAGTCAGCATCCTTATCTACCTGCTGGCGTTTGCCCTCATTGTGCCTTCGTCTGTTGCTTTGCTGTCCTATCCGATTGAAGCCATCACATGGTGGATTGAGTTTGTCGCTTCCTTCGTGTCCCGATTTGAGCTTTGGTTCCTTTCGGCAAGAGCCGAGTGGTATCCATCGCTCACCGAGGTGCTTTTCTATGAGTTTATGCTTGCTCTCGCCGTCACTTTCTGGCGTATCGGCTATGAGAGGGAACGGGCGAAAAAGAATGATATCCGCTTCCACGCTCATGCCGGAAATCTGTAAAAAGTTATCAATCAGACTTTTGTTTTGTTTGGAATGCTGCCGAAACTTTCGTTTGGATTTCCAAGGTCTTGGGAAATGCTGCCGAAAGTTTTATTTGGACTTCCCAATTCTTAGGAAATGCTGCCGAAACTTTCATTTGGACTTCCCAGCTCTTAGGAAATGCTGACAAAACTTTCATTTGGACTTCCCAAGTCTTGGGAAATGCTGGCGAAAGTTTCATTTGGACTTCCCAAGTCTTGGGAAATGCTGGCGAAAGTTTGTTTTGGATTTCCAGCTTTCTGGAAATGCCGGGAACAATGTTCTGACGACTTCCAAGGTTTTAGGAAATGCCGGGAACAATGTTCTGACGACTTCCAGCTTTCTGGAAATGCCGGGAACAATGTTCTGACGACTTCCAAGGTTTTAGGAAATGCTGGGAACAATGTTCTGACAACTTCCAAGGTTTTAGGAAATGCTGAGAACAATGTTCTGACGACTTCCTAATTCTTAGGAAATGCTCGGAACCGATTTATTGGTCTTCCGAAGTCTTAGGAAGAGGTTTTGCTTGGTATTTTTGCATTTATTTTTTTATGCTCGTGAAGTAAATAAAGATATTGAAGTTCACTTTATTGACTTCGTTGACTTCACGAGATATGTAAAGAGAAAACAGACAGCGATACTGAAAACTTACGAATTATATCGACTATTTGCCAATTCTTCCTCTAAATTGAACTAAAAAGCAAAGAAATAGACGGTTCTTTGTCATATTTTTGTTTATTTCTGCACGTTTTACAAGAAATTTTAGTACTTTTGCTCCAATAAAAGATAGTAAAATGGCAAACAACGACCTCAATATTAAAGCAGAGATCAAATGGCAGACAACAAGATAAATATCCGCAAATTAGAGGCTGACCTTTGGGAGTCGGCTGACTTGCTTCGTGCAGGAAGTAAACTAACTTCGAGCCAATACTGTATGCCGGTATTGGCATTGCTGTTTTTAAGATATGCATACAGTCGTTTCAAAATGGTTGAAGCAGAATTGCTTAGGAATCGTCCAAGCCGTGGCGGTCGTGTGGTGCCTGTTGAAGCAAGCGACTTTGCAGCAAAGAGTGCACTCTATCTGCCTCGTGAAGCTCAGTTTGACTATCTGGTGAATCTCTCCGATGACCAGCCTTTAGGCGAAGCAGTTAATCATGCCATGACTTTGGTTGAGGAACAGAGCGAGCAGTTGACAGGTATTTTGCCTAAGTCATACACCATGTTCAGCGATGAATTGTTGCGTGAACTCCTTCGCATATTCAATAACAAGACACTTGATGAGATTGGTGGTGATGTGATTGGTCGCATCTATGAGTACTTCCTCTCCAAGTTTGCCAAGGCAGTAGCCTCTGACGATGGCGTGTTCTTCACTCCTAAGTCATTGGTGAAGATGCTCGTCAATGTGCTGGAACCAGAACAGGGTGTAATGCTCGATCCTGCCTGTGGTTCAGGTGGTATGTTTGTGCAAACAGGAGATTTTATCAATAGCCTCACCCCCAACCCCACTCCTAAGGGCGAGGGGAGTTTTGATGCCAACAGTCGCTTTACGTTCTATGGACAGGAGAAGGTTGAATACAACGCTCAGCTCTGTCTGATGAATATGGCTGTACATGGACTTAACGGAAAGGTTATCTCTGGCGACGAGGC
>JAGHUA010000050.1 GCA_018065085.1 Candidatus Liminaster caballi | reverse complement strand
TCGCGGAGGTTCTTGCCGAAATCCTTGTGTCCGAGATCCTTGTGGTTGTGCTGCTCACGGAACTTATATGAATCCATGTAACGGTCGTGAGCCTGATGACCATAGCGGCTGCTGTAGTAACCTATGCCGTATGTATGGTGAGAATGTGCGCCACGATAGGTCTTGAAGATGCTCGGAGCATCGAAGTAGAAGAACGTGCTGTTGCTATAGATCGTGTAGATTCGCAGATTCCAACCGAAGCCTGTGCTATAGACTGGACGATAGAAGTGCTCCTTGCTCATGAACATCTGATACTGACGCAGGCTCAATACGTAACGGAGATCATCGTTGCGATAGTCGAGCAGGTCATAGTAACGGTCGATGGCATCGCGATAGCCGAACACTACATCGTCCATGATGTCGTTGATGGCCCAGAGGAAATCGACGTTAATCTCGTATATATCATCGTACTGACGTGGGGTCAGGTCGAGTTCGTAAGCCATGCGGTCGCTCAGGAAACGTGCGTGGTTGCGGATTTTGCTACTGCTCATACCAAACATCTGGCTAATTGCCATGATTGCGATCAACGAAGTCAAGATAATCTTTTTCATAGTCGTATTGTTTTATTGGTTCGTTTGCTTATAAGACCGAAGCGCAAACATGAAGTTTAAAACCAGTTGTTATTTTTATGAAGATGCTGAAATAATAAAGCATAAAATAACAACTGCCGGACATCCCAAGAAAGATGGAGATGTCCGGCAGAGTCGTTATATATATAAATATGAGTGACGCTTAGAAGCGAGGCATGCCGCCTGGCATCTTTGGCATATTGCGCATCATGGCACGAGGATCGCGCTTGAAGTCGGTCATCTTCTTCATGACCTTGCGCATATCATCGAACTGCTTTACAAGACGGTTGACGTCCTGGATCTGTGTGCCAGAGCCCTTGGCAATACGAGCCTTGCGCGATGAATTAAGACACTCTGGATGCTCACGTTCGTATGGAGTCATGGAATTGATGATGGCCTCAACTGGCTTGAAGGCATCGTCGCCAATCTCAACGTCCTTGAGAGCCTTGCCAACACCAGGAATCATCGAAGCAAGATCCTTGATGTTACCCATCTTCTTGATCTGCTGAATCTGAGCAAAGAAGTCGTTGAAGTCGAACTTGTTCTGAGCCATCTTCTTCTGGAGCTTCTTAGCCTCCTCCTCATCGTACTGCTGCTGTGCACGTTCGACGAGCGAAACAACGTCACCCATGCCGAGGATACGGCCAGCCATACGTTCAGGATAGAACACATCGAGAGCATCCATCTTCTCGCCCATACCGACAAACTTGATAGGCTTCTGTACGACGGTGCGGATAGAAAGGGCTGCACCGCCACGTGTGTCGCCATCGAGTTTGGTAAGGATTACGCCTGTGAAATCGAGACGCTCATTGAACTCTCGTGCAGTATTGACTGCGTCCTGACCAGTCATCGAATCGACTACGAAGAGAATCTCATGAGGATTGATAGCTGCCTTGATGTTGCTGATCTCCTGCATCATCTGTTCGTCAACAGCCAGACGGCCGGCGGTATCGATGATAATGATGTCATGACCCTCAGCGCGAGCCTTGGCAATGGCGTCCTTGGCAATCTTGACAGGATCCTTGCAGTCGCGATCGGTATAAACCGGACAACCTACCTGCTGGGCTACAACCTCAAGCTGATCGATGGCAGCAGGACGATAGACGTCACATGCGGCAAGCAACGGATTCTTGCCCTTCTTAGTCTTGAGCATATAGGCGAGCTTACCGGTGTGAGTGGTCTTACCCGAACCCTGCAGACCTGCCATGAGAATGATGGTAGGAGTATTCTTGGTGTCGAGTTCGGCTGCCTCTCCGCCCATCAGCTGTGCCAACTCGTCATGAACGAGCTTGACCATGAGCTGACCAGGCTTGACGGCTGTGAGCACGTCCATGCCAAGAGCCTTCTGCTTCACATTGTCGGTGAAGGTCTTTGCCACCTTGTAGTTGACATCGGCATCGAGGAGTGCCTTACGCACGTCCTTGAGTGTCTCTGCCACGTTGAGCTCGGTAATCTTACCTTCGCCCTTCAGGATTTTGAATGAGCGTTCAAGACGCTCGGAAAGATTTTCAAACATAATGATGATTGTTTTTTAATTTGACCGTAGCAATTTACCAGAATGTTTGATTTGAATATAATGGTTAATTAACACTTAAAGTCTATATACTTCGTCTTACTCTTCGCCACCGAAACCGCCGGACATTCCGCCGCCATCGTTGCCGCCTTCATCCATACCTCCTTCTCCGCCATCAGGACGGCGACCGCCCTTCATCTTCGGACGCATGTTGCCAAAACTCCATGAGATCTGCATGCCAATACGGCGACCACCCCAGACGCCCTCGCTGAGCATGGTGTAACCGGCTGCGGATGTGTGGCTGCGGAACTTACGGCTGTTGAGCACGTTTCGTCCATTGAGGTTGACCGTGAGACGCTTGTCGAAGAACGAACGGCGCAGGCCGAGGTCAAGGCTGTAGTTCGCATCGCGCTTACCCTGAGTAATGACCTTTGCTGCATTGTATCGGCCTGTAGCCTGGAATGCAAGTTGCCATGGCAGGGTGACCTGTGCCATCAGCGAGGCATTCCATGAGAAATCGTCATCGCTCGGCACGTACACCTGATGCTTCATACCCTGGTCGTTGATATTGAACGTTCCGCCATCGAGCTTATAATAGAAGGCATTGACGGTGGTGGTGAGGTCGAGGATCTTGAAGAGTTTGTTCTTGCCGATAATCTCAATGCCCGATGACAGTTCCTTGGCTACGTTCTCATGAGTGGAATAACGGATGCCATCCTGAAGATAGGAAACATGCTGAATGACATCGCTCGACGGACGGTAGTAGGTCGAAATCGAGAGTGTATGTTCATCCCAGTTCTTGAGATAGTTGAGCTCGAACGAATTGGTATAGGCAGGAGTCAACTCTGGATTACCATAGGAAATGGCAGTCGAGTCAGAGATATTCTTGAACGAGTTCATCTGACCGCCCCACGGACGCTGCAAACGGCGTGTGTAGTTGAGCTGCAGTTCCTGTTCGTGTCTGAGCTGATAACTGAGGAACACGGTCGGGAAGATCTTGAAGAAACTCTTCTCGTAGGCAGGCACTGGCTCATATCCGGCTGGCATATTGCTGGTTCCATACTCCTGATCGTAGTTATACGACTCGGTGTTGACCGTCCAATACTCACCGCGCAGACCTAACTGATAACCGAAACGCGCACCAATGCGGTTCTGATAGTTGAAGTATGCGGCGTGAATGTCGGTGTCATAGATAAAACGGTTGAACAGCGTATAGATGCTCGTTGACTTTGACTCGTCGGTCCATGTCTCTGTCGGGGAATTCTCATGACGGAAATTGCCCTTGTATCCGGCTTCCATCTTGGCAGAGCCTCCAAGCGGCTGAACATAGTCGAGTTGCACTTCCCATCCCTTGTTGTTCATATCGAACTCCTGCCACTGCTTTGATACGGTCTCAGTTTTTTCAAGATAGGTACCGTCGCTGAGCAACGGACGCTGTGTGGTCTTCTGTGTGTAGCCAGTCTCGCCTGTGCCATTCCATGTATTGTGGCTGACAGAGAAATCGAGCGTATGGTTGGTCTTCCACTCATGGCGATAGGTCAGCGACACATTGTTCATGTGTGGTTTATCGCTGTTATAGCTCCATCGTTCGCTGCGATATGGCATGAACTGTGTGTTATAGTTCATCCACTGACCGGCTTCATCGACATAAAGATCCTGGTCATAGACGTTGTGCGAATTACGTTCGCCATTGCCAATGCCGACCATGCCCATGTAATTGACACCAATCTCGTCCTTCTCGGTGAAATGCCAGGTCAAGCCTGCTCGTCCGAAGAAGTTGGTGTTGGATCCGTCATTATTATATTTATTAGAAAGGAAACCGTAGTGATAGCCATCGTTCACATCCACGTAGTCGCGATCAGAAAAACCATGACCCACACGCACACGGCGACCTACACCAACGTTGGCGTATGCCTCAAGAGTGCCGCTCGAATAATTGATATTGGCACCTACACGTCCGTTAGGATCGGCGCCCTGTGTCTTACCGCCATTGAGCTGAACGCCGCCATAATAACCTGCCTTTCGATCGCGCTTGAGGATGATATTGATGATACCGGCGCTTCCCTCAGGGCTGTATTTTGACGATGGGTTGGTGATGACCTCAACACGCTCGATGCTCTCAGCCGGCAACTGCTGGAGAATGTCGCCACGGTTATCGCTGGTCAGACCTTGAGCCTTGCCATTGATCCAGATGGTGACGCTCTCAGATCCACGCAGCGAGATATTGCCTTCCTGATCGACCTCGACCGACGGGATGTTCTCCAATGCCTCTGAAGCAGAGAGACCGGCAGTCGTTATATTCTGCGACACATCGAACACCTTCTTGTCGATGTCCAGGCGCATGGCGGCCTTCTGTGTCGATACACTTACTTCCTGAAGCACAGCCTGGTCTTCGGTCATGGTGATGGTGCGAAGATTGGCTGTGTGCTGATTATTGGCCGAGAGCGTCACATTACGGGTCTGTTCGGTGTAGCCCATGAATGTGAGTCGCACGGTGAAGGTGCCGTCCTTCACGCCCTCGATGCTGAACGATCCATTCTCGTCGGAGATCGTTCCCTTGTAAGGTGTGGCGCTGCCCTGTTCATAGAGCGCCACGTTGACAAATTCCAGCGGCTGTTTCTTGTCGTCAGCCACCTTGCCCTTTACAATACCTGCGAGGCATAAGGTTTGCAATGATAAGCCTGCAAGCAACAAAATCAAATGTTTCATTTTACGTCTTCTGGCGATGATATCTTCTCGCCATTGATTATTAAGTTTTCAAATTTAATGTTACGATACTTTCCTTCCTTGCCAATAACTTCGCCTCCGAACTTCTTCTTGTTTGGCTTCACACCCTCGAACTGACAGTCCTTGAGATTGATGTCATAGATGTTGCAGGCGTCTTCAAGACCGTTGAGGATAACGCCGAACTGCGATTCCTGGCATGTTACATTCTCAAGGTTTACGTTGCGCACGATTGGGTTATTGCCACGCTGGCACTGTTCCTTAGGTTCGTAGTTGAGGTTGATGCGAAGCACGGCCTCCTTGCAGCGGCCAACCTTGACATTGCGCACGTAGATATTCTCAATGATACCCGAACGGCATGAGTTGGTCTTGATGCGGATGACACGCTCCAGTTCAGGACTGTCCATGACACAATCCTCAACATAGAGGTTGCGATAACCGCCTGAGATCTCAGAGCCGACCACTACTCCACCGTGACCGTCCTCCATGCTGCAGCGACGCACCACGATATTCTGTGACGGAGTGTCCCACTTTCGGCCATCCATGTTACGGCCCGACTTAATGGCAATGCAGTCATCACCGGTATGGAACACACAATCTTCAATCAGCACACGGTTGCACGACTCAGGGTCACAGCCATCGCCATTAGGTCCTTCATTATAAATCTTCACGCCACGCACGATAAGATCGTCGCAGAACAATGGATGAAGAACCCAGAAAGGAGAATTGCGCAATGTGACGTCCTCAATCAGGACGGTATGGCAACGGTAGAGGTTGACAAACTGCGGACGCATGCCGTCCTCCGGACCGAATACACGCTCATGTACCGGCACCTGACGCTCACCCCATTCTAGGAGTTTGGCACGAGGTCCCTTTGTGCGATCACCATCGGTTCCACTCTGGCTGATCATGCCCGGTTTCCATCCGAAACGCGGAGAACCGCACATTGCCCACCAGTTGCTGTTCGAACCCTGTGCATCGAGCACGCCTTTGCCCGTGATAGCAATATTCTCAGCGCCATAGGCATAGATAAGAGGTCGGGCATTATAGCAGTCGATGCCTTCCCAGCGTGTCAGAACGCCTGGGAAATAAAGGCTCTGAGTGGTCGAGAAGTTAAGACGGGCGCCATCGCTCAGGTGAAGGCGTACATTGCTGAGCAGAGTGATAGGACCTGTCACATAGGTGCTGTCAGGAATAACCACAGTGCCACCGCCATTCTGGTTGCAGACGGTGATGGCAAGGTTGATGGCGTCGTGTGCCAGACTGACAGGAGCATCTGGACGGAAAGCCTTTGCACCGAAATCAGAAATATTGTAAACCTTATCAGGGAAGCTCGTGCGACGGATGGCGTTGACTATCGAATCTGCCTCCATCCATGGAGTCTTCGGCATCTGAGTTTTCTTGGGTTTTGCAACAACGGATGCTGACATAAGCATCGAAACAAGCACCAAAACCAATGTCTTTTTCATAATATTTGTAATTTTTTATAGTAAATATGGTGCAAAAGTAATGTTTTTTCTGCAAAAATGCAAATTTTCGCGTTTTTTTATTTAACTTTGCCGCGTTTTTAATGTCTTAATGACGAAATATTAATAAAACAATGAATAATATGAAGAAATTTCTTGCATCTGCAGTGGCAATGCTCCTGCTTGGCTGCACAGCCGCAATGGCTCAGCTCCCATCGGTAACCCTCAAGGACATCAACGGCAAAACCATCAACACAGAGAAGATCAGCAATGGTGGCAAGCCATTCATCATCTCATTCTTTGCAACCTGGTGCCATCCATGTCTGCGTGAGCTCACCGCTATCAGCGAGGTATATCCTGACTGGCAGGATGAGACCGGCGTTAAGTTGATTGCCGTCAGCATCGACCAGGCTCAGGACGCTCACAAGGTTAAGCCTTTGTGCGACAGTAAGGGTTTTGAGTATGAGGTTCTGCTCGACGTGAACAACGACCTGAAGCGCGCCCTCGGTGTGAACAACATCCCTCACGTATTCCTGTTCGATGGAAACGGCAAGCGCGTATATAGCCACATCGGCTACAAGCCAGGTGACGAGAACGAGCTCTATCAGAAGGTTAAGGAATTAGTGAAGAAGAAGTAATGCAGAAATACCTACTGTTACCATTGATGGGTCTTGCTGCTGCCAGTGCCGTCGCACAGGACTACAGCGATCCGTCTGAGAAGAAAGTCAAGCTGTCGGGCTCAATCCAGACCGACTGGCTTCTGCCTGAAAACGATGAGTCGATAGGTGCCACGAAGTCCGACTACCGTGGCGACCTGCTCGGCAATACATACGTCAACCTCAACCTCGATTCGAAGTGGGTCAATGCCGGCCTCCGACTCGAATATATGGACAATCCGCTCCCTGGCTTTGAGAACGAGTTCGACACCGAACCGTTCCATGGCAAGGGTGTGCCTTATTTTCAGGTCACAGCATCCAACCATAAGTGGATAGAGGGCACTCTTGGCACGTTCTACGAACAGTTTGGTTCGGGTTTTATCCTCCGTGCCTACGAAGAACGCAACCT
>JAGHUA010000084.1 GCA_018065085.1 Candidatus Liminaster caballi | reverse complement strand
TGGCTGACCGTCTTGTGTTTGTCAATCGTCATGACCTCGGTATGCAGCGCGTCAGCATGTCGTCGGCCAAGCGCAAGTACGAGCCGTTTGAGGAGGTCACTCTCTCATTCCAGGCTCCTGCCGATACACGCCACATATCCATTGCCGTGCGCGATGGTATGACCGATGAGACCACGTTCGATACCGGCAACATGCTCACCGATTTCCTCCTCTCCAGCGAACTGAAGGGTTTTGTGGCAAATGCCGACTACTATTTCGCTGCCGATGACGACGAACACCGTTCTGCCCTCGACCTACTGATGATGGTGCAGGGATGGCGCAGGTATGACTATGAGGAGATTGTCCGTACACGCACATTACGCTATGCTCCTGAACTGACACTTACCGTCGAAGGCAAGGTCTATAAGATGCGCCATTTCGACGAGATTACCATCGACGATGCCTCATTGTTAAAATCTGCGCCATCGGCAGAAAATGCCAAAAGTATATATAGCGCTCGTGCCGAAGCTGGGGGAAATGCGGAAACCGTCATTCTTGAGCCTAATAATCCCGACCCATATTTCGGAGCCAACAACAGCGACCTCCGTCATGAAGTCACGGTGAGCGGCGAACTGGTATGCGGCAAACGCATTGCCGAGGTGGAACTCGAGACCGACAACCACGGTCATTTCCTTATCAATGTGCCGCCGTTCTATGGCGATGGCATTCTTTTCCTTTCGGCATTCGACAGCAATGCGTCCGACAAAAAACTCCATCGCCTGGCCACACACCAGACCCACAACGAGAAGGAAGCTCCTGCATACTACGTGCGCCGCGATCTCTTCTATCCTGTCTTTGCCAAGCCATATTCCTTCTATCAGTGTCACTTTCCCGACGATGATCCTGACACTGCCTCGGCCATTGCCGACAGCACCGACATTGAGGTGGATCGGATCTCGACGATGGACACCCAGCTTGAAAACGTGAATGTCGATCAGAAGCGCCGTCGCGGACGTGTGCGCATCGACTATACAAAGCCTGCCTGTGTCTATGACGCCGTCGAGCTTTATAACCTTGCCACCGACTACGGACTCTCGCACGGCATGGTCAACTTCCGACGCCTGCCGATGCAGCTTGCCATCCTCCTGTTTGGCAATTACAACAACCACTCCACGCTCAATGTCCAGGCCCAGTGGGATCGGGATGTTTTCTACCGCAACTTCATTATCGATGATGTATATGAAGTCGAACAGCAGTTCCTCAGCGATGGTCATATTTTGAACAACCTACGCCTCGATCGCCAGCGCGATGTCCGCATGTTCACCGACTTCGAACTCCGCAACAGCGATAAGTATCTCGAACAGTCACGCCACCTTCCTGACATCGTCATGGATTTCGTTCTGATGCCTAACGGTTCGCATCGTGTCACAACACGCGACCGCCGCATCACCTTGCATGGAGTCACCCATCCGGTCTCGTTCTACAATCCCGACTACAGCCAGTCCGCTCTTCCTCTCAGCGAGGTCAAGGACTATCGTCGCACGCTCTATTGGAATCCGAATGCACGTCCCGACGAATCAGGTCGTTTCGATGCACATTTCTTCAATAATTCAAAGCAGACATCCATCCGCGTCAGCGTTGCCGGACTTACCGACCAAGGCCAGCCGCTGGTGCTTGAATGATTTTTCGAGGCTATAAGAATCTGCATAAGGCATAAGCCGCTCTGGAGTGGTGTCCCGTGGGGATGCCACTTCTTGCTTTCTTCCCTCTGATATTTCAACACAAAATTGCAACTTGGGATGCTTGCATTGGTTATTATCAGAAGGAAAAGAGTCTGAAAAATGAAGATTTTGATAGAAAAATTTGGAAGAACCGGATAAATGACCTATCTTTGCAGCGCAAGAACCCGCCAAGCCTCTTCACAATGCTTAAATAGGCGGGTCGTTTTTTTATATACACTTATGGCAATTCCTTTCAATAAACAATATGAGTCTCCAGCTTATTTGGCGCAATTACTCCAATCAAGAGGATTGCAAATGGACTCATTATCAAAAGCTGAGACTTGCTTGAAACGATATGGATATTATCGGTTGTCGGCTTATTGGCATCCACTACTTCAAATGCCAAAGACAGCTCACGTTTTTAAGCCAGGAGCATCTCTTGACCAGACATTAATGCTGTACAGTTTCGATGCTCAATTAAGACTCTTTATTTTTAAGGAGATTTCGAAGATTGAAATTGCCGTACGAAGTGCCATTGTCAATATTATCAGTCGAGAAACAGGAGATATGTTCTGGATGACCAATAGCTCTTGGTTTATGGATCAACCACGATTTTCACGCTCAATGGTTTTGATTCAGAATGAATACGATCGCTCTTCTGAAGATTTTGTGCAGCATTTCAAACAGACTTATTCTGATCCATTTCCTCCAGCATGGATTTTGGCTGAAATTCTCCCTTTAGGCACTTTAACGAATATTTTCAGAAACTTCCGTGTTGCTCGCATCAAGAAACTTGTTGCCAAAGAGTTCGATTTAAGTCTTCCTGTTTTCGACTCGTGGATGAATATCATTGCCGTTACACGTAATTCTTGTGGACATCATTCTCGTGTATGGAATAAAGTATTTTCCTTCAATGCAAGATTAGAGAGTAACATGATTCATCCTTGGGTCTCAAATCGAGTACAGCAGGGACGAATTTTCTTCACCCTTTGTATCATCAAGTATTTCGTAGACTTGATTGATCCAGAAAACGACATGCTCACCCGACTCCGTTGGCTTTTTGTGGATTATCCTCAGATTGATTTGCATGCTATGGGTTTCCCTGATAATTGGGAGCTAGAGCCTTTGTGGCGATAATCCTTCCCTAAATTAAATTTGGCTAAAAAACGTCAATAGATTGTTATCTTGTTGAAAATTATTAAACTAAAAATTTATTTAGTTATTTCAATTACCCATTACCCCTTACCCTCCCCATCATGACACTCAACGAATATCAGGAAGGCGCACGCCGCACAGCCATCTACCCAGAGTCACGTCAGATTATCTACCCTACGCTTGGCCTTACAGGTGAGGCTGGCGAAGTGGCCGATAAAGTCAAGAAAGTGATCAGAGATAATAACGATGAGTTTACTGCCGAACGTAAGCATCAGATTGCCCTCGAACTGGGCGATGTGATGTGGTATGCCGCTTCTCTGGCTCATGACCTTGGCTATACGCTCGATGAAATCTGCCAGATGAATCTCGACAAACTTGCCTCACGCATGGAACGTAACAAGATCCATGGCAGCGGTGACGAAAGGTAAAAA
>JAGHUA010000036.1 GCA_018065085.1 Candidatus Liminaster caballi | reverse complement strand
TGTTTTTGAAAAGAAATCCCAGCATCTATAAGTATTGACGATTAAGCTCTATACTTGTACTACTTGCTATTGTTGTTTGATTTCACTCTTTCAAAGATCGTGACTAAACATTTGAGCGCTTAATTTTCCGACCCGGCTTCCGTCGGGGAGAAAGGGAATTAACAAGAAAAAGTTATATTCCGTTTGAGCTTCTCTTCAACTCAGCGCTTGTTTGCGCTTCGTTTTTCCTGTTTAGCGAGTGCAAAGATATGGGCTTTTTTTTAATCCTCCAAATTTTTTAGCGACTTTTTTCAAAAAAAGTGCATTTTTTAGCATTTTTAGGCCATTTTCCTTGGTAAATATGGTAAAAACAGCTATCTTTGTGGCACAAAAAGTCAAAAACGGTTAAAAAAAAACGATTAATACAAACATCAGAATAAAATGAAAGAGTTTGCTTACAAATGCGAGATGAAGACTCGCGACTATGAATGTGATGTGCAAGGAGTGGTAAACAATGCGAACTACCAGCACTATCTTGAAGTGACCCGTCACGAATTCATCCAGAGCGTCGGCGAGAGCTTTGACGGATGGCACAAGCGCGGCATAGACGTAATGGTATCGAAGGTTGTGATCAACTACAAGGCATCGCTCCATGGCGGCGAGGAATTCATCTCTTGTTTAAATTTAAAAAGAACGGGCGCGCGATACATATTTAATCAAGAGATATATCGCAAAAGCGACGAAAAACTGTGCATCACTGCAGAGGTCCACTGCGTATGCGTCGTAGATGGCGTTCTGACACGCGGAGACGAGATTGCTGGCAGTTTTGAGAGATTTCTTGCCGAATAACACAGAAATATGACAGACGAAGAGTTACGCTACACCATAGCGTTGATGAACACCCACGGCATTGGGTCGATGCGAGCCAGACACCTCATCAAGGAGTTTGGCAGTGCAAGAGCCGTATTCGAAGCCGATAGCAGCCTGCTGATGAACATGCCTGCCATAGGACAGGCGATCATCGAACAGCGTAGCGACAGCCGGACATTGGACAAAGCCTCGCAGGAAGTCGAGTTCATCAACAGCCACCATATACAGGCGCTTGCCTATGGCGAAGACAATTATCCAAAGCGCCTTCTGGAGTGTCCGGACGCTCCTGCCCTGCTCTTCTATTTAGGAAAGACAGACCTCAACAGCAGGCACATAGTCAGCATCGTAGGCACACGTTCGTGTTCACAGTATGGCAGGGATATGGTCAACAGATTCGTATCAGAGCTAAAGGAAGCATTCCCTGACGTCGTCATAGTCAGTGGTTTAGCGCTTGGCATCGACGTCTCGTCACACAAAGCCGCGCTCGATGCAGGAGTCAGAACAATGGCAGTCGTTGCGCACGGTCTTGACCGCATCTATCCAGCTGTGCATCGTCCAATAGCCGAGCAGATGATTTCGCAAGGCGGAGGAATCCTGACAGAATACCCATCAGGCACACAACCCGAAAGGGGCAATTTCCTAGCGCGCAACCGCATTGTGGCAGGCATGGCCGATGCCGTGCTGGTGGCCGAAAGTCGCGACAAAGGAGGCAGTTTGGTAACGGCATCCATAGCCCTGGATTATGGCAGAGATGTCTATGCATTCCCCGGACGAGTCGGCGACACACGCAGCGAAGGCTGCAACAGACTGATCCGTCTAAATCGCGCAGGATTAATCACTTGCGCACAAGATTTCATCGAAGCCATGAACTGGGAGAGCGCCAGTGGAAGCAACAGATCCATACAGCATAGCATCCCGTTTGAGGAAGAAAAACTATCACCCACGGCCAGACTTATTCTCGATGCCCTGCGCGACAAGGGCGACATGCAGCTGTCACGGCTCTCCGACATCACAGGGTTGGACAGCACATCCTTATATGCCGAACTTCTCGACCTTGAAATGGACGATAAGATACGCATCACCCCGGGCGGCTTGTATCAGTTACGATAACAGCCGAAAGAGGTCAAGAGCCGGGAGGAAAGCAAAGAAGCTGATTACGAATTGAGCGTCGATGCGAGTTTATCAATGTTAAGGCTTCTGGCCGAAGCATCGACAATATCCTTATACACACCGCCTTTGTGGTAGAGTCCGTCGGGATCGCCACATTGTTCCACACGTCCGTCCTGCAGCGCATAGACAAAGTCTGAGTCGATGATCTGTGAGATGGAATGTGATATTATGATCACCGTGCGGTTCTTCTTAATTGCGTCGATCGAAGCCTTGATCTGTTCCGTTGCCACAGCGTCGAGCGAAGCAGTTGGTTCGTCGAGGAAGATGATCGGTGGATTCTTCAGGAACATACGTGCGATGGCAATGCGCTGCTGCTGACCGCCCGACAGCTGTGTGGCCAGCGACTTGAAGCCGTTAGGCAGTTTCTCTACCTGATCCAGCACAAATGCCTTTCTTGCCGCCTCGCGCACCTCCTCGTCCGATGCGTCGGGGCGTCCGTAACGGATATTTTCCTCAATTGTACCATCGAAGATATGGTTCTTCTGCAGCACGAGGCCGATATTATCTCGCAGGAATTGTGTGTCATATTCCTTGATATCGACACCATCGAGCAGAATCCTACCCGACTGCGGAACATAGAATTTGTCCAAAAGATTGACTATGGTGGACTTACCAGCACCCGAAAGACCCACAAAAGCCGTCACCCTGTCGGGTTCAATCTGCATATTGATGTCGTGCAGCGCCTTGGTGCCGTTAGGATAAGAGAAATCGACATGCTCGATCACAAAACGTCCTTTGATCCGTTCCGGACGATAATTGCCCGATGCCTCGACCTCCTCCTCAGCCTCGATGACGCTGAAGTAACCCTCGGCGTAGATCAGAGCATCGTTGAGCGTGTCGAAAATACGTTGCAACTGAGTGATCGGAGCCGTCACATTGGCAAACAGCATAACATGATACATAATCTTGCCGATGGTCATACCAGGATAGTCAATCAGCACGAGATAAGCCGTAAGGATGATGATCAGCACCGTGCCGATCTGTTGCACGAAGCGCTTCCAACCGTCATAATAAAGCATCAACTTACGCGTATTCAGCAGGTTATCGGTCAGATTAGACTGTATGGCCCACTGCTTGTCGGCCTCAATACCCTCGCGATTGAAAGACTTAATCACATTGATCGATTCGATGATGCCCACAATGCCGTGAGACTTCTGTTCGCGATACTGACGCATCTGCTGACGCCAACCCTTCAGACGCTTGCCCTGACGCACGGTGATCCAGATATAGATAGGCACGATGAAGAGAGCCGTCAGACCTACAAACACATTAGCAGCGAACATCAATATCAGAGCCAGCAGAGCCGATGTAAAGAGAGGTAGCAGGTCGATGAACGTATTCTGCACCGTGGTCGAAAGCGAACTGACACCCTGATCGATGCGCGTCTGCAGACGTCCAGCCTCATTGCCGCTACGGCTGAAGAAAGCCATCCTGTATTTCAAAATCCTCTCCACAGCCAGCTGAGCCAGATCCTTGCTCACATGCACACGCATGCGCTCTCCGTAGAAATTCTGCGCGTACGAGATTACAACCGATAGCGCCTCCTTGCTCAACAGCACAGCGGTGATCACAATCAGAATATTAGCGGCATGGCTCCATTCAAAGCCCGGATTAGATATCAGTTCATTGATTGCATCCACCGTTCTGTCCAGCACCAGCGCATTGACCTGCGCGATGCTCGATCCGATCAAAGTAAGCACCAATGTGACCAGCACCAGCCACTTGTAGGGCTTGACGAAAGGCCACAGTTTCCTGAAAAGCTGTATAAGGTTCATATCTTTTGCTATTGAATGGTGCAAAAATAACGAAAATAGTTGAGCGGCACAACAAACAGCTTTGATTATGTGCTTTTCTTTGCATTTTTTAGCGGTAATTTGGCATAAAATAGAACAAATACAGATAAAAAACAGTCGATTTCGGCAGATTGCAATATCAAAATGCGCGATATTATTATAAAATGAGTATCTTTGCACGAACCAAAAATAAATACAACAACCTATGAAAAAACTGTTTATTTCTCTTGCAATCTTAGCAGCTGCCACACAATTATCCGCACAGAAATACGAAGGTCTTGCCCTGACGCCACAGATGGGTTGGAACTCATGGAACAAGTTTGCCGACAAGATCGACGAGAACCTTATCCGCGAGACAGCCGATGCCCTGGTCAATACAGGTTTACGC
The DNA here is from genome assembly GCA_018065085.1 of Candidatus Liminaster caballi. Classification (GTDB taxonomy): domain Bacteria; phylum Bacteroidota; class Bacteroidia; order Bacteroidales; family UBA3663; genus Liminaster; species Liminaster caballi. The sequence continues at coordinate 2,695 of JAGHUA010000036.1, read as the reverse complement.
GATGCCGGTTATATCTACCTGAACATCGACGACTGCTGGCACGGACAGCGCGACAGCCTCGGTTTCATTCAGGCCGATGACAGCCGTTTTCCAAGCGGCATCGCAGCGCTGGCCGAATACTGCCATAACCGAGGACTGAAGCTTGGCATCTACAGCGACGCAGGTTGGCAGACATGCGGCGGACGTCCCGGAAGCTACGGACACGAATATCAGGATGCCATACAGTATGCCCGTTGGGGTGTGGATTATCTGAAATATGACTGGTGCAACACCGAAAACATCACAGGTCCCGGAGCATATCGCCTTATCTCAGAGGCACTGAAGGCTGCAGGCCGTCCAATCCTGCTCAGCATGTGTGAATGGGGAAATACCAAGGGCTATGAATATGGCGCTCCATTGGCACACTCATGGCGAACAACCGGCGACATCTGGGCGAACTTCGATGGCATACTCGACAAAGGCACATGGCACGCCAATGGTGTCATGCAGAATGTTGACATCAACGAGAAGCTTCGCAAATACGCAGGTCCTGACCATTGGAATGACCCGGACATGCTTGAGGTCGGCAACGGCATGAGCGTCAGCGAAGACCGCGCCCACTTCTCTCTCTGGTGTATGATGGCCGCACCGTTGATTCTCGGCAATGACCTCAACAATATGACTCGCGACACCTATAAGATCATCACCAACCGCGAGGCCATCGCCGTCGATCAGGACAGCCTCGGCATCCAGGGCATGCGCATCGAGCAGAAAGACAGCATCGAAGTATGGCTCAAGCCTCTGATGAACGACGAATGGGCCATCTGCCTTCTCAACAGAGGACTCATGCCTAAGACCGTCGATCTCGACTGGGAACGCTGGAACACCGTCGATGAGGAAGTCTCAAAGCGCGAAATCTCCTTCTCCGACACCGTCTATGACCTCAAGGACATCTGGTCGGACGACCCAAAGAAGGTTTGCGGCAACACAAAATCGAAGAAGCTTAAGAGCGTCACTATCGACGGTCACGATGTCAAGATGTACCGCTTGACGCCACAGGCCGACAAGAAGCGCAAGTAAAAATCGGAAAGCAACCAGCAACATGCAATTCAAGGACAAAATCGTAATAGTTACAGGCGGCGCACAAGGCATTGGCAAGTGCGTCGCCGACGAGTTCCGCAAGGAAGGTGCCACTGTTTGTATTATCGACAAGCAGGAAGGCGAGCATTTTGTCGGCAATCTGTCGGACAAAAATGTCATCGAAGAGTTCTGCCGATGGGTCGTCGGGAATCATGGTCATGTGGATTACATCGTCAACAACGCCTTGCCGCTGATGAGAGGCATTGACGAATGCACATACGAAGAGTTCCAATATGCGCTGAGTGTTGGCGTGACGGCGCCGTTCTATATGGTCAAATGCCTGAAGGATCATCTTGCCCCAGGTGCCAGCATCGTCAACATCTCTTCGTCGCGCGACCGTATGAGCATGCCTCAAACCGAAAGCTATACAGCCGCGAAGGGAGGCGTTGCTGCCCTAACCCACGCTCTCGCCGTGAGTCTTTCAGGCAAGGCGCGCGTCAATTCCATCTCTCCCGGCTGGATTGACACCGACTACACCGTTTACGAAGGTCCCGATGCCACCCAGCAGCCAGCAGGACGTGTCGGCAATCCACTTGACATCGCCAATATGGTCCTGTTCCTCTGTTCAGAAAAGGCTGGATTCATCACCGGCGAGAACATCTGCATCGACGGAGGAATGACCCATCAGATGATCTACCATGCCGAGCACGGCTGGACACTGAATGCCTGAAATAGTTCATCTTAGCCTAATCAATATTGCTTTCGGTGGCAAAGATAGGTAAACGAACATCAAATATGAGGTTATATGCCATCAAAATAAACCATCCAAGCCACTTTTCCTACATATTATTTGTGTTATAAGCACAAATAAAGTATCTTTGCGACAGAACTTAAAACAATACATATAAAACCAATATTCAATATGGACAAGAATAAGAAAGATAAGATACGTGGTTCTCTCATTGGTGGAGCCATAGGTGATGCACTTGGTTATCCTGTTGAATTCATGTCTCTTGCCGCTATCAAAAACAAATATGGCAAGGATGGTATAACTGATTTTGAACTCAATGAGAAATCTAAGGCTGTTGTTTCTGATGACACTCAAATGACTCTTTTTACGGCAAACGGATTGATGTTCGGAGTAACACGCTGGGCTACTCATGGAATGCTGGCAGACCTGCCATCTTATGTAATGGAAGCTTACAAGGAGTGGTATCAGACACAAACGAGGGTCAAAGATTATAATGACCATCACACATGCTGGATTCGTGACATAAAAGAGTTGAATGTATGTCGCGCTCCTGGCAATACTTGTTTATCTGCTTTGCGCGATTTACATAACGTGAACAACAATAGCAAAGGATGTGGAGGTATCATGCGTGTTGCCCCTGTCGCTTTATATTTGTACGCTGAAAACGATAGAGCTGTAAAACATGGAGGCAAAGCACATTTTACACTTGAAGCCATTGATAAATACGCAGGAGATTGTGCTGCCATTACCCATAAGCATCCTTTGGGTTATCTCTCGGCAGCCATATTCGTTGATGTCCTTTATCATTTACTCAATGCTGAGGAGAAGATTACCTTCGACATAGTCTGCAATTACGTAGAATCAGCATTGTCAACTTTAATGAGC
>JAGHUA010000067.1 GCA_018065085.1 Candidatus Liminaster caballi | reverse complement strand
GCATGATGCCAGGGCCGGTGACTTGCTCTTGTCTTCCAAAACTACGCGACCTTTTCTTACTAACTGTTGAATAGTAGGCATTTTGTTTTAACTTTTGGTTTGATAATATTGTTAATAACTCATTTGTCTTCTTAGCGTATGGGCATAGAATACCCAAAAGTACGCAATAAAAGCGGTGCAAAGGTAGTGCAAATCTTTCAAATCAGCAAGTTATGTGACTGACAATCTTTAAAATCAACGTCTTAATGTCACAAAACGTCAACTATGGTTTGCATTTTTGAAAACAATTTTCATCTTTTCTTTGGTCAACGGTGTCAACCGAGCAGGAAATCTTTCATCAGCTGGCGATACCAATCAGACCTTGTCCTGTCTTCATTTCGCATGCAGAAGGTGTAGGTATGCATCTCCTCGGGCAGTCCTTTCCGATGCACCAGGACGTAGCGTTTTGCCTCTTTTCCCGGCACACTTTTAATCTGATATTCGTCCATCAGCGAGAATCCGGCGAAGAAACATGTCTCTTTGAACGCGGTCAGAACTTCGGGCGGAATGCAGACAGAGAACACTCCCCCATCCTTCAGCAAACGGTAAGCGCCCGATGCGAGAACGTCGAAGGGAAGGCTTGACGAATGTCGGGCACGAAGCCTTCCGAGGTCAGGACATTCAAGGCTTTTATCGAAATACGGAGGATTGCACACAACGCTGTCGAACAAATGGTTAGCGGAATGTTGAGCAACGAAATCCTGAAATGAGACATGGTGTAGCGAGATACGTTCACCGAACTCCGATTTTTCGAAATTGAAGCGGGCATCCAGCACAGCATTGCCATCAATCTCGATAGCGGTGATGCGCGCATCAGGGAATCGCTGTGCAAGCATCAGGGATAGCACGCCGGTGCCGGTGCCGACGTCGAGAATTTCGCTTCCGCCAGCCGCCAAGGTCCCGAGCAGGTCGCTGTCTGTACCCACTTTCATGGCTGCGAACTCCTGCCTGATGTCGAATCGCTTATAACGAAACAGATTCATAGATCACATGCAGATCAGGATCATTGGTTCGCTGTTTGAGCCATAGGGTCAGACGTTCCTGTTCGTCATATTGCATCGAACCATCCACAACCACCAAGGCGATGGTCACCTCCTTCATTTCGGCTTCAGCAGCCGATGAGCCACGTGCTGCCGTGATGCTCATCACCGTTGGATAGAGCACCTTAAGTTCGCGTAAAAGCTGCGGCGCGAGCTGCATAGCGTCGGTGAAGGACTTCAGGTCGGTTTCAAGTTCGCCGATACGCACCTGCTGCTGGGCAATGATTCCCTCGGCTTGATGCAGTTCCTTACTATCGGCCAGGAGGAGCTCACGGAACTCGTCGGATTCTGATCCATTCTTACCCTGAATCACCTGCATATCCACATCGTCGAGCTTATAGAAAGGCAGACGTGCACGTGCAATCTGTATCGTGGTCGAATCAAGTTCATTGCCAATGAGCACCACCGAGAAACTGTGGCTATCGAAGTCCGAACGATGAGAAACCACCTGGGTCATGGGGAAATGCAACTCATGCTGTATGAAACGGTTGACGCGCTGTTCGAAATAGTTTTCACGTACCATGCCGATGGTAAGCAACACCGACGGAATGATAGTGACCAATGCCACGGAGATAATCATACGCTTCACGCTCTTTTCGCGGTTAGGATCGATAAACGCAGTCTTCTTGAACTTCATGATAAAGACAGCTCCGACAAAGGTCGAACCGGCAATGAAGATGGTGTTGATCAGGAAGAGATAGAGAGCTCCGGCAGCATAAGACCAATTGGCCGTGGCAATGCCAAAACCGACAGTGCACAAAGGCGGCATGAGAGCTGTAGCAATGGCAACGCCTGGGATGGCATTACCCGTACGCTGACTGCGACTGCTTAATGCTATGATGCCAGCCAAGCCACCACAGATTGCGATAAAGACGTCATAGATCGTCGGGGATGTGCGAGCAAGCAACTCGCTCTGAGCCTCAGCCAACGGAGTGATAAGGAAATAAACCGTCGCTGTCAGCACACTGAATATTGTGGCAATTATATAGTTTCGCCAACTGCGTCGTAAAAGGTCAAAGTCATAGATGCCGACACCCAAACCCATGCCGATAATAGGGCCCATCAGAGGAGAAATAAGCATCGCACCGATAATCACTGCCGCCGAATTGGTGTTCAAACCCAGAGAAGCCACAAACACGGCAATAACCAGAATCCAGAGCTTGGCGCCACGGAATGTCACGCCATTCTTTATCACTTCAATAACTTCCTTTTCATCAGCAGAATCCTCGCCGAACAGAAGCAGTTCTTTAATACGTTCAATCATGTTTGCAAAATTAGTTTCGGGGTGCAAAGAAACGCAATATTTTTGAAAACTCCAAATAAAAGGTGCCAAAAATGTTTTATCGAAGTCTTTTCAAGCCGGAATATTTGTCGAACTAAATAAATATGCAAAAATATGCATTAAAAACTTCAATAAAAGTAAAGAATACCGAAAAATCTGTTCTTGGGATTTCCCCATACCTTGGAAGTACCTAGAACATGGTTCTCATCATTTCCAGAAACCTGGAAATCCTAAACAAACTTGCGCCAGCATTTCCTAAGAGTTGGGAAGTCCAAACGAAAGTTTCGCCAGCATTTCCCAAGACCTTGGAAGTCCAAATGAAAGTTTCGCTAGCATTTCCCAAGACCTTGGAAGTCCAAATGAAAGTTTCGCCAGCGTTTCCTAAGACCATGGAAGTCCAAATGAAAGTTTCGCCAGCATTTCCCAAGACCTTGGAAGTCCAAACGAAAGTTTCGGCAGCATTTTCTAATACCTGGGAAATGAATTTTGCATAAACACAGATACAGCAAAGAAGCAAAAAAGTAATTTATCGAAAATCTCAAGGGATTGCAACAGCATGGAAATGAATAGAGGTTCTTTTGATTGAACCATGAAAACAAAAGAGCTGACCCCGAAATGCGGAATCAGCTTTATTGCTATGATAAGAATGAAAAAGAACAGACGGACATCATTGCTTTTCACCCCAAAAATTAGTAACTACTCAGGTACCCACGACCATCCTCTCCCAGCCCATTACAAGCTGAGAGTCCATGCTCTTTGAAATAATGATGTCAGAATATAATTTTCTTGCCTTTGGACTTGACAATATCCAACAGGACGGAGAAAGGATCCATACCCTGTTTCTGGGCAGTTTGGATGATTGAATGTATGCTTGCGTAATTGTCAGCACCATCTTTGGTCTTGAACTGGCCGCTGACTTTCATCTTGGTCTTGACAGGTCTTACAGCCCGTTCGCTGGCATTGTTCGTTGGCTCCACTTCCTCGTATTCAAGGAAAGCAAATATATGATCTACATGCTTTCTGATTCCTTTGACGAAAGTGTTCAGCCGTTTCTGTTTCTCCTTGCCACTTACCGAGGGTACGGTATCGAGCAGCTCCTGGAGTTTCTTCGTATATTCATCCCTGAGTTCTCTGCCAAGCTCTCCTTTCTTTTTCCGTTCTATGGATTCTTTGAGTAGTTCCATTAGATCAAGCGGCCACTTGCATTTGGGCAAGAGCTGTGTGAAATAGAAAGTATTACGTAATAAGTGGGCAAGGCACAACTGATGGTCTTTTACTAACATATCGAAATAAGCCGACCATCTGTCACTTTCAAGGATTGTGTTTGGAAGTCCATCAGGGAATGTCGCCTCCAGCACCTTCTTGCCTCTGCTTCTGTCAATAAGAATGTAAGTCAGCATCGCATTCTGGAAGACCCACATCCAATAGTTGATGCCATCAATCTTAATACCAGATTCATCCCCTCCAAGGACTTCCTGTTTCAAGAGACGCTGGTGGATGGCTTCGTAGTTGTCCTTACAATACTTACGCATCTCGTTCAAGATGGAAGCGATGGTGCCCTGACTCATATTCAGACCGAAGAATACGTTGAGCATCTCCACCAGGCGTTTGAATGGCATGCTGTGCATGGCGCTGACATAGGCGACAGTTGCCTTGACATTGGGTCCATAACTGACAGGGGCCTTTACGCTTTCCGGGAACACTCCCTCGAAATGCTGACCGCATTCGCAGTCATAGCCATAGACTATATGCTCGGTGACAACGGGCAGGACTGGAGTTGGAATATCGATGACCTGACGTCGCCGTATCTGTTTGTAACGTGTAGTATCTACCGGTTTGCCACAGCATGGACAGATAGTGATTGCCGGTTCATGTTTCTCTGTCAGATTTGGATTCTCGGCCATCTCCAGAGTCGAGCCTTTATGGCCTTCCTGTCCTCCATTCTTCTTGGTACAATTGCGTTGAGAAGAGGTATGAGGGATGCCAAACTTGTCTTGAGATGGTGGAACGCTGCTATTATGGCTATCTGCCTTGGGTAACGATTTCTTATCCAACGCAGCTTTCAGCAGGGCGTTCTCTTTTTCCAACGCTGATATTCTGGCATCTTTCTGCTCAATCAGAGTCTGTTGCTCATTGATTTTTGCTTGCTGACCCACGAAAACATCTTCGGCAATGACAAAGGACTCTGAGGACAACAATTGCTCAGGAAAGCCTGCTTCTATCAGCAATGCCTTCCTGCGCTCTATAGTTAGAGCTTCCTGCTCTATTGTAATGTTTAACTCTGTTTGGTTCATGGTGCAAAGGTAAGGTTTCTTCTGCACTCAACCAAACTTTTTAAAATATTTTTTTTCAGGCAATTTTATGACCTCAGACATGCAATCATCGGTTTTGGACTGCGACCCCCATTCGCTGTTTTTTCAAAAAATGGGTGTCATGTGAAGGTTACAAAAGAACCTGAGTAGTTACAAAAATTATATGTCTTGGAATCTCCTTCAACCGTCCAGTCATCAGCGTCAGTAGAGAACGCACTGACACCAATTTTACGTTGCATCTTTTTGTTGATTACAACACTTCCTTCAAGGATAGACACCGGAGCAACATCATAGAAAGTAATCTCTGGTTTGATATACTGTTTCATACGCGCATACAATATTAAATTAATATATGGGCTTTGTATGATGTGCCGCGCAAATGCTGAGCGGCACATCAACTGTGGAGCAGATTATTCTTCTGTCTGCAAGTCAACATTCACCTCACCATCGATCTTGCCAGAGCCGAAGCAACCAGGATAAACCTTGGTATCAGAGCTTGCGTTTGGCTTCTCAACGAGATAGTTGGCTGAAGCGAACTTCTGATCAGCAATCATATCAGCGTCAATAAACTTCGACTGAACAGTAAGATTGATCTGAGGTTTCTGACCTACGCCATCCCAAAGAATGCCACCCTCGTGATGATAGGTCTTTTCGCGAACGGTAACATCAACACCGCCACGGTCAGAACCGCCAACAATCTTGCCGAATACGGTAAGCGACTGTGGGAAGGTCACAGCAAGGCTGCCATGGGCAGAAATCGAGCCACGGGCGCCACCCATGAAGAACGAACCGATGTAGCACTTTTCATAGTTCTTGCGCAACTGGAAGTCGCGTGGCAGACCATGTACAGTTACAGCATCCATATAGTAGTCGAGCAATGTACGGCCCTTCTCTTTCTTGTCGAGATCCTGTGGAAGAATATCGTTGTACTTGATGATGTTACCGATGTATGAGTCATCGATGAGCTTGGTGCCATTGCTGCCAAGGTAGAGGTTGTTGATTACGCAATAGTCACCGACATCAAGACGGATGTCACCAGGCTTGCCAGACGCATCGACGATAGTGGCACAGTTGCCACCGGCATAGATGGCACCGGTGATGTATGCCATACGACGCTTACCAGACTTATCCATGCCACCGGCCACCTCGATGTAGCTCTTCGAGATATTAGGACGGGCAGCCTCGATAGCCTTAACCTTCTGGAAAGAAGTTGCCCACTTGCCACCGAACTGCTTCTGAGCAGGAACAAGGCAGACATACTGCTGAAGTTCCTCGTCAAAGACAGCATCGACATGATCAACCTGATCGGTGTACTGATAGACGTACTCGCCGTTGCCAGCGCCGTAAACCTCGCCAACCATACCGCCTTCGATCTGGATGCGTGTGCCACTGAGCACGTTGCCTGAAATGTCGTTACCACCGAAGATGCGGCCATATTTACCGTTAACAACATGGATGGCTGTACCAAATTCACTATCCTTGAGGTTGATTGGATCGTGATGATAAACACCGCCAGACAGATAGTTATTGCAAGCCTGTACGCTGCCGAGACGGCAACCGCCAAAGACATTGTCAACATCGAGATTCTCAGAGTCGAGCTTCAGCTGAAGACCGAGCTCAGAAGCACCGGACTTCTTGTCGTTGCTATAATAATAAACATCGCCAAGGTTGCAGCCGCCATAGAGATTATGGATCTTGGCTTCGCCGAGCATCCATGTAGGCTGGATGCAGAGAGGAGCCTGCTTGTTGCCACCAAATACGTTCACAACATTGTAAAGTGCCGTGATCTTATTGCCACTGACCTCCGAACCGCCATAATTGCCAAGCAGCTTGTTCATATACTCGCCACGCTCATAGCACTCAGCTGACTGTGTGCCGTCATAGCAGCAACGGGTTGAGGCATTGCCCTGATTATAGTCAATGCGGATTACAGCAGACTCATTGACAAGGCTATTGTTCGAGCCGCCGTAGAGATTCCATACAGAACCGCCGCGCACCTCAACGTAGGTAGAATCGACATTCGGATACTCAAGACCGGCAAGATCGACATTTGTATCACGGTCAAAACGGATGCTGCCGCTCTTATAGGTATTGCCATCGCCATGCACGCCATAGTTGCCATTGCCGCCGCCGAAGACCTCAGCGATTACAGGGAAGCCAAGGTAAGAACCGTCAGACTTCTTCTGTTCGCGGATGAGAACGTATGTATTGGCTGTGACAGGCTGATTGCCTTCGACCATGGCAGGAACGGTGCCAAGGCCGATGCGACCAGAAAGGTCATTGCCGCCATAGACGCTGCGGATGATGGTATGATAGTGGTTCTCACCACGGTCTTCGATATCGACGAAGCTTGCACCCTCGACATTACCGATGCGCGAGCCGCCGAAGACCTGCTCGATCTGACCGCTCCACACACGGACGTGAGTACCATTCTCGCGAGCCTCCTCAACATTTGGCATCAAACGGCTGCGACGTACGATATCACCCTTGAGACCGCCACCGTATATGTTGCCCCATACGCAGTTACGTACGGCATCCATTGGAGTGGCCAATGGGCTCTGGAAATCACAATAGACGTTGCTTCGGCCAATCACATTGCCAGCCTTGCCGCCACCGAATGCGTGGAAGAGGTTTGGAATGCACTTCTGACCATTGAAGACAGCGCCCTTGAGATTGACATAGGTATTACCAATTGCCTCAGTCTCAACGCCTTTACCGCCGCCATAGATCTGACCGCAATCATTATCCCATGAGTTGGCAATATCACGAAGCGAACCGCTGGCAGGAGTGAAACCGCCAAGGAGATCGCTGTGAAGGTTTACAACAGACACACCAACAACAACGCCCTTGTCAAGACAACCGCCATAGATGTTGGCACCCTTATACTGACCGTTCTCCTCGTGAACAGGAGCAAACTGGCAGAAGATGTTGAGCTGTGTGCGCTGCTCGTGGATAGCCACCTCTACGTTGCGATATGGCTTCATACCACCGACCAGACGACGCACCACGCCTGCCTCCTCGCCTTCTTTCTCTGTATATTCGATAACCGAATTGCGCGAACCGCCGACGATTTCCTTCTCAACAAGAACGCCCGAAGGAAGGGTATACTGATAAAGGCTGTCGCCAGTCATTGAACCGAGATTGCCACCGCCAACGAACGAGCCGAGAACAACATCAACAGAATTCATCTCGTCAGGAGTATCGAAATAAACCTGACGGTTCATGCGGTCATCAATAGGATGGTTGTTGTGGAACTGGCGATCAGCATTGAAAGTCAGCACAGGAACACAGCTGACGTCAACCGAGTGACAGAAAACCTCGAAATCCTCCTGATTCTCAAAACCGCGGATCCACTTACGGCCATCAGTTGTGTATGAAGGAATGAAATCGAAAAGGTGCTCACCATTGCTACCCATCACGAGATTGCCAATGCGCACGTGGCTGCCGATGTTGATGTTGATGCTGCCGGAGTTGGCAACAAGATCCTCACGGAGCATGCCATACTGCGAACGGTCGTTCTTGGCACGCACGAAAGTTCCGACAGTAGTGTTGTTGCCGCCGCCATAGAGACTTCCCTCTACGATGGCAGGACTCTGCTCTGTACCAGAGATTGAAATCCATGTTGCAGCAACATGTGGACGAGCCATAGCGTTGATCTTGGTTTGAGCAACCTCCTTGGCGGCTGCCGACTTAATCTTTTCAACCAATGTGCGGCCCTTGATAACCGACTTATCCTCGCGGAGGCCGTTGCCTGCGCCATAGACGTTGCCGATGCGTCCTCCATATATATAAATATGTGTACCCAGACCCTCGCCGTTCTTGCCGACTACACCTGTGAGGTCATTGCCACCATAGACATTACCGACATAAATCTTTGAGTTGGTTCCTTGTGGGTCGTCAAGAGCACCAATGGTGACGAATGTCTCGCCACCAATGTTGCCTTTATACGAACCACCGAAAAGGTTGTGGATACGACCACCGAGAACCGTGATTGAACTGTTGCCAGAGATATTGCCATTCTTACAGCCGCCATAAAGGTTGATGACCTCGATGTCGCCGCTGATGGTGAGTTCGGTGTTGCCATTGATATCACCCTGGATACCGCCGCCATAGAGATTGTCGAACTTCATGCCACCGGCAGAAGTCTCAAGGATGAGATGAGCACCGCCATTAACCTCGGTTTCAATGCCATAGCCACCTGCTGTATAGCCGGTATTCTTGCAGTTGCAGCTGTTGACAAACTCGTCAGTGAGCAGGTTATGCTTGATGGTTACGTATGTGTTGCCACCTACAGTACTGGTCGAGATACCGCCACCGCAAACACCATAGAAACGTTCCTTGATATAACGTGGCTGAGCATCGCTGCATACAAATGTACCGCCAGTGACAGTCACATGCGTATCGCCCTCGACATGGCTGTAGATTGAACGCTTGGCATTAGCGCTGTCATGATCGCCGTGACCGGCACCGAAGATTGAGTTGTGGAGCTGACCGCCTGCGATGGTCACATTTGTAGAACCAGCCTCAGATGGATTAGCCTCAAGACCTGTGCGAAGAACGTCAGCATAGTTGCCAGCACCGAAGATATAATCGTGCATAACGGCATCACCGCCGACATAAACATTGGTCTTACCATAGACACCGCCAAGGGCATCGACGATGTTGGTGGCGTCAGTTGAAGATGTGGCACGATAGTAAGTACCCTCGCCGCCGCCATAGACAAGACCCTTGACCTCACCGCCAGTAACAGAGACGTTTGTTGAACCATAGAGCAGTGCCATCTGAGTGAAGTACACACTGTTCTTGCCTACAGGATAACCAGAGTTATCGGCATTCTCGAAGTAAGAGAGATTACCACGGCTACCGCCATAGATAAAGCCATCGATCACACCGCCGGTAACATTGATGTAGCTGTCGCCATAGACATTGCCCACCTGGCTGCCGGCATTGTGTGTAGGAAGAAGGCTGCTGAATGAATGACCACCGCCATAAATTGTACCGAGAAGGTGAGAGTCGCCGCCGATGTTAAGGTGGAGCTCTGTCTTGGCAAGGTTGACATTGCCGCCAGCACATGCTACAACAGGGAGCTTGCCGTTTGCCTCGCTATAAGAACCATAGGCAACAGACTTACCCTTCATGTATGGGATGTGAGCATCGTATGTATGATGCTTTGAATCATAGGCGAAACCTGCGACGTCGGCAGCACCGGCTGCGTAGATGGTGCTACGTACAACACCACCGGTAATGTTGATTACCGACTTGCCATAGAAGTAAGTAACGCATGAGTCATCGCTCTGCTTGCTGGCATCAGCGATAAGACCGTAACGAGCAACGTTTGTACCGAAGATATCATCGACAATACCGCCCATGATGTTGATAACGGTCTGACCGAAGAAGCTGTCTGAAGGATAGTCAGCGCTCTTGCGTCCATAACCGAGGTTACCACCGATGATTCGACCTACACGGGTATCGCCCTTAACATCGATTGTGGTGTTGGCGAAGATAGAACCGTCAGCCTGACCGCCGACAATTACAGCTACGTCATACTGGCTGTGATATGGGTCGTATGCATTGGCCGCATCACAGATAATGTGTGTGGTCAATGGTTTATCTGGTGTACCAGAGACATTACCGGTCTTCTTGACAAAGACAGTGTTACCGTCACCGGCAATGATTCGGCCGTAGCTGCCAGAGTAGATTGCAATGGTATTCTCAATTGCCTTGTATCGTGTCTCATCGTTATTGAGACGACCGCCATAGATGGAAATGCTTGGAGCGAAAGTTCCATCAGGGGTTCCCTGCGAGAAGTCCATATTGCGATAGCCATTGATCATCACGCCATAACCCATGGTGAGATTATTGCCGCAAGCGAAGATCTTTGCCACGTCGGTTGGATCCTGCACCTCAAATGAAGTACCGTGGACTGTGATTTGCTCGAAACGGGTGTCGGCCATGAGCTTTACGCTCTCGCCTGCCACAAGTACACGACCATTGCGGAAGTTACCGTAACGACCGACGATCATTGCCGGACGATCCTTCTCGAAATAGCCAGGATTGCGACGAGTGCACTCATTATCGAGGTACTCAGAGAAATTGTGATCAGCATAATCGCCCATAATGACGATGATGTTGCTGCTCATTGTGCCACCCTGCTGCTTTGTGCGGAGCAGGTCGTAAGCACGACGGAGAGTGCGAACAGCAGTCTCAGGAGTCTGACCGTTGTTTACATCGTTACCAACTGCGTATGACTTGCCATCGAGAGTGTAGTTTGAAGCCGAGAACTCGTCGATGCCACGGTTGCAGACATAGATAGGATGATCAAATGAATGAATCATGCTGATCTTGGCATTGCGATAGTCACGATGCTGGGCAACGAGAAGATATGAATGGCCGTCAGTTGCACCTGTGAGAGTTGCAGTAGTGCCTACCTCCTTGTAGTTATCGTTGATATCCTGCCAAGAATAGATAAAGTCGGACTCATTGACATCGACACCGCTATTGGCAGAAACCTTGGCTGTAACATTGTAGCTCTGACCGATAGTAACAATCTCGCCGCATGAGAGCGAATAGAAATCAGGCTCGATAAGAGTTGCGCAGCTCGAAGCCTCATGTCCATTATCATAGATGGTAAGGCTCAAACGCTGCTTGTATGGAGCAGGAACCACGCGAACAGAAGCGCCAGTAGAAGAGAGTTCCTTGCCGTTGAGAGTCCACACATAGCTGTAGTTGTGATTCTTCTGACGATCGAAGAGAGCCTCATAGTAGAACTTGTCATCGCCCTGAACAGCCACGATGTTGGCATCAAACAGATTGAATGAATACTCGTCATCGCCGAGCTTGTTCCAATAATAACCGTTGTAGCTGAAGCTATCGCCTGGAGACTCAATACCCTGTGTGGAAAGAGCCTTAACCTGACCCTCGTTACCATGGAAGCGACTGAGGTCAGCCTCACCCTTACCAAAGCAGCCCTCCATCATGGCACTGCGAACCTTGGCATTCGGGTTATTGTCGCCGAACTTGTACTGAACCTCACCAACCAAAGGATTGGCAACGATGCGCTCGTTCTGACGGAGGTTAACATCCTCGCCATAGTCAATGAACTGGAAACCGCGGACGATACAGTTCGAAATGCGAGAGTTAGCATACTGCTGACCTACAAGACCACCAATACGGAAGTTGTAGTTAGCACTTGACGAACCATTGCTACGGATGAAATGAATACCGTCGATCTCAAGGTTTTCGATGACAGACTCAAACTCCTCATCGCCGCCGAGCTGTGGGAAAAGTCCATAGAATGTTTCCTTTGGCGACTCACCGATCATGATCTCAATGTTCGAGATCTTGTGACCATTACCATCGAAATGAGCTCGGAAGCTCCTGTTGTCCGATGTTGAACTACTGAAAGTCCACTGGGCTGCTCGCATATCGAGGTCAGCCGTCAGCTTATAGAACTTACGGTAGTTGATACCACTGTTGTAGTCGTAGTTCTGGATAAGATAAGCAAGTTCTTCGGCCGAGGTGATCAAGAATGGATCATCTGCTGTACCCTTTCCCTTGTCCAGACGAGACATCGAGCCGTCCCAGGCAGAAGTCTCTGCCAAAGCGGCCTGTGGTGTCCACAAAGCACCCACCCCCAATGAGAGCATAAGGGCGAGAACCAGTTTCTTTCCTTTCATAGTGAAATTACTCATGATTTTGAATTATTATTATTTTTTTATTTTTCAGTTAACGACATGAAGGCAGCCCTTCAATCGGAAGCATTTGGTATTATAAACTCGAGCGGTGTACACGCGCGTATATAAAACAATTACTTCGCGGCAAAAATACACTTTTTCTGCCAATTGACCAAATTTTAAAAGAAGAAAAACTCAAAATGCGCATATTTTTCAACTTTATATGGCATTTTGAGCATTATTGTTTACATATAAGAGACAAGGATTGTCAACTTACGACGTTCTTTCTTTTGCTATCAATTTGCAAATTCAGGTTACATTATCAACCATGCAACAAGGGGAATTGACATCAAAGCAAGCAGTGTTGTCAGGAATGTTCCCTGCGCCATGACAGTCTCGTCCTTGCCGTATTTAAGGCAGAAAATTGTACCGAACGAAGCCACTGGCATTGCCGTTATCAGTGTGTTTATGGCAATGGACACTGGATCCAGACTTAAGCCTGGCAGCATATTGATTGCACAAAAAACGCCCCATAGGGAAAGTGGCAGAAGCAACAGTCGGAACAGAGCCATAATGAAGATGCGCGGACCTCCAACCATGTGTCTGGCAGGAATCTGCGAGATGCTATAGCCTATAATCAGAAGTGAGCCCGGCACAGTGATATTGCCTATCAGAGCACAAGGCTGAGACAATACCTGTGGTGTATGCCAACCGAAGGCCACAATCAGAATTGAGATATACGTTCCGATCAAACCTGGCGAATAAAGCCGGTGCCAAAGATGGTTGCCGGCATCCTTGCCAGCAATAAACTGCGCACCCCAAATATACACAGTGATAGTGTTGGGCACATTGAGCACTGAGGCATAGAACACGGCTTCCGGTCCGAAGATTGAAGCCACCACCGGATATCCGATGAAACCGACATTGCCGAAAGCCAGCATGAAACTGTATATTCCGCGTTCATCCGCCTTGACACCGAAGAGTTTCGGAAGATGTGTGGCTACAGCCAGCAGCAAAGCGTATGTCACCGAGCCGATGAGCAGGAGCGGGAGTATCAGGCTGCGATCGGGCATCTTATCGCCCATCGTGCTTGCCATGATAAGCATCGGACACGTCAGATTGACAATCAATCCAGACAGCCCCTTACTCAAAGGCTGGGTCATCACATGCGTCTTGCCGCACAAAAATCCTACAATGACGATGAGGAAAAGCATCCCCATCGTCATCAATATCACGTTAAAATCCACTATTCAAATAATGAATTGGGTCTTGTTTATCGGCAGATAGTCTGATCACGGTCAGGACCTACACTAAGGATCGTGATTGGAGTTTCGAGCTCCTTCTCAAGGAAGTCAATATAATCCTTGAATGCCTTAGGGAAGTCGGCCTCGCTCTTGCAATGGGTCAGATCGCAGTTCCAGCCTGGCATCTCGACATACTGAGGTTCAACGCCCTCCTCAATGCTGAAAGGGAACTCACGAGTCTCAACACCATTAACCTTATATGATGTACAAGCCTTGATTGTCTCGAATGTATCAAGCACGTCGCTCTTCATCATGATAAGTTGTGTAACGCCATTGAGCATGATGGTGTAACGAAGAGCCACAAGGTCAATCCAACCGCAACGGCGCTCACGGCCTGTAACCGCACCATACTCATGACCGATGGCACGGATCTTTGCGCCAGTCTCATCGAACAGCTCTGTTGGGAATGGACCACTGCCTACACGTGTGCAATAAGCCTTGAAGATACCGAACACCTCGCCAATCTTATTTGGAGCGATGCCAAGACCTGTGCAGGCACCGGCGCAGACTGTATTGCTGGATGTAACAAATGGATACGAACCGAAATCAACATCGAGCAAAGAACCCTGAGCTCCCTCACAAAGCAGAGACTTGCCCTCCTTGAGAAGATTGTTGATGACATGCTCGCTATCAATGAAACGGAATTTCTTCAAGTACTCAATACCTTGCATCCACTCTGCTTCAAGTGTGTCAAGGCCTTCGAAAGTAACAGCCTCTCCGCCCTTCTTTACTGCGAGGTCATTAAGGCTCTCGATCATCTCAATATGACGCTGTTTTGCAGCAGCATACTTTGCCTCGAAGTTATCAAGGATATCACCGACACGCACACCATTGCGCGAAACCTTGTCGGTATATGTAGGACCGATGCCCTTACCCGTTGTACCGATCTTAGCCTTTCCCTTGGCAGCCTCATTTGCCTTGTCAAGCAAACGGTGGGTAGGCAGGATAAGGTGTGCCTTCTTGGAAATATACAGACGCTGTGTCAGATCATGACCACTCTGAGCCAACTCCATTGCCTCCTTCATGAAGAGAAGCGGATCGAGCACGACACCATTGCCGATGATGTTGAGTTTACCACCCTGGAAGATACCCGATGGGATGGAACGGAGCACATACTTCTGTCCGTCGAACTCCAAAGTATGACCGGCATTAGGACCACCTTGGAAACGCGTTACAATGTCGTAACGAGGTGTCAGCACATCGACAACCTTTCCTTTGCCCTCATCGCCCCACTGGAGGCCGAGCAATACATCTACTTTTGCCATATTATATGTTTTTATTGTTTTTATTTGCTTCTTTCTTTAGTTTTGCTTTCTGTTTCCACTGACGCTTTGATTCGTTCACAGCCCTGCGTTCGGCTGTGTGACACGTACGGCAAAGACCGATGGCATAAACACTCAGCTGCGACAGATGGAACGTGCTTGACAACTGTGAGGTAAGCATCGTATCCGCCCTCTCAAGCGGAATAATCTTTACCGCGCCGCATCGACGGCACACCTGATAGCCGTGAGGCTTTTGTCCGAACGCTTTTTCAAAATACATCGAACCATCGACAAACGGCTGGAACCTGACGACCACGCCCGCCTCGACAAACAGCATAAGACTATTATATATTGTAACGCGGCACACTCGCGCACGATGTTCACAAACAATAGCATGAAGCGTATCGACATCGAACGGAGCATCGAGATGATAGACAGCCCAAAGGATATAATTGCGTTCGGGCGTCTGGTTCATGTGTCGCTCCTTCAGATACAAATGCAACTTCTCCTCTGCCTCGGCAAGTCCCGCATTCTGGTCTGGTCGAAGCTTGACATTACGCAAAACCTTCTGCTTGCGCAGCTGCATCTCTTCTGATTTCATACTATATTGTTTGCCATTGAACGCAACCACAGGGGCTGCTGTGTGTTATTGACTATCGAGCATGCCTTGAGGCGCAACGATGAGTCATCGATTTCAAGTCGCGAGGCAATATGCAGAGCCATGTATTGATGAAGTGTGTCACCATCAATCCACGCCTTGACAAGGTTCCGGGCAAAAGCAAGGTGTGAAAGGAGATTCATGCACAACTGGTCGGCCTGTTCAGTGTAACGCACATCCGATGCCCAAGACTCTGCTTTTTCGAGCGTCATGAGCGAAACTGGATGCAGTCTTGTGGCCAGCATCTTTGACTCGCGCACGTCCTCGGCCCAAAGTTTATCGGCAAGTTCTGCCAGACTGCCCTCATCTTCCACCAGAGATCGGAACTCATCGGCAATAGTCTTGAGCTTATAGCTTTCGACTCCCCATGCCACACGATAGACGACACCCTGAGCACGGAGATTGTCTGACACCTCGCCGCTGCGCAACTGCCTGAAACGGGCGTGTATCTTACTTAAAAGAATATTCACGACCGTAACGCAGCATTTGCTCTACGTAAGACTCAGAGCCATAGACAATCTTCACGTCAGTGATTGTTCCCTCTTCAGTCTGTACCAGTTCGTAACGAGGATTGACAAATCCCTTATATGGTGCAATATCGAGCTTAGCATATCGAGCCAGAACCTCATTATGAAGCTCTGGATTAACCTTGACGGCGTATGTCTCAACAAGCGCACGGCCTGCCTCATAATCGCCCTCGCTCTTGATGCGCTGGAGTTCACCGAGCAGTTCTGCGAAATATTCACGCAGCTTGGCATAGTCATTGATCTTGACGAAAGTCTTGCCTTCTCTGTTTGCAAAACACAACGCTGGTTCTGTACCATCGGCAGCCGCATCTTTGGCTGCACGTTCCAATGTCCAATAGGCAATGAGTGCGCGGTTACGCATGTGTGCCTCTTCGATATTATCGCCTGGCAGAATACGCATCAGCTGGGTCATGAGACCATTCATCATCTGCTGATAATAGGCTGCCTTATATGCCTCTGCATCCGGCATTACACCAAGTTCAACGAGTTTTGGATCAGCCATGTAATAGAGGGCAAAGATGTCGGCGCGCGCCTCTTCCAATGTCGAACCGTATGACTTCATTGCATCAGGATCGACGCCAGGCAGGAGCTGACCGCTGGCATGGCCCAAGCATTCGTGAAGGTCGGTATGCACATTGTCTGTATAATGACCGAACTTCTTGACCCGCTCGATCTCTTCCTGACTCCACATGAACTCCTCTGCAAAGCCATTGCCTGCTGCGGCTGCATCGTAGGCTGCTGTGATATTGTCGATGCTGACCGACTTCGAGCCATGCTCAGCACGAATCCAATTTGAATTAGGAAGGTTGATGCCGATTGGTGTAGCAGGATAGCTGTCGCCAGCAAGAATGGCGGCAGTGATAACCTTGGCAGTTACACCCTTGACAACCGGCTTGCGGAAACGTGGATCGACTGGCGAGTGATCCTCAAACCACTGAGCGTTGTCCGAAATAACCTCAGTACGTGCTGTATTGGCTGAGTCCTTGAAATTAACCATTGCCTCCCATGAACCGCGCATTCCCAATGGATCGTTGTAGCTCTCGATGTAGCCATTGATAAAATCCACCTTGGAATTAAGATCCTTTACCCATTCGATAGAATAGTCATCGAAGTCCTTGAGGTCGCCCGAACGATAATATGCAATGAGCTTCTCAATCACGAGACGCTGTTGATCGTTCTCGGCATACTGCATGGCCTTCTCAAGATTCTCGGTAATCTTCTGGATATACTCGCCATACATTCCGCCTTCCTTCCAGACCTTCTCAACAATCTTGCCATCCTCCTTGACGAGTTTGGAATTCAGACCGAACATGACAGGATGTGGATCTTTCGGATCCTTGAGTTTGTTATAATATGCTTCGACCTCATTCTGGGTCAGCCCTTCATAGAAATTGCATGCTGAAGTTGCAATCAGATCGACTCCATCGGCCTGATTTACCTTAATGTTCATGAAGTCTGGGTCGAAGATGGCTTTGTCAATGTCCTTGTTACCAAACAAAACAATTGCAATGCCGGCTTGTGTCTCACTGTCAAGTTGCTCAATCTGACCTTCAAGCCATTCCTGTGTGAAGCCTGGAATGAATTTGGCATTGCTATAGTGATGATGAATGCCGTTGGCAAACCAGATCTGCTTCATGTACTGCTCAAAAGCCTTCCACTGGGCATCTTCCTTGTCGCCATTATAATTCAGGTAAACCTGCTCGCAGATAAATCGGATGCCAAGGTTGTACTTGCAGTTCTGATCCCAAAGGATGTCACGCCCCCACTGGGCAGCCTCTGTCAGATAATAAACCAGAGACTTCTGCTGAAGTGACAACTGTTCGAAACAAGGCACCTCGTATCGGAGCACCTCAATATCAGCAAAGCGATCAACGCTCCACGACTTATTTTCTTCTGCTGCCTCTTTTGGGCTGCATGCGCCTATCAGCATAGCTGCGGTTGCCATCATGATTCCAATTGTTTTCTTCATTGTATGTTTTTTTAGATTCTTTTTTCTTTTTCCGTGGTTTATCTTCGCCTTCCGGCTGTTCGTCCGGACGCTGAGCATCTGCAGGTTGTACGACCACTCGGCGTCCATGCCAATCGGCTCCGTTCATATCCTTGATCACAAAACGTGCATCACGCTCGGGAACTTCGAAATACGAGAAATTGGTCAGCAAATCAATACGACCCATCTCGATCCGATGATGAACAAGAGAATTCATCAGTCCGATAAGCTGCTTGGGGAAGATTCCATCGCGCTTGCCGAGGTTGATAAACAGACGTGCAAATCCAGGTTCGGCCTGTGTTTCGCTTCCCTTATAAACACGTCCGTATGAAGCATTACGGGCTTCGTCAGCAGGATGTTCTCGGCGTTCTCGTTTAGGGCGCTCTTCGATGATGTCGATATTCTCCGAACCCTTATAGAACTCCAGCATGCGATTGAACTCGAGTGAGAACACACGCTTAATAAGATCTTCTGCCGATAGCCAACCCAGCTTCTTTCCCACTGGTTCGAGATACTTTTCAATCTCCTCGTCACGCACATCCACCTTTTCAAGACGGTCGGCAAGACCGAAAAGCTGCTTTTCGATAATTTTCTCGGTCGATGGCACAAATCCTTTCTCGAACTGCTTCTTTATGATACGTTCAATGTCCGACAACTTTCGGCGCTCCTTGGTATGGATGATTGCAATTGATGTACCTTTCTTTCCAGCTCGGCCTGTACGACCAGAACGATGGGTATAGACCTCCACATCGTCTGGAAGACCATAATTAATGACATGAGTAAGGTCATCGACATCAAGACCACGGGCTGCGACATCAGTAGCCACGAGCAACTGAAGATGACGGCTGCGGAACTTACGCATCACAAGGTCTCGCTGTTCCTGCGAAAGGTCACCATGCAAGGCATCACAGTTATAGCCCTCGTCCATAAGGTTCTTGGCAATATCCTGCGTCTCAAGCTTTGTTCGACAGAAAATTATGCCATAGATGTTCGGATAGAAGTCCACAATGCGCTTCAATGCCGCATACTTATCCTTGGCATGAACAAGATAATAGACGTGGTTAACATTGGCTGCACCCTCATTCTTATTGCCGATGGTAATCTCGACAGGATCATGCATGTATTTACGGGCGATCTCGGCAATCTGGCGAGGCATTGTAGCACTGAAAAGCATCGTACGGTGATTTTCAGGCACACCGCCAAGTATTGCCTCAATATCTTCCTGGAAACCCATTGACAGCATCTCGTCGGCCTCGTCCATAACCACTGTATTGACATTGCCAAGAGTGACGGCTCCACGTTCGATGAGGTCGATAAGACGGCCAGGAGTAGCCACGACCACATGCACGCCACGTTTCAAGGCTCCAATCTGGCTTCCGATGCTCGAACCGCCATAGACAGGTAGGATGGCTATACCGCGCATGTACTTGGCATAGTCCTGAAGATCGCTGGCAATCTGAAGACAAAGTTCACGAGTAGGAGCAAGAACCAAAGCCTGTGGCTGAGGAGCATCCTCCGGATCAATCCACTTGCCGGTGCGGCGGTCCTTTTTCATTTGGTACTCGCTATAGACAGGCACCACATCAATACCTTGCAAAAGTGGGAGTCCGAATGCAGCAGTCTTGCCAGTACCCGTTTGGGCAAGGCCAACGAGATCGCGTCCGCGGCCTTCAGCCACCTGCGACTCATTTCCATCGAGGAACAATGGGATAATCTGTTCCTGTATTGGCATTGGCTGCTCATAGCCAAGTTCTTCAATGGCTCGCAGCAAAGAGGGCATCACGCCCAATTCTTCAAATGTCACGTCTGGATAATTCTTAAATTTTCTGATTACGATGTGAATGCACTATTACAGGAGTTCAATCTCCTCATGCTGCATCACTCGTTCGCAATAAACACAGCGAAGAGATTTCTTGGCCACATCGAAAACTTCCATCTTGGTGGCCACTGGCTGGTGGTTGGTGATGCACTTTGGATTAGAGCATTTTACCACACCCACAATCTGCTTTGGATACTGCACATATTTTTTCTGGACAATCTGGTAGTCCTTGATGATGTTGAGCGTCACATTTGGAGCCACAACAGAAAGACGACCGATCTCCTCGTCGCTGATAAAGCGGTCTGCCACTTTGATGATACCCTTCTTGCCAAGAGTCTTGCTATCGAGGTTTGTACCGATGGTAATGGCACCCGGATGGTTATAAAGGTCAAGAATCTTGACAATCTTAAAGGTCACCTCAGCTGGAATATGATCGATAACGGTGCCGTTGGCAATAGCCGACACTTCAAGTTCTGTTTTCATAGTTTAACTTACTTGATGTTGAGCATTCGACAGATAATTGCTTCTCTCGTATAAAGGCCGTTCTGCGCCTGCTGGAAATAGTAGGCCTTATCCGACTCATCGACATCGTATGCAATCTCGTTGACACGAGGCAGCGGATGAAGGACGCGCAGATTTGGCTTGGCATTGTCGAGCATAGACTTATGCAGGCAATAGACATTTTTCACCTGCTCATACTCGCGGAGGTCGCTGAAACGCTCACGCTGAATACGGGTCATGTAGAGAATGTCGGTGGTGTTGATTACGTCTTCATCGAAGGTCTCGCGTTCATCATAGGCGAGATTATGACTCTTGCAGAACTCGCGATAACCCAGAGGCATACGCAGGAGGTCAGGAGCGACGAAATGGAAAGTCGGATTAAAGAACGACAGAGCCTGGACGAGTGAGTGAACGGTACGACCGTACTTAAGGTCGCCCACCATCGTAATGTCAAGATTTTCGAGAGTTCCCTGGGTCTTCCAGAGCGAGTAGAGATCAAGCATGGTCTGCGATGGGTGCTGGTTGGCACCGTCGCCTGCATTGATGATAGGCACGTCGGTAACTTCGCTCGCATAGCGGGCAGCTCCCTCAAGATAATGACGCATCACGATGACATCGGCATAGTTTGAGACCATCTTGATTGTGTCCTTCAAGGTCTCGCCCTTGCTGGTCGATGTGGCATTAGGGTCGCTGAATCCGATGACACGGGCGCCGAGACGGTTGGCGGCTGTTTCGAATGACAAACGTGTACGAGTGGAAGGCTCGAAGAAAAGAGTTGCGACTACCTTGCCTTCGAGGAGGCGCTGGTTCGGATTGGCCTCAAATTTTGCAGCCTCTTCCAGAATGCTGAGGATGTCCTCCTTGCTGAGATCAGAGACTGAGATAAAATTGTTTTGCATAGTAATAATCAATTTGCGCGGCAAAGATAATATTTTTTGCTCAATAATACATAAAAAAATGAGCAAAAAACTGTCGAATATATCAGTTTTTGCCCATTTTATATTTCTTACTTTTCATTTTTCACTATCATCACGAATCCTCCACGCGGTGCACAACCGATAGACTCGCTGGACGAAAGGTGATAATCAGCATCGATTTTCATCTCCATCTGGCTCTCTCCATCAGTGACAAGAAGACACTTGCCAGAGATGTCAAGATCCTTAATTGATGACAGGTTGCAGACAATAGTCTGTGGTTTATCGAGTCCATTGATGCCGGCGATATACCAATCATTACCTTTGCGTCGGGCGATGACGGCGTGGTCGGCAGGATAACCGCAGACGAGGCGTGTATCGTCCCATGCTGCAGGCAGCGAACTCAGCAAACCACGCACTTCTTCTGGCAGATCCCGATAGGCGGACGGACGGTCTGGCATATGCTGTATGCCACTTTCAAACAAGATGGTCAGAGCCAACTCGTGTGCATGAGTCGTGATATGCGGATGCTGTGAATCTGTAAATGTTCCTGGAGTATAGTCCATCGATCCGATTACATTGCGAGTGAATGGCAGTGTGGCATTATGAGCCGCTGCCTTATCGGTCAGCACAGGCCTATTATTATACCATTCTGCTCCATACACACCCTCAGCCGAAATAAAGTTCGGATATGTACGCTGCCAACCACGCGGAATAGTTCCTCCATGCAGATTGACAAGCATCTTATGTCGGGCAGCAGCATTGATCAGGTCTATGCAATAAGCCATGGTTTCGGCATTGTCGTCGCGGAAGAAGTCGATCTTCACGCCCTTTACTCCCCAACCGGCAATCTTGGAAAATTCATTCTCACGGTCAGTCGAGTCATTGAGTAAGCCCTGTGGCGTCGGCGCAGTTTCGCCCATCCAGTTCGTCGTACTGTTGTACCAGACAAGTGGCTTTACGCCTTGTTCAAGCGAATAACCGACCAATTGTTCGATATTGCCACCGCGCATCACGTCCCATTCCGCATCGACCAGCGTATAGGGCCATTTCATATCTACGGCCAGATCCACATATTCTTTCAATATCTGATACTCCTGTGAACCGTGATTATTGGCCCAGTAAATCCACGATGACACACCAGGCTCAATCCAATCTGCGTCAGTCATCTGGCATGGCGTGGCAAGATCATTGACCAATGTTGACTCTACAATGGTATTGAGGCTTCCTGCGATGACAACACGCCACGGCGATGTCCAACCGTCTGCCACAGACAACGAGTCATCAAACAGTCTCACACGATAATCATTGCGCTGTTCCTGCGTATTTTTGAGTACCGAGGCGCAGTTTCCCTTCAGTACATCCGCCTCAGTGATAAGGATATAGGCCTTTGGCTCATTATCTTGTGATGGCACCTCCACAAGAGCCGGTATTCCCCAATCCACAACATCCTCCTTACCGGGCAGAATGCCTCCGGGACATTCTGGGAAGAAATTCTCATATCCAGGACCGTTATATCGCTGCATCCAGCGTTTTGCCTCTGCAGGAATATGATAAGTCGAGAGATCGGCAGTCAGCAACTCTCCATCCAAAGCATTGGGAAGCAAATAACGGAATGCCATGCCATCCTTCATCACACGGAGTTCAACCAACAATGTATCGCCCTGTGGATTGATAAGCGTATAGGTCCAGCCGAGTCCCACATTAGTGCAACGGCTACGTTTTCCTACTTTCATCTGATAATCCACAAAGACAGGCTGCGCCTTTGAGACATCTGCCAGAACTGCGGTACTATCCCAAGCTCGCATGTTGGTCTGAATACCGAAGTCCGACTGATCCATCAAAATGTATCGGTCATCAAGCTTGAGTTGCAATGGCATTGGCTGCTCTGTGCAAGACTCAAGAACGGCTAATAGCAACAAAAGAAATATTGTTTGAATCTTCATAATTCTGCTTTTATTTGGCAGTCACAGTCGCAGTTGTGCTGCTTGTAGTTACGGTTGGATCAATAAAGAATACACCAGTTCCATTGGCATTGCTGACCATGGAAGAATACTCTGTGGGCACCGACGAACCGCTTTTTACCGTGACGCTGCCCTTTCCAAGATTTGAGGCAGTGAGCAGAGAGAGGCTATTGCTTAGATTTGCCTCGAACTTATAAGTGCAAACGGGCTGGCCCTGAGTATTGCAAAGAGTGTAGTAATAAGATGAAGAATAACTGCTTGGCGAGCTGCCGAGATAATATCCCTGTGAAGCCTGGCCGATGCTTGACGAGGAGCTGCTACCACCCCAACCGCCTCCACCACCTTGACTTCCACCTGCGCTGATGCCGATGCCTCCGGTTACGACGATATAAGAGTTATTATCGCAGTCGAGTCCTTCTTCAGGCGATCCCTTTGACGTGTAGGCAAAGACGTTGCCGCCAGAAATCGTGATGGCTCCAGTACGTCCATAATTGCTATCTACAGCGTCATTGCCATTGGAATAGCAGACCGTATTACCGCCTGCAAAATCTATAATTCCTGATGTATTTATGCAATCGTCATAGCACTTAAAATAATGGCTACCACCCTTGATAGTAATTCTGGTCTTAGATTCAAGACCCTCAGCTCCATTCTGTGTCGTGGTGACAGTGGTTGTACCGCCATAGATCACGGCTGCACCGATTACCTTTATTGCCTTGGCATCAGCACCAGACGCAGCGCCACCACCGGGTCTGCCGCCACCGCCTGGACGTCCGCCGCCACCGCTTCCGGAAGAAGAACCATAAGCCGTTCCTGTAGTAGAGACTGTCAACACAGGTCCATTACCATCCTCTGTTCCCTGAGTGTATGTTCCTTCCACACGGATGCCCTTACCGCCAGTGCCTGTCATACTGATTTTGATATTGCCGCCGTTGAGCTGCATATCGCCATCAGCATTCATGCCCTTGGCCGTATGTGTGTCAGTTCCTTCAGTCGATCCATTGGTACTGTTGTTCAGCACGTATGTGCCATCGTTGACAATGATCGAACCATCTGCAATGCCATCATCATTGGCTGCACCGTCCAATTCTGACTGGATATTATCATCGCCCACATTATTTATATTTAAAGAGAAGCCGTTGCCTTGAAAATACTGTTTGCAATGGATGCCATCCTTGACTGCACCAAGCACGTTGATCACACCGTCAGACTTCTTAAGTTTTATGTACTCCTTTGCCGAGATTGCATGAGCAGTAAGACCTTTCACATTGAGCACACCCGATTTGTCAATCTCCAGATGTCCCTTACAGTAGAGAGCGGCTTTCTGTGTGCCATTGGCAGCATCCACTAGCGAGTTCTCGGTTCCTTTTTTCAATTCAAGGTTTACTCGTTTGCCACACTGTATGTCAATAGCTGCGCCACGGTTACTGGTCAACTTCAGTCCATTGAGCTCGATGGTGGTCTTATATGTACCGTTATACACGAAACCGCCATCCGATGTCTCGCCCTTGAGAGTTGTGGTGTATTCTTCCGTTTCGCACAGATTTGTGACTGTCACATACGCGCCTTCGGCATCGACAGAGACACCCGACAGGAAATAGGGATTATCGACCGACACTGAGTTTCCATTATAAGCAATCTTCAATTTCGACGGGCAACTGTCTGCCGGCAGATAACTGATACCCGAAATCTCAGTGTATGGAAACGATACGCATTCGCCACTCCTCGGCTGGACACACAATCGGGTTCCATCAAGATCAAAGAATATGGAATCTATTGCAGAAAGCAGTGCATAGTCATTGGTCAAACCATGCGAAATACGGATTGCATCATTTTGCGCATTGGCTATATTCAGGAAAGCAAATGCTGTGACGGCAAATAACATCTGTTTCATCTTGTGTCTGTTTATTTGATCATCACCTTTCTTCCATTGATCACATATATGCCATGAAGCTTATTCTCAGAGCTCCACGACGACACGCAGCCATTGAAGACAACATTTCCTGCCATATCCA
Organism: Candidatus Liminaster caballi; assembly: GCA_018065085.1. Classification (GTDB taxonomy): domain Bacteria; phylum Bacteroidota; class Bacteroidia; order Bacteroidales; family UBA3663; genus Liminaster; species Liminaster caballi. Next base: position 14,168 of record JAGHUA010000067.1, on the reverse strand, counting down.
AAACTGTAAGCATCTGTGAGCCATCCTTGCCGGCTATGGCAGCAATGGCCGATGGCATATCGCCGAACGTAATAATCGAGATTTCATCGACAGCAATCGTCTCACAGCCTTCTGCAAGATTGATCTTCATCTTGCCTTCATCAAACTTTATGCTTCTGACATTCGACAATGCCAAGGCACATTCGCTACCATCGGTCTTGGTAACTACCATCGACGCAACCGTGTCTTCAGCGAAAGACAATGCAGAAGCCATAAACGCGATAACTAAAAGTAATACTTTTCTCATATATATAAATATTGGGTTAGCGGACCTGAGTTTTCAAGTTTCAACGAAGAGACACGAGCTGCGAAATCGCCGGCTTCTGCAATCGAAGCACCCTGTGCACGCTTGAACACATAGCCGGTGACGTAGGTATCGCCGCATCCTGTAGCATCGACTAACCGGCGAGGCGGATAAGCCGGAATATCGAAGAACTGCTGTGATGAGGCATCATATATAAGCGATCCGAAACTGCCAAACGTCAGCAACACTTCACGCACGCCCCACTCGGCAAGACGCAGAGCTGCCTTTCGAGGATCGTCTGTTCCCGTCAAGACTTCCATCTCGAACTCATTGACTTTGAGCACATCGACAAACGGAAGCACACGATGCTTGTCTGCCCATTCAACCGGATAGACCTTGTCCTGACGCACTTCACGCAGATAGCCTTGCACATCGACCACAACCTGCGAACGTCCATGCAGCATGGCATAGGCTTCAACCGGGAAATCGTGAGCCAAAAGACTGCCAAAGACCACATAACGCGCATCTACATCCTTTATGTCATCGAGTGTGAACGGATTGGCAATCGAGAGGACGCGCTGTTCCCTGCCATTGAAATCGGCTCCATACTTATTCTCAAAGAACAGGGTGGCTGCTGAAGGCAGGCACTTCACATCAATGCCATCGGCCTGCATATCCCGCACCACCTGACTGTCATCATCAGCCATGGCAGTAAGCACGGAATACGACACCTCGCCACGACACACAGCCTGCATACCACGGGCGAAATAGTATGCCGTTCCTCCCGGAAGATTTGTCTCTCCGGCGGGCGTAATAATCTTGTCCTTTGTTATGTGGCCTATGCAGCAGATATCGGTCATGAGAAGTATGCTATTTAATGTATTATGGTCAGTCTTTCAAAATAAAAGACAATCACACGCTCACCTCTCCCTTGATGGCAAGGTGGCACTGATAGTCCTCAAGAGTAATGTCCGAGATTCTGAAATCACGAATATCCTTGATCTCTGGATTAAGACGAAGTTTTGGCAATGGCAATGGTTCGCGGCTCAACTGCAACTTGACCTGATCGATATGATTAAGGTAGATGTGAGTGTCGCCCGTGGTGTGAATGAACTCGCCTGGCTGAAGGCCCGTAACCTGAGCCACCATGTGAACAAGCAGAGCGTAGGATGCGATGTTGAAAGGCACGCCAAGGAACAGATCTGCCGAACGCTGATAAAGCTGAAGAGACAGCTTACCATCAGCCACAAAGAACTGGAAGAAGCAATGGCATGGAGGCAAGCCCATGAGTGGAATCTGAGCGACATTCCACGAGCACACAATCAGACGCCGACTGTTTGGGTTTGCCTTAATCTGTTCGATCACATCCATAAGCTGGTCAATATGTCCGCCTTCATAATCAGGCCATGATCGCCACTGATAGCCATAGATCGGACCGAGTTCACCAGTCTCATCATCGCCCCACTCGTCCCAGATGTGGACATTCTTCTCTTGCAGCACTTTCTTGTTGGTCGATCCAGAGATGAACCACAGTAACTCTTCGAATATGCCGCGCGTAAACACCTTCTTGGTTGTGACAAGAGGGAAACCTTGGCTCAGGTCAAAGCGCATCTGATGGCCAAAGACACCTATCGTACCAGTGCCAGTACGGTCATCGCGACGCACTCCTTCACGCAAAACGCGCTCCAACAGGTCTAAATATTGCCTCATTTTTTATTTTTTTCTATATTTCTGCGGCAAAGATAATAAAAATAAGTATATTTGCGCCCAAAAATGAAATTATTTTTCAATAAAATGCGACAAATACTCATCATATTGGGCTTTTTGATAAGCATCTGTCTCACATTTTCGTGCAGTGGCAGTGCGCATCAGGGTCCTGCCGAAGCCGTTGATGGCACAGACATTGCATCAATGATCACTCATGATGCAGTGATGTATATCAGCGACTCCGGCGTCATAAAATACAAAGCCATCACCAAGACCTGGATACGCTATGGCGAAGAAGCCACTGAGCCATATCAGTATTTCCCCGACGGTATCCACTTCGAACAGATTGATTCCGCATGGGAAGCCACCGAGACCATCGATGCCGACACCGCCTACAATTGGGACAACCGCCAGCTGTGGCATTTAATTAATAATGTACGCGTTACAAGCGTCAAAGGCGAGAAGTTCATGACCAACGACCTATATTGGGACATGCGCTCGCATAAGGTCTATAGCGACTCGTTCATCCACATTGAACGTGCAGAAAACATCATCGAAGGTTATGGCTTCACATCAACCGACGATTTTTCAAAATACGAAATCCGCAAGACCAACGGCGTGTTTCCGCAAAGAAAAGAACAATAAATGGCTCTATACGTATCAATACTGATCACGCTGTTGTTCAGCGCCTTCTTCAGCGGCATGGAAATGGCTTTCATCTCCGCCAATAGAGTGCGTCTTGAGCTTGATAAGCAGAACGGAGGACTCACTGCCCGTGCGCTGATCTATTTCTACAGGCATTCCGAGCGTTTCATCTCCACCATGCTTGTAGGCAATAACATTGCACTTATCATCTATGGTATCCTGATGGCAGAACTGCTTGAAGGACCAATTGCCCGCTACATCACCGAACAGCAATTCCTTATCGTTCTGCTCCAGACGCTGCTCTCCACCATCATCATCCTGTTTACGGCCGAATATCTGCCCAAAGCTGTTTTCAAGCTCAACCCCAACATGATGCTGCGTCTCTTTGCCGTACCGCTCTATGGCATCTACTGGTTGCTCTACCCAATTTCTTCTTTCGCGACGTTATTAAGCCACACCATCCTTCGGCTTGCAGGACTCCCCATCACAAGGCAGACTCAGGGAACGCTCACCAAGGTCGATCTGGACTATTTCGTACAGCAGGGCATAGACCACAACGATAACGATGACAGCGACGAAGACAGTGACGGCGACACGAAGAACGACAACGACCAACAGGAGTTGCGACTATTCCAGAACGCACTGGATTTCAGCAATGTCAAGGTACGCGACTGCATGATTCCACGTTCCGAACTCACTGTGGCCTCGGTCGATACTCCATTGGGCAAGCTCAACCGTCTGTTTGTCGAGACCGGCTACTCAAAGATCCCGGTTTACAAGGATGACATTGACAATCTTGTAGGCTACATACATTCATCCGAGATGTTCCGCCGTCCAAGACAATGGCAGCAGAAAATCATTCCTATCCCATTCGTTCCCGAGACCATGGCAGCCCCGAAAGTCCTGCGCATGCTCATGGAACAGAAGAAATCCATAGCCGCCGTGGTCGATGAATTCGGTGGCACAGCCGGTGTGATAACCATGGAGGATCTCTTTGAGGAAATCATAGGCGATATAGAGGACGAGCACGATCAGCTGAAGCTTATCGAGAAACGTATCAGCGACACTGAGTTTGAGTTGTCAGGACGCCTTGAGATTAGCAAGATCAATGAAGATCTCAATATCGGTCTCCCAGAGTCCGACGAGTACCTGACCCTGGCAGGATTGGTGCTCCACGAACTGCAGACCTTCCCTCACGAAGGAGACGTCATCACGCTCAGCGACCCCAAATTACAGATGACCGTAACAAAGGCTTCCGCCACAAAAATAGAGACCGTGCGCATCTCTTTAGCCGAGTAAAATGGCACATTTAACTCTCTCATCGCACAAAAAACAAGAAAAAACAGGGCGCAAACATACTTTTTTTTGCAAATTTTGACCATCATATCATTCTTTTATGTATATTTGCACCCGATTACGCATGTAACAAATAAAAATTAACTAAATAAAAACTAAAAAAATGGCAGCATTACAATCAATCAGAAACCACCCTGCCCTGCTCATGACTGTGCTTGGCGGTGGCCTGATCCTCATGATCATCATGTTCGGCTTTGATGACTACAACGGATTCTTCCAGAGCGGTCGCGACACCGTACTTGATGTCAACGGCAAGACCGTCAGCTGGGCTCAGTACGAAACAGAGCGTCAGCGTACATCCGATTTCCTCCAGGCTTACTCACAGCGCGATGTCAACGACTCTGAGACAAGCCACCAGATCAATGACCAGGTTTACAACCAGTTCGTACAGGACATGGTTCTCAGCGAGCAGCTTGAGAAGGTAGGCCTCACAGTCTGCGACGAAGAGATTGACGATCTCGTTCACGGTGATCACATCTCTCCTGTCATGACACAGATCTTTGGCGAGCAGGCCAAGGTTTACGGTGATTATTTCGCACAGCTCGTTCAGAACGATGGCTTCGACGAGGTTTCTGCACAGAACCCATTCTTCAGCCTCAACAACTGGCTCTTCATCGAGAATCAGGTTGCAAGCACCCGCAAGGCTCAGAAGTATAACGCACTCGTTCAGGCAGCCGTTGCTCCTAACACTCTTGAGGCTAAGGACGCTTTCAACGGCGACAACCAGGAGGTAGCATTCTCTTACGTTCGCAAGCCTGTTTATTCTGTTGCCGACTCGCTCGTAACAGTTAGCAACAACGAGCTCAAGGCATGGTACGAGTCACACAAGGATCGCTTCAAGATGCAGGCTAAGGCTCGTCAGATCAGCTACATCGCCGTGCCTCTTCTCCCAAGCGCAGACGACCAGAACGCCGTTCTTGAAAACCTTCAGAAGGTTGCTGGCGAATTTGCTGGCGATGGTGTAGAGGAACTCATCAGCGCTAACTCAGCCGTTCCTTTCATCAACGCTTATCTCAACGACAACACATTCCGCGGTGAGCTCAAGGAGTTCATCGACCAGAATCCTGCCGGCACAATCAGCGAGCCAAAGATCTATCGTGGCGACATCCTCAACATCCTTGGCGAGCAGAGCAAGAACAACGAGCAGCTCAGCGAATACTACTACATGGTTCGTATTCTTGGCAAGCAGAATGCTCCTGACTCAGTCAAGCTCGTTATCAGCGCAGCTACAGCCGAGACCCAGGACAGCATCTTCACAGAGGTTAAGAAGGGCAGCCAGGACGATAACGCAGTTTGGGCAACCAACTTGACCCTTATGCAGTTCGAGGAAGGTCTCCGCGCAAAGATCGAGAACGCAAAGAAGAACGATGTCTTCAAGTATGACTTCGAGAACGGTCAGCAGCACAATTACCTTGTTGCCAAGGTTGTTGAGAAGACTGCTCCTGTCGCTCAATCTAAGGTTGCCGTATATGCTGAGAAGATCAGCCCAAGCAGCAAGACCCGTCGTACAGAATATGGCAAGCTCAACGAGTTCGTAAACACCCACACCACTATCCAGGAGATGGAGGATAGCGCCATGGTTAACGGTTTCCGCATGATGGACGCTATGGTTTACAGCACAAGCTACAATATCAATCAGGTACGTGACTGCCGTCAGGCCGTACGTTTCGCCTTCGAGGGCGAGAAGAACGCAATCTCTGAAATCTACGAGGATGGCGGTTACCTTATGGTTGTAGGCATCAAGGGCGACATTGAGGAGAACTATTCTACACTCGAAAGCCCAAGCACACTTGCCGTTGTCAACAACGCAGTTAAGAACGAGAAGAAGGCCGCTTACCTCCTTGCCAATGACTTTGCCAACGTAGCTGACAAGAGTCTTGAGGGCTATGCAGCTGCACTTGGCGTAGAGATTCAGGAGGCAAGCCGCGTAAACTTCAACCTCAACAGCGTTTCAGGTCTCGGTGCAGAGCCAGCAGTTATTGCTGAGGCTCTCAAGGCACAGGAAGGCACAGTGGTTGGTCCTATCGCAGGCACAAACAATGTTGTAGTACTGAAAGTCACATCAAAGAACAATAAGGATCTCACCTACGACGAGGAGGCAAGCAAGGCTAAGGTTTCTGCCAACGCTTACCGCAATGCTGCTGGCGTTGCCATGCAGTATATCAGCCGCAGCGCTGAGATTACAGACAACCGTCTCCGCTTCTATTAATATATAGCACGCGCTATAGATTATGAAAGCGTTACTCGGACTGACACTAAATGAGTTGTATGCCGTGGTCGAAAGCCTCGGCATGCAACGTTTTACAGCCCGACAGATTGCCGATTGGATCTATGTCAAGCGAGTACGTTCGGTCGCCGATATGACCAACATCTCGGTGTCAAACCGACAGAAGATAACCGACGAAGGCTATGAGGTGGGATATGAAGACCCATCGGATGCTGCTGTCTCTACCGACGGCACTATCCGTTATCTTTTCGCAACTCCTGCTGGCAAGCACATCGAGACAGTCTATATTCCCGATGGCGATCGCGCAACGCTCTGCGTCTCATCGCAGATTGGTTGCAAGATGGGATGCTATTTCTGCATGACCGGCAAGCAAGGCTTCAACGGCCAGCTCACCACAACGCAGATCATCAACCAGATTTTTGCCATCCCAGAGTCCAAGTCGCTCACCAACATTGTCTTCATGGGCATGGGCGAACCGTTGGACAACTGGGACAATGTCAGCCGCGCACTTGAGATAATCACCTCAGCTTGGGGCATGGCATGGAGTCCGAAACGCGTCACTGTCTCGACCATCGGACAGATGCAGCATCTCACCGATTTCCTTCGCGATTCACGCTGCAATCTCGCAGTGTCGCTTCACAGTCCTTATTCTGACGAGAGGCTTAGTCTGATGCCAGTCGAGAAGGCCTGGCCTACAAGCACGGTTCTCGACCTTTTACGACAGCAAGACTGGAACGGACAGCGCGACCTCACGTTCGAGTATATCATCTTCCGCGGACTAAACGATGACTCGCGTCACGCGCACGCGCTTATTAAATTATTGAGTGGCTTGCGCTGTAAGGTCAATCTGATTCGTTTCCATGCCATCCCTGATGTCGAACTCCATACGAGCGACATACACGCCATGGAACGGTTCCGCGACATTCTCAACGAACACGGACTTACCGCCACCATACGTGCATCGCGAGGCGAAGACATCTACGCAGCGTGCGGCATGCTTTCATCGACAAAAAGATAAATCACAACAATCATTATAAAATTAACGCGTATGAAGAAACTCTTTACTCTCTTCGCATCCCTCGCTCTCTGTGCCTCTGCTTTTGCACAGGAAGAGGAGACCACATTCTCATTCTGCACAGCCGACGGCACTGTCATTCCTAACGGTTCCGTAGTTACTACCGGCAAGTACAGCGAGGTAGCTGCTGGAATGATCTATAACTTCGACACTAACATCTTCGTTAAGAACAACACTTCACGCAGCCAGCACGTCACCCTCATTCTCGTTGACAACGATGGTCTTTCCAACTGGAGCTATTGCGTTGGCGGCAGCTGCATCCCACAGGATGACAATGGTGTCTGCACCAACAGCAACTACACCGCTGAGCCAAACGCAATCTTTGACCCAGAGTGTCACGACAATTTCGAGATGATCGACGATCCACTCTCCTACAAGCGCAACCTCACCATGTCTGCCATTGGCATCGACGAGGATGATGTGACAACCATCACCGTCAAGTTCGACTGCTCAGCCGAGTTCAAGATTGAATCAGGCATCAATGATGTCAAGGCTTCTGCAAACGGTTTGAAGGTCTATAATATCTGCGGTCAGTACATCAGTGCTTCAACCGAGGGTCTCGGCAAAGGCATGTATGTAATCAAGCAGAACGGCACATCACACAAGGTTGTGATCCGCTAATCCACGCCGCACACAGACAAAAACATTGGGACATTGAAAATCTCACTTTTCCAACAAGACATACACTGGCTCGACCCAACTGCCAACTGGCACAAGGTCGAGCAAGTGCTTATTGACCATCCGGACACCGACCTGCTGGTACTGCCAGAGATGTGTACCACTGGGTTTGACACAGCACCGGTCATCGAACAGATCGAAACCGAACAGGCCACAGAGCATCATCTCTGCCAGCTTGCCCGACAGTATGGCACTGCCATCGTCGGTTCGTTTGCCATAAGGGAAACATCAGGCAACGGAATGTTCAACCGCTGCTATTTTGCGACACCCGAAGACGGATGCATTGCCCATTATGACAAGAAACATCTCTTCAGCCCAGGCGGCGAGGACAGACAGTTCGAATCGGGCAACAGTCAGGTAGTGGCAGAATGGAGAGGCATACGATTCATGCTCAGCGTATGCTATGACCTGCGTTTCCCTGTGTGGCTCAGGAACACCGAACAACTTCGTTACGACATCCTGGTGTGCGTGGCCAACTGGCCAGACTCCCGTCAGCTTGCATGGGACACACTCATCCGTGCACGCGCCATCGAGAATCAGGCATATTGCATCGCCGTCAACCGAGTGGGCGACGACAAGACTTGCCATTACGTAGGTGGCACAAGTGCAATCCACCCTTACGGCCATGCCGTAGCCAACTGTAATGACAACGAGGAAGGTATCTGTTCTTTCTCTCCCGATATGGATAAGCTTATCTCCTATCGCACAAAATTCCCATCACTTCAAGATGCAGATGCTTTTGCTTTAGGAGTTATGAATAAGGAGTAAGGAGTAAGAAGTAAAGAGTAAAGAGTAAGGAGTAAAAGGGGAAAAAATTATTTATTCCAAAGTTCGTAGCTCTCAATCGCCTGACCGACGAGCATATCATATCCACATTTGACAGCCGCGCCATGAGCAGCGGCTTTTTTCATGAACAGGGTCTCCGCAGGATTATACACAGCATCGAAGCAGACATGGCGCGGATTTAGCATGTGATATGGAATATCCGGACAGGCATCCACCTTAGGGAACATGCCAAGCGGTGTGCAATTCACGATGACAGGACATTCAGCCATCACCTCCACCGTAAGGTCAGCATAGGTCAGACGGCCAGGAGCAGCAGTACGTGACACATATATAGGTTCAAGACCGAAGTCCTGTAACGCAACGAATATTGCACGACTGGCACCGCCTGTACCCAAGATAAGCGATTTATGATGACCGATGGCACGACCCGACACGTCGATAATTCCAGCCTCCTGAAGCATCGGACGGATGCTTTCCCTGAATCCAACAATATCAGAGTTATAACCCTTCAGATGAAGTGACGGAACAGCCTTACCCACGATGCCCGGCATTGCCTTTGAGACACGTATCACGTTCACCGCACCGATCCGTTCTGCCAGCGGATCAAGTTCGTCAAGATACTGCATCACCTGCTGTTTATATGGTATAGTCACGTTCAATCCGCGCAATGCAGGTTCGTTGCTCAGCAGTTCTGGCAGCATGCCGATATCCTCAAGATCAAAGTTCTCATAGACAGCATCGATGCCGAGTTGTTCGAACCTCTGGTTATGGAACTGACGAGAGAAGCTGTGACCTAATGGGTGACCCAAAAGTCCATATTTAACTGTTTCAGGCATAGTTTATATGACAAATATGAAGTAAATACTCTGATTTTCGCCGCAAATCTAACAAATAATTTGGAGATATACAAGTTTTTCACTACTTTTGCAGCGAATTATGACCATTTTTATGCGCAAGACTCTATTTACACTATTAATAGCGATAATCTGCTCCATTGCATTGCCGACTCACTCACTGGCAAAGCAGGAGTTCGTGCTTGTCATTGACCCCGGACACGGCGGCGGTGATACCGGAACACCTCATCGCAAACTGAAAATGGACGAGAAGGCCATCGCCCTGAAAGTGGCTCTCGGACTTGGCGCATTGGTTAAGGAAAACTATCCTGACGTCAAGGTTGTCTATACACGCAAGACTGACATCTACCCCACCCTGCCTGAACGCACACGCACAGCCAAGGAGGCAAAAGGCGATCTCTTCATCTCAATCCATGTCAATGCTGCCCAGGATCCCGTGGCACGCGGTTTCGAGACCTATGTGTTCGGCATCACCGGTCTGCAGGGCAAGAGCGAGGCCGAACAGAAGCGAATCCGCGAACGAACCATGGCCGAACGTGAGAACCTCGACATCGATGGTAAGCAGGTCGACTTCGAGACCACTGTCGATCTTGAAACCAAGATACTCTGTCAGGCCCAGCGCGAGAAGCACAATAAATACAGCCTGGAGGTGGCTCATTATGTCCAGGACAACATCATGTCGGCACTTCACCGTTCGTCATACGCCTCAAAAGCCCATAACCGAGGCGTTAAGGCCAAGAACATCTACGTCCTGTGCTTCAGTCCTATGCCAGCCATCCTGCTTGAGCTCGGTTATATGAGCAATACTGCCGAAGAGAAGTTCATCAATTCGAGCGAGGCTCACACTCTCTTTGCCAAGAGCATCTACAAGGGTTTCACCGAATACTATAGCAACTGGAAGCGCCGCCAGCTTAAAGACGAGGCGGACGAAGAAGTCAAACCCGAGCAGCCGAAGCCAGCCAACCAGTCAAAACCTGCCGAGCAGACAAAGCCAGTGCCTGAAACCAAACCGGCACCTGAAACTAAACCGACACCCGAAACAAAGCCTGTGGCAGACAAGGTCACAGAGCCTGTCGTAAGTCAGCCTGCAGCCGACGACAGCAAGAAACCCACTCAGACCGAAGAATGCTACAGGATACAGTTCCTCAGCAGTCCGAAGAAGCTCGAAAAGGGCGACCCTCAGCTCAAGGGACTCTGGCCGGTGCAGTTCTATAAGGACGGCAGCACCTATCGATACACCTATGGTGAGGCCGCCACAAAGGCCGAACTGCAGGGCGACATTATAAAAATCAGAAAGCTCTTCAAGGATGCCTTCTGCGTTAAGTTCGACAAAAACGGAAATAGAATAAAGTGATGAAAAACGCCAACGAATTCAGAATTGGACTATGGACCATCATTGCGGTCATCGTCCTGCTGTTCGGCATCAAGTTCCTCAAGGGACAAATCCACACCAGCAGCACATATTACCTCGTCAGCACCAACGTTGACGGACTGGCAGAGTCGAGTCATGTCAAGATGAACGGATTCCGCATCGGCCTGGTTCGCGACATGGACTATGATTACACACGAGGCAATGTCATCATTACGCTCGATATCGACCCCGACCTTCGTCTCCCACAGGGCACAAGCGCCAGCATCGAGCCCGACCTGCTCAGCTCGAGCAACGTAATCATCAAGCTTGGCACAGGCTCCGACTATCTCCAACCTGGCGACACGCTGCTTGGCGGATCCATCACTCCCGGACTTATGGAGGGTGCCGCCGGCCTCCTGCCTTCGGTGACCGACCTGCTGCCAAAGGTTGACTCCATCCTCACGGGTCTCAACACCCTGGTCAACGATTCGCGTCTGCACGAAAGCATGCTCGAAGTCAATACGCTCGTGTCTCAATTACAGACCACCATCAGCCAGCTCAACAGCCAGCTGCCTGTCATCCTCTCTCATGCCGACAATGCCGTTGCTAACCTCGACACACTCAGTGGCGACATGCGACAGATCGACCTCAAGGCCACTCTCGACGAGGCAAACCACGCCATTGGCAAAGTCAACACTCTGCTTGAGACCCTCAATGGAACCGACGGAACTGCAGCCCGTCTGCTCAACACCAATCAGCTGCACGATGAACTGCAGCAGACACTCCACAGCGTCGATTCGCTTGTCAGCGACATCAAGGAAAATCCAAAACGATACATCAACATCAAGGTATTCGGCAAATGAAAGCAACCATCATTGGCGGCGGCAACATGGGCGGTGCCATCGCTCGAGGACTTGCCGCAGGTTCGGTAATCAACGCCACCGACATCACCGTCACAGCCCGCACAGAGGAAACCCTCAGCCGCATCAAGGCCGATGTGCCTGAACTCAACGTCACGACCGACAACCTGAGCGCATCGCTCAACGCCGACATCATATTCCTGGCCGTCAAGCCATGGCTCGTCCAGAAGGTGCTCGAAGAGATCTTCCCTGCCATCCACACACGCAAGCCGTTGCTGGTCAGCGTGGCTGCAGGCATCTCGTTCGACGAACTCACGGCAATGCTCGGCGGCGAACAGCTTGGCATCGTGCGTGTGATCCCAAACACTGCCATCGCCATCAGTCAGAGCCCCACGCTCATCTGTTTCAACGACATGGTTGCCGAGGCTCAGCGCATTCTGGTCAAGGCTATGTTCGATGAACTCGGTCAGGGCATCGTCATCGAGGAACGTCTGATGGCTGCCGGAACCGCTGTCACGTCATGTGGCATTGCCTACGCCATGCAGTATGTCAAGGCAGCCATCCAGGGCGCCATCGAACTGGGATTCTATCCACATGTGGCAAAGGCGATGATCGACCAGACCGTGGCTGGAGCCGTGGCTCTGATGGAACATAACGGAACCTATCCCGACGCTGAGATTTATAAGGTATGCACGCCTGGCGGCATCACCATCAAAGGCCTCAACGAGATGACGGCTCAGGGCTTCGACGCAGCTGTGATTGCCGGCCTCAAGAAGGCAGCAGGAAAATAATCTGTAATCTTTCGACGCATGCTTAACTGGATCTGGCTTTTCTTCTTTGTTGTGGCCTTCATAATGGCCATTGTTGGCAGTCTGACAGGCGACATCGAGATATGGAGCCGACTGATGAACACTACGTTCGAGGCCTCAAAACGAGCTTTTGAAATCTGTCTCGGACTGACAGGCGTGCTGTCGTTCTGGCTTGGACTGATGAAGATAGGTGAGATGGGTGGCGTCATTGCCAAGTTCTCGCGTCTCATCAATCCAATATTCTCGCGCATCTTCCCTGGCATTCCAGCCGGACATCCAGCGCAGGGCAGCATTCTCATGAACGTCTCGGCCAACATGCTCGGTCTCGACAATGCCGCCACGCCGATGGGACTCAAGGCCATGAAGGAACTCCAGGAACTCAACACCAAGAAGGACACAGCCAGCGATGCCATGATCATGTTCCTCGTGCTCAACACCTCCGGTCTGACCATCATCCCGATCTCCATAATGATGTACCGTGCACAATACGGTGCCGCCAATCCGAGTGACATCTTCCTGCCGTTGCTTCTTGCCACAGCTTGTTCCAGCCTTGGCGGACTCCTTCTCTGCTGCCTGCGTCAGCGTGTCCGACTCGACCGCGTGCTTGTCGGCTTCCTTCTCGGAGCCGCCGCCTTCATCGGAGGTCTCTCATATTTCTTTGCCAATCTCGATCAGGAGAGTCTGAAGATCTATTCCACACTGATCAGCAACATTCTGCTGTTTGGCTGCATCATGCTGTTCCTCATCGTAGGCGTAGTAAAGAAAGTTCCGCTGTTCAGCACCTTTGTCGATGGCGCCAAGGAAGGATTCCAGACCGTTGTCACCATCATCCCCTATCAGATAGCCATGTTCGTCGGCATCAGCCTTTTCCGCGAGTGTGGAGCCCTGACCTACATCACCGATGCCCTTGGCTGGTGTTTCAATGCTGTGGGCATGAACACTGATTTTGTTGCTGGTCTGCCATGCGCCATCCTCAAGCCGCTCAACGGCGCCGGTGCACGTGCCATGATGCTCGATGTGTTCGAGACGTTCGGCGTTGACAGTTTCCAGGGTCATGTCGCCTCTATCATTCAAGGTTCAACTGACACCACAATGTATGTCCTTGCCGTCTATTTCGGTTCGGTGGGCATCTCCAAGTTCCGCTATGCCGCTGCCTATGGCCTCGCTGCCGACTTCATCGGCATCGTTGCTGCCATCACAATGGGATACATTTTCTTCAGCTGATTTTTGGCTTGGTTCGACTATGGGCACACCCGGCCCTTTCCCCAGCAAACTATTATCAACGAGGATAAGAGTTTGAAAGAGTTACGGCTTTACTTCAATAAGCCTACATATCTCGTGAAGTCAACGAAGTCAATAAAGTGAACTTCAATATCTTTATTTACTTCACGAGAATAAAAAAATAGTACATTCTCTTTATATCTCATGAAGTCAATGAAGTCAATAAAGTGAACTTCAATATCTTTATTTACTTCACGAGAATAAAAAATAGTACATTCTCTTTATATCTCATGAAGTCAACGAAGTCAATAAAGTC
>JAGHUA010000060.1 GCA_018065085.1 Candidatus Liminaster caballi | reverse complement strand
ATTATACTCCCCTCCCTTGCGGAGGGGCTGGGGGGAGGGTCTTCTATTATGGAACAGAAACGAAAGGAAACTATCAAGTGGATTGTGAATATCATCACATCCGTACTGACCGCACTGGCAACGGCTCTCGGGACCGTCAGTTGCATGTAAGACCCTCCCACCAAAAGACCCTCCCCCGACCCCTCCACAAGGGAGGGGAGTAGATACAAAAGGAGGGTCGAAGGTGAAGGGCAACAAGACTCAGGCTTGCAGCAAACATTCAAATGAAAGGCACAGGCTTGCAGCAAACATTCGACTGAGAGCCACAGGCTTGCAGCAAATAAGTAATAAGTATTAAGTATTAACTATTTAAATAATAAACTCCCGACATGAAACAGCATTATACTCCCCTCCCTTGTGGAGGGGTCGGGGGAGGGTCTATATGGAAATTATTCTGACGCGCAAGAAATTCTTTGAAGATGCTACGCTGGGCATAATGAAAATCTATGCGGAGGACGGCACGATGCTGGATGTTTGCCATACCTTGGAACCTCATGCCATCGACTGGAAAAAGGAGAAGAAAGTCATGGGACGGACGGCTATTCCTGAGGGCCGGTATCGCATCGAAATGCAATGGAGCAGGAAGTATCACCGCTTGATGCCATTCCTGCAGAACGTGCCGCAATTCACGGGCGTGATGATCCATCCGGGCAACACGTCATCTGACACCGAAGGCTGCATCCTCGTGGGCGAATCTCTCTACACGCCTATGTCGCGTCCACATCTGCAAAATTCAAGGCCGACGTTCGAAAGGATAGCCCCCCTCTTTCCCCCCAAAGGGGGGATGACTGGAAAGTCAGCTGAGGCGGGCACAACGGAGGACGTATGGATAACAGTGGGCAGATAAGGACGTATGGATAACGGTGGGTAGATAAGGACGTATGGATAACGGTGGGTAGATAAGGACGTGTGGATAACGGTGGGCAGATGAGGACGCAAAATAATGGCAGATGAGGTAAAAACATGCAAATAATGGGCGTAAAATATCGGGAAAGGCGCGTTATGGCGCACAAATGTGTTAATTCTTGCGTTAAAAGCAGGGTGTTTTGCACAAAACTCGATTGTTTTTTGTAACTTTGCGACCGATTAGCAAAAACTAAGACCGCACCATGCGCCTTCAAGGATACCTCTTTGCAGCCCTGGCAGCTGCCACCTACGGCACCAATCCGCTTTTCGCCAAGCCGCTCTACGCTGCCGGCATGAACCCGGACTCCGTGCTGCTGTTCCGCTACGTCATCGCCATCGTGATGATGATGCTGCTCATCGGCTGGAAGTCATGGAGGCGAAAGGTGAATCTGCGCGACACCCTGACCGTGAAGCGCCACAGCCTGCCGCAGCTCATCATCATGGGCCTGCTGATGTCGGCATCGAGCATCCTGCTCTTCGTGAGCTACAACTACATGCCTGTGGGCATTGCCTCCACCCTGCTGTTTGTCTATCCGATACTCGTGGCGGTGATCATGGCGCTGTGTTTCGGCGAAAGGCTCTCGTGGATAGTGCTCGGCTGCCTCCTGACCGCCACCGCAGGCGTGGCTCTGCTCTGCCGCACCGACTCATCGGACACCGCCGCCCAGCAGTCGTTCTGGATAGGCTTCCTGTGCGTCATGGCCTCATCGCTCGCATACGCCATCTATCTGGTGGGCCTGAACAAGACCCGTGTGCGCACCATCGCCACGCTGCCCGTCACGTTCTACGTCCTGCTGTTCGGCTCGCTGATCTATGTGGTGCGCCTCGGATGCGGCATTGTGCCGCTGGTCATGCCTCATGGCACGATGATGTGGCTCTGCTGCCTCGGCCTTGGCCTGTTCCCGACGGTCATCTCGCTGGTGATGACATCGCGCGCCATACAATGTATAGGCAGCACCCAGACGGCCCTGCTCGGAGCCCTCGAACCTGTCACCGCCGTCACGCTGGGCATTGCCTTCCTTGGCGAATCGATCTGCCTGCGCGAAGCCATCGGCATGGTGCTGATCTTCGCCGCCGTGACGCTGGTGGTGGGGAAGGCGAAGGGGTAACGTCCTCAACTTCCCAAGCGACGAGGGAGCTATCTCCTTTAACTCCCTTAACTCCCTTATCTCCTTTAACTCCTTTAACTCCCTTATCTCCTTTAACTCCTTTAACTCCCTATAAAAAAACATACTAATATGAAAAGAATTACCTTAATGCTATGCTGCCTGCTTGCAGCTGCCATCGCAATGGCACAGGAGACACTCGTCTCGGGCGGCAAGAACCGCAACATGATCGTCTATGTGCCGCAGGGATTGCCGCAGAACCGTCCGCTGCTCATCTCGATGCACGGTATGAACCAGGACGCCAACTACCAGCGCAACCAGGCCAACTATGAGGCTGTGGCCGACACGGCAAAGTTCGTCGTGGTCTATCCTGACGGCGAGAACAAAGGCTGGGACCTGGGCAGCGACAAGGACATCAACTTCCTGCTCGACATCATCGACGAGATGCACCGCCGCCATGCCATCGACCTTAACCGCGTCTATCTCTCGGGCTTCTCGATGGGCGGCATGATGACCTACTACGCAGCCACGAAGATTGCCGACCGCATCGCTGCCTTCGCTCCGGTGAGCGGATACAACATGGGCGGTCCGAACACCTCCAGCTCGCGTCCTATTCCAATCATCCACACCCACGGCACAGGCGATGACGTGTGCGTCTATTCGAGCGTGCAGAGCCACCTCGACGCATGGGTGAGCCGCAACGGCTGTAATCCGACGCCTAAGGTGGAAAAGCCTAAGAGCGGCCCATCGAGCACCACTGCCGAGCTGATCCGCTACGTCAACGGCACAGACGGCGTGGAGGTGGCTCACCTCAAGCTGCCGGGCAAAGGCCACTGGCACAGCAACGACCCTGCCATGGCAATGACCAACATCGAGATTTGGAACTTCCTCTCACGATGGTCGCTCGCAGCAGGTCCGCAGATCCTGAGTGTCTCGCCAGAGGACGGATGCTTCGACATGTCGGCAACCAACGACCGCACTTTCACCTTCACACTCGACATGCCTGCCGACTGCAGCAAGGTGAAGGCCAATATGTTCGACGGACAGGATCTGATCAACCTGGAGGTGCAGGAGACGGGCTTCAGCCAGACGCTCACCGTCTGCATCCCTAACGGCAAGACCCCGAAGAACTCGGAATACCGCCTGCAGCTGCAGGGCCTCTACAGCGAGGACGCAGGCAAGGGCGGAACGTATGCAGGCAACTATACATACGGCGTCATCGAGACAGGCGAGACTTTGGTCATCGACACTCTCATGACCCAGGACTGGGCTTCGATGCGCGACGCCATCGGCGAGGGAATCCCATTCGGCTGGAACCGCGTGAACAGCAACTCGGACGGAACCAAGGACGAGAAGCATTCGGGCGAAGCCAATACCGGCGGCTGCCGCATGAAATACTTCACTCCTGGCGGCGATTTCGATGCCGGCTTCTACTTCAGTTCGAGAGAATACAACCGCGCCACGTTCACCTACGGCGAGGTGTCGGGCAAGGAACTCTCGCTCAAACGCGGACACTACGCGCTCTCGTTCCGTTCGGCATACTGGAACAATGGCGCACAGACCAACCATGACAAGTTCGGCCTCAGCCTGATAAGCGTGAAGAACGGTTCGGCTGCATTCACCGACTCCTCGCTCATGCCTCAGGGCTGCCTGTCGGAAAACTCCGATCAGAAAGTCACAGGCTCTGCTCAGCATGAGGTTGTGGTCGATGTGCTCACGGCAGGCAACTACCTGGTGCAGTACAGCATCTCGAACGGATGGAACGGCGTGGTGATCGGTCCGCTGACCGTGAGCAAGCGTCCGTCGCAGGCCGAACTCTACAAGGGCGAGTTCCTGCGCACCCTGCACAAGGCTCAGGCTCTCATCGCCCAGCTCAATGGCGAGGAGTATGCCGCATACGCCACGATGACCGCATCGCTCGCAGCCGTGGTTGACAACGTGAAGGATCTGGTGAGCATCCATCCTTCGGATTATGAGTCGGCACGCCAGCAGCTGCTCGACGCCATGGATCCGCTGATCACTTCGGTCACTTCGCCTGCCGTCTCAGAGCGCAGCACATCAGACGCCAGCGTGACTTACGACCTCTTGGGCCGCCGCGTGACCCCGTCACACAAGGGCCACCTGTATGTGAAGGACGGAAAAGTGATGATGGAGAGAAGGTAAAGAAGATAAAGAAGGTAAAGAAGATAAAGAAGGTAAAGAAGGTAAAGAAGATAAAGAAGGTAAAGAAGATAAAGAGGGTAAAGAAGGTAAAGAAGATAAAGAAGATAAAGAAGGTAAAGAAGATAAAGATGATAAAGAAGGTAAAGAAGGTAAAGAAGGTAAAGAAGGTAAAGAAGGTCACTCCCCTCCTGCCGCCAGCCTGCGAAGCTGCCCGGCCACGACATAGCCCATGCTCCACGCCGCCTGGAGGTTGAAGCCTCCGGTGATGGCATCGACATCGAGCACCTCACCCGCAAAGAAAAGGTTGGGATGGGTGCGGCATTCGAGTGTGCCAGGATTGATATTGCGAAGTGAAATGCCGCCACAGGTGACGAACTCGTCCTTGTGGCGGCTCTGTCCTTCAATGTCATAGACGTCGGCGGTGAGAGTGGCCACGAGACGGTTGATCTGCTTGCGACCGACCTCCGCCCAGCGCTGATCCTCGCGTATGCCGGCGCGTACGATTAGATATTGCCACAGGCGCGAAGGGAGCTGCTGCGGATGGGTGTTGCCCACCTGACGCGAAGGCTGTGACGACTGCATCGCAAGGATGAGGCTGCGCACCTCGTCCTCGCCCATCTCATCGAGCCAAGAGACCATGAGCTGGGCACGATAGGCACACTCGGCAAGATGACGCGCCGCATAGCTGGAAAGCTTGAGAACGGCAGGTCCGCTCATGCCCCAATGTGTGAAAAGGAGGGCTCCGCGACTGCGCATCCTGGTGCCGACAAGTCCGCATGTGACAGGATCGACCACAAGGCCCATGAGCGGCGAGGTGCCGGCGATATTGAACGAGAAGAGCGACGGTACGGGAGGCTCGACAATCAGATTGAGCGGAGAAAGGAATGAGAGGCCCGAAACCTTGGGCGAACCGCCCGTGGTGACCACAACGGCATCGGCTGTGAACGTGCCGCCCTGCGAACGCAAGACGTAGCCTGGGCAAGCGCCAGATGGACCTGTCGGAGCGGTCACGTCGGCTGCCTGCTCCACAGAGATGATGCGCTGTGACGTATGGAGCCTCACGCCGGCCTTCGACATAGCCCGGGTCAGGGTTTCGACTATCTGCATGGCGTCCTGGCTGCGCGGGAAGACGCACTCATCGTCCTGTGTGACCAACGGCACTCCCTCAGCCTCGAACCAGCGGAAGAGCGCCTCATGATCGAACTCGCAGAACGCACGCCTGACCACCTGCTCGCCACGCGGATAGGCTTCCTTCAGGCTGCGTATGGCACGGAAGGAATTGGTGAGGTTGCAACGGCCGCCGCCCGTGACAGCCACCTTGGCCAAAGGCCTCGAACCGGCTTCATAGACATCGACAATGACATCGGGACACTGACGCCTGAGCATCACCGAACAGAAGCATCCCGCCGCTCCTGCCCCAATCACAGCTACTCTCATAAGTGGGTTTATATGTGCGTTAAGACTCATTTTTCGGGTGCAAAGATAAGGCTTTTTCCGAATTTTTGCAAAGAATTGAAATAAATAAGCCAAAAATTTGGTTGTTGACGAAAAACATTGTACCTTTGCGCAGTCAAAAAGAACGACTGTCGAACAACAACTGAACCCCAATCAAAGTGAGCAGGAAGATAGCAATCATAAACGATATCTCGGGATATGGCCGATGCAGCACATCGGTGATACTGCCCATCGTGTCGCACCTCGGCGTGCAGGGTTGCGCGCTGCCAACAGCAATCTTCTCAAACCACACGGGCTTCCCGTCGTTCTTCTGTCAGGACTTCACTGGCTCGATGCAGGCCTACATCAACGAGTGGAAGAAACTCGACCTGCAGTTCGACGGCATCATGACAGGATTCCTCGGCTCGGCAAGGCAGATATCGATCGTGCAGGACTTCATCACAAGCTTCCGCACACCTCAGACCCACGTGCTCATCGACCCTGTGATGGGCGACAACGGCAGGATGTATCCGACATACACCGAGAAGCTGTGCCGCGAGATGAAACGCCTCATCGCCTACGCCGACATCGTGACCCCGAACCTCACCGAGGCATGCTTCCTGACCGGCACTCCCTACAAGGAGGGCGGATGGAAGGTCAGGGAGATTGACGACATGGTGCATAAGCTTGCCGACATGGGCGCGAGGAACGTGGTCATCACCGGTCTGAAGATGGGAGGATGTATCGGCAATGCACTCGCAACACAGGGAGGCGCGACATCGTTCCAGAGACAGACGCAGGTGGAACAGACCCGCTCGGGCACAGGCGACGTATTCGCAGCAATACTCGGAGCCGATGCCGTCAACGGCGTGGAGTTCGCCACATCGGTCAAGAGGGCAAGCCGGTTCGTCAGACAGTCGCTCATCGAGACACTGAAGACCGAGACAGCCCACAACACGGGCATCGACTTTGAATGTACACTTGACAAATTGAAACGCAAATAACCCCATGGGAGTGCCAGTAATGTACGATCGGGAAACTCACAATTTTCATTAAACGGGGAACACCGTCAGCCAATGGCGGGCTACCAACCTATCCGACATCGGAAAGAATCACGCCCTGACTCGCTCAGGAAACGCATTTGCATGGATACCACCGTATAGGCAGACCTCACGGTCGAGAGGCAGATTACGGAGGCGAAGCGGACCCCAAATCTTACATATTCGGAGTTTCATCACGAATCCCCAAGCTGGCACTCCCTTTTTCTTTCGAAGAATGCTTAGTTTTCTTTGAAAGGAGTAACAACACAATCACCATGAAGAAGCTTTTGTCTTTGCCACCTAACCTGGTGGACTGCTTTCACGATATCACAGGCAGCAGCCGCGATGAGTGGTTCTGCACCAACGACCCTATCGGACAGAAACTCGGATCGGGCGGCGGTACGGCATGGACCGTACAGGAGGCCCGCCGATCGGGATTCATAACCGAGGGCGAACGCTGCATCATCGTCCATGCCGGAGGCCAGAGCCGCCGTCTGCCAGCCTACGCTCCCTCGGGCAAGATCCTGACCCCGATACCGGTGTTCAGATGGAAACGCGGACAGAAACTCAGCCAGAACCTCCTCGACCTTCAGCTGCCACTATATGAGAGTATCATGCAGAAGGCTCCCGAACGCCTGCGCACGATGATCGTGAGCGGTGACGTACTGATACGCGCCAACCAGCAGCTGCAGGAGATCCCGGATGCCGACGTGGTGTGCTACGGCCTGTGGGTGCAGCCCTCGCTGGCCAAGAACCACGGTGTGTTCGTCTCGCGCCGACAGACGCCCGACGTGCTCGAATACATGCTGCAGAAGCCTACGGTCGAGACTCTCGGCTCGCTGATGAAGGATCACCTCTTCCTCATGGACATCGGCGTGTGGCTGCTCTCAGACAAGGCCCTCGACCTGCTCATGAAACGTTCGGCACCTACGCCCGAAAGCAACGGATATCCTGCCACATACGACCTCTACTCGGAGTTCGGCCTCACGCTGGGCAAGAATCCGAAGATTGCCGACCCGGAACTGAACCAGCTCTCGGTGGCAATACTGCCCCTGCCCGGCGGTGAGTTCCACCACTACGGCACATCGCCCGAGATGATCTCATCGACCCTGGCAATACAGAACATCGTCAAGGATCAGCGTTTCATCATGAAGCATGGCGTGAAGCCGCATCCAAGCATGTTCGTGCAGAACTCGGTGTGCCTCACTCCCCTCTCCGACCGCAACCAGAACACATGGATCGAGAACTCATACATCTGTGAGGGATGGCAGCTGATGGGATCGAACATCGTGACAGGTATGCCCCACGCCGACAAGCCTCTGCGCCTGCCTGAAGGAATGTGCCTCGACATCGTGCCTATCGGCGAGAAGGAATGGGCTGTGCGTCTGTACGAGATCGACGACCCTCACCCCGACTGGCTGCTCAAGTCACTTGGCTTCAAGGACTGCAGCAATCCGCAGGTCAACGCAAGGATCTACCCTGTGGTGGACAGCGTGGAGAAAGTTGTGGAAGTGGCAGACTGGTTGATCAACGAATTGGGCAGCGCCAAGGTGTGGAACGAGAGCCGCAAGATGAGCGCCGAGGAACTGTCGGCCTACGCCAACCTGCGCCGTCTGGAAGCCCAGCGACAGGAGCTGCGTGCCCAGAACTGGCCTGCGCTTGCCGCCAACTCGGACAACAGCGTGTTCTACCAGCTGGATCTTGCCAATGCTGCCGAGGAGTTCGTGAAGCACGGCATCGACGAACCAAAGCCTTTGCCCGACACCACCGAACCTCTGAAGCAGATCAGCGACGCGATGTTCAGGGCAAGACTGGCTTCGTTGAGAAACAACGGACAGCAGGACATTGCGAAGGCAGCCTACAACGAGGCAAGGGCATTCTCGCTGATGCGCGAAGGTCTGACAGCCACGGCCCATGACGCTCAGATGCCACGCCTCAACGTCTATGCCGACCAGATTGTGTGGAGCCGCAGTCCGGTGCGCATCGACCTTGCCGGCGGATGGACCGACACGCCTCCTTACAGCCTGATGGAAGGCGGCAATGTGGTGAACATCGCCATCGAACTCAACGGACAACCGCCGTTGCAGGTCTATTGCAAGCCTTGCAGCGAACACCATATCATACTGCGCAGCATCGACCTCGGTGCGGCTGAGAAGGTGGAGACATACGAACAGCTTGCCGCCGTCAACAAGGTGGGCTCGCCGTTCTCAATCCCAAAGGCTGCCCTGGTGCTGGCAGGATTCCATCCCGACTTCTGCGCTCAGAAGTACGACTCGCTCCAGCAGCAACTGGCAGACTTCGGCTCGGGCATAGAGATGACCATGCTATCGGCTATTCCTGCCGGTTCGGGTCTCGGCACATCGAGCATCCTGGCATCGACCGTGCTGGGTGCCGTGAACGAATTCTGCGGCCTCGGATGGGACAGATATGAGATCTCGAACCGTACGCTGGTGCTCGAACAACTTCTGACCACGGGCGGCGGATGGCAGGATCAGTATGGAGGCGTGATGCAGGGCGTGAAACTGCTGCAGACCCAGCCTGGATGGCATCAGCAGCCGTTGGTAAGATGGCTGCCCGACACGCTGTTCACCGCCCCCGAATACCAGAAGCTGCACCTGCTCTACTACACCGGCATCACACGCACGGCGAAGGGAATACTGGCTGAAATCGTGCGCGGCATGTTCCTCAACTCCGGTCAGCATCTGTCGCTCCTTGCCGAGATGAAACAGCACGCACTCGACCTGTATGATGCCATACAGCGCGGCAACTTCGAACAGATGGGTCGCCTCGTGGCCAAGACATGGCAGCAGAACCAGGCCCTGGACAGCGGCACTAACCCTGACGGCGTGAAGGCCATCACACGCCAGATTGACGATCTCTGTCTCGGCTACAAGCTGCCTGGCGCCGGTGGTGGCGGCTACCTCTACATGGTGGCGAAGGACGAAGAGGCGGCTGCCCGAATCAAGAAGACCCTGAACGGCAACCCGCTGAACGACAAGGCAAGATTCGTCGATATGACTCTCTCAAGCAAGGGACTGGAAATAAGCAAGAGCTGAAAGCACCACGCTTTCAGCTCTTGCTGTCTGGTTATAGGTATAGGAGTTTCAGCACGAAGGAGTGATGAGCTCCATGCCGCGGCGAATGGCAGCCTCGTTCATCGGGATGAGCTTATGATGACGCTCAGGCAGGGCCTTGTAAAGACCCTTGACCACATCATCGACCGATGCGATAGGACGCACCTTGAGCAGACCGCCGAGGATCAGCATATTGAACACCTTGGCATTCTGCATACGTGCAGCCTCGACCATGGCATCGATGCAATAGGCATTGATGTCGGTGCGCGTAGGCTTGGTGAGGATGCTGTAACTGTCGTAGATAAGGCATCCGCCAGGCTTGACCAGCGGTTCGAACTTCTCAAGCGAAGGCTGGTTGAGCACGATGGCCGTGTCGTAACGGTTGAGGATTGGCGAGGCAATGGGCTTGTCGCTCAGGATGACGGTTACGTTGGCCGTGCCGCCACGCTGCTCAGGTCCGTAGGCTGGCATCCAGCTCACCTCCTTGCCTTCCATGATGCCGGCGTATGCCAAGATCTTGCCCATCGACAAAACACCCTGTCCGCCAAATCCGCTGATGATTATCTCTTCTTTCATATACGTTCTTCTTTATCGTCAAACTGCATTACTTCTTCTCGCCATTGACCTTCAAGTCGCCCAACGGATAGTAAGGCAACATATTGTCTGCCATCCACTGGTTGGCCTGCTCCGGCGTCATCTTCCAGCCTGCACTGCATGTCGATACAACCTCGACAAACGATGCGCCCTTGCGATCGAGCGAGTTCTGGAAAGCCTGACGGATGGCACGCTTGGTACGGGCTACATTGGCCACGTTGTTGACTGCCTGACGGGTCACGTAGCATGTGCCCTCAAGCGTGGCGGCAATGTCGGTGATATGCAACGGGAAGCCATGGAGGTCGGCCTGACGTCCGTAAGGACAGGTCGAGGTCTTCTGACCCATGAGCGTGGTCGGAGCCATCTGTCCGCCTGTCATACCGTAGATGGCATTATTGATAAAGATGACGGCAATGTTCTCGCCACGGTTCAGGGCCTGGATGGTCTCGCCCGTGCCGATGCACGCAAGGTCGCCGTCGCCCTGATAGGTGAACACCAGATGATCGGGCCACAGACGCTTGACAGCCGATGCACATGCAGGAGCACGGCCATGGGCGGCTTCAATCCAATCGATATCGACATAACGATAGGCAAACACAGCGCAGCCTACAGGACAGATGCCCACGGCACGTTCCTCAACGCCCATCTCTTCGAGCACCTCTGCCACGAGTTTATGCACAAGGCTGTGTCCGCATCCCGGACAGTAGTGCATCGTCACATCATTGAGCAAGCGGGGTTTCTTATATACGGTCTCCATCTGGCAATTATCTATTATTGATTATCGATTCCATTTTATCGACCACTTCCTCGGGCGATGGCATCACGCCACCCGAATGGCCGAAGAACTCAACCGGACACTGACCGGCAACGGCATAACGCACATCGCGCACCATCTGACCTTCGTTGATCTCGACGGTGAGAAGCGCGTGACACTGACGGCCCAGCTCTCCGATGCGCTGCTCTGGGAAAGGCCAGAGAGTCTTTGGTCGCAGCATTCCAACCTTAACGCCCTTCTCGCGGAGCTGGTCGATGGCTCCCATGCTGATGCGCGACGAACTGCCGTAAGCCACGATAGCGTACTCGGCATCATCGAGCATATACTCTTCGTAAAGAACCTCCTCGGCCTCGATGGCACGGTATTTCTCCTGCATGGCACGGTTGCGCTTCTCCATCACAGCAGCATCAAGTTCGAGCGACGACACAAAGTTCGGCTTGCGCGAGAGAAGGCCAAGGCCGTTGATTGCCCACGGACACTGCTGACGCACCTCCTCGTCGGTCCTGCGCGGCTTGAACGGAGGGAGAACAACCTTCTCCATCATCTGACCGATGGCGCCGTCAGACAGAATCATGACCGGCATGCGCCACTTGAACATCAGACGGAACGCCTCTCCTACGGAATCGGCCATCTCCTGCACGCTGTTAGGTGCAAGCACGATGACACGATAGTCGCCGTTGCCACCGCCATAGACAGCCTGTCGGTAATCAGACTGTGACGGCTGGATCGTGCCGAGACCAGGTCCGCCACGCTGCACGCTGACGATAAGACCAGGAATCTCGCATGCTGCCATGTAGGAGATTCCCTCCTGCATCAAAGCCACACCCGGGCTTGACGATGAAGTCATGACACACTTGCCTGTCGCACCACCGGCATAGACCATATTGATGGATGCCAACTCACTCTCGCTCTGCAGCACCACCATGCCCGTGGTCTCCCACGGCTTGAGCACGGCAAGCGTTTCGAGCACCTCGCTCTGAGGCGTGATCGGATAACCGAAGAATCCGTCACAGCCGTTGCGGATGGCTGAATGGGCAATCGCCTCATTGCCCTTAAGAAGCATTATTTCGTTGTTCATAGTCTCTCTCTGAATACGGTGATACATCCATCGGGACACATGATGCCGCACGCAGCACAACCCGTACAGGCATCATTATCGGATTGCTGTGCATAATGATAACCCATGCGGTTGACAGTTTCCGAAAGAGTGATGATCTTCTTCGGACATGCCACGGCACACAGATTACAGCCTTTGCATCGGTCTGTATCGACCTTGATTGTTCCTTTTATCATAAATATATGTTAGACGTTATAGATTTCCTTGTTGTGGAACTCAATGATACGGACTGCCATCCGACGCAGCTCAACGGCCTCGCTTTCGGGATTGAGCTCAATGGCATGCTGATAACAGTCGAGAGCCATCTGCCAGTCCTGTCGCTGCCACGCTTCCCTTCCCTGACGGAGATATGTCTGTTCCTGAGTTTTCAAACGGTTGTCCATTGAATGGTTTTTTCAAACGGTTGTCCATTGAATGTGTATTCGTGGTGCAAATATAGTGCATTAAACACATTTTTGCAATTATTATATGATAAATCTGCCGTTTTTTTATCTATTATTGTGCTTTTTGTGCAAAACAATGACGGTTGATTGCAAATAATTAACAAATTTTCACCATAAAACATTGCACATATAATAATAAATGAGTACTTTTGCGCCCGAAAATAAAGCAATCCAATTACAATATGGCACAGTCTATCAACACAAAATGCGTTCAGGCAGGCTACACACCAGGCAACGGTGAACCTCGCCAGATCCCTATCGTCCAGTCCACCACATTCAAATACAACACATCGGAGGACATGGGCAAACTCTTCGACCTTGAGGCATCGGGCTATTTCTACACCCGTCTGCAGAACCCAACCAACGACTACGTTGCAGCCAAGCTCGCTGCCCTTGAGGGCGGTGCTGCCGCAATGCTCACTTCGAGCGGCCAGGCAGCCAACTTCTTTGCCCTGTTCAATATTTGCGAATGCGGCAGCCACATCGTGGCATCGAGCAGCATCTATGGCGGAACGTTCAACCTCATCTCTGTGACCATGGCCAAGATGGGCATCTCGGTGACTTTCGTATCGCCGACAGCATCGGAAGAGGAACTGAACGCTGCATTCCAGCCTAACACACGCGCTATGTTCGGCGAAACTATTGCCAACCCAGCCCTCACCGTCCTCGACATCGAGAAGTTTGCAAAGGTGGCACACCAGAACGGAGTGCCTCTCATCGTCGATAACACCTTCCCGACTCCAGTTAACTGCCGTCCTATCGAATGGGGCGCAGACATCGTCACCCACTCCACAACAAAGTATATGGACGGACACGGTGCTTGTGTGGGCGGTGCAATCATCGACTCAGGCAAGTTCGACTGGATGGCACACGCCGATAAGTTCCCAGGACTCTGCACACCTGACGAGTCCTATCATGGCATCACCTACGCTGAGAAATTCGGCAAGGAGGGCGCTTTCATCACCAAGTGCACAGCCCAGCTGATGCGCGACTTCGGTTGCATCCAGGCTCCACAGCATGCCTTTATCCTCAATCTCGGTCTTGAGTCATTGCACGTACGTATGCCTCGTCACGTCGAGAACGGTCAGGCTGTTGCCGAATTCCTCGCCAGCCATCCAAAGGTTGAGAAGGTCAACTACTCAGGCCTGCCAACCGACCCATACTATTCGATCGCTCAGAAGTACATGCCAAACGGCGGCTGCGGCGTTGTGTCGTTTGTCATCAAGGGCGGTCGCGCCGGTGCCGAGGCATTCATGAAGAAGCTGAAGCTGGCTGCCATCGAGACACACGTAGCCGATGCACGTACATGCTGCCTCAACCCTGCCACATCGACACACCGTCAGATGAGCGAGGAACAGCTCGAAGCCGCCGGCATCCCAGCAGGCCTGGTACGTATTTCATGCGGTCTGGAAGACAAGGCCGACCTCATCGCCGACCTCAAGCAGGCTCTCGAAGACTGATTGATCAATGATTATCGGCTGATAAAAATTCAGAGTATTGGCCAATTAAAACTCAGAATTTTGGCCGATCACATTCTGATTATCGGCCGATAAATCACACATAAATAACTGCACAGTGCACATATTTTTGCACTGTGCAGTTTGCTTTTGAGCATTATGCGATGAAAAATGTGAGATAATCATGGCTTTGAGTGAAAAAAACATGTTGTTATTTGGGTTTCTGTAAGAAAAGACTTATATTTGCGCACGAATACATGTAATTATGAGCCATCGAACAGCTAATTATGAGCCATCGAACAGCCATATTTACCAAACAAACGAATACACTACAAGAATGACTATGGAATTTACAGCCCAACAGATTGCAATGTTCCTCCGTGGCGAGGTCATCGGCGATCCAAATGTGAAAGTGAGCGACCTGGCCAAGATCGAAGAAGGTCAGAAAGGCCGTCTGTCGTTCCTCTCAAATCCTAAATATACTGACTATCTCTACACCACAGAGTCGAGCGTGGTGCTCATCGACCAGAGCATCGAACTCGATCCTGAGCGTTCATACACCGCTACTCTCGTCAAGGTGGCAGATGCCCGTGCAGCAATGGGCATGCTCCTCAACATGGTGCAGGATGCCCTAAACCCACGCAAGAAAGGCATCGAACAGCCTTCATTCATTGCCGAGGGCGTGCAGGTTCCTGCCGATGCATACGTAGGAGCTTTCGCCTACATCGCCAAGGGCGTTGAGATTGGCGAAGGCACGCAGATCTATCCTCAGGTCTATCTGGGCGACAACGTGAAGGTGGGCAAGAACTGCCTGATCTATGCCGGCGTCAAGATCTATCATGACTGCGTGATTGGCGACAACTGCATCCTGCATGCCGGTTGCGTCATCGGTGCCGACGGCTTCGGCTTCGCTCCTGTTGACGGCAAGCTGCAGAAAATCTCGCAGATCGGCAATGTAGTCCTTGAAGGCGACAATGAGATCGGTGCAAACACCACCATCGACCGCGCTACAATGGGTCACACAGTCATCGGCCGTGGCACAAAGATGGACAATATGGTGCAGATCGGCCACAACGTCGTGACAGGCCAGAACAATATCTTCTGCGCTCAGGTGGGCGTGGCTGGCACTACCAAGATCGGCGACTGGAACATCTTCGCAGGTCAGGTGGGCGTGGCTGGACAGCTTTCGATCGGCAGCCAGAATACATTCGGCGCTCAGTCAGGAATTCCTGGCAACATCAAGGACGGTCAGATCCTTATGGGCACTCCGGTAATACCTGCCAAGGACTGGGCCCGTCAGGCAGTCTATCTGAAGCGACTGCCAGACATGCAGAACGACATCAAAGAACTCAAAAAAAGCATTAACAAATAATCAAACGATAGTATGCAAAAACAACAGACACTTGCCGCTCCTTTCACAGTGACCGGCAAAGGCCTCCATACCGGCCTTGACATTACAGCAACGTTCAATCCTGCCCCAGTAAACACTGGCTATACGTTCACCCGCGTTGACATCGCTGAGCGCCCTGTCATCGAGGCTCTGGCCGACAATGTGGCAGCTACAAACCGCGGTACTGTGGTGAAGAAAGGCGATATACAGATCAGCACCATCGAACATGCCATGGCTGCACTCTACTGCGCTGGCATCGACAACTGTTCGATCGAGGTGAATGCTCCTGAACTTCCTATCCTCGACGGTTCGGCTCTCCCATTCGTTGAGGCTATCGAGAAGGCCGGCATCGCAGAACAGGACGCCAAGCGTGAGGTGTTCCGCATCATGAAGAAATATACCGTCGAGGACCCAGAGAACGACATCAAGCTCGAAATCTATCCTGACGACCACTTCTCGGTTACAACATTCGTCGATTACCCATCGCCAGTGCTCAACAACCAGTTCGCCGTGCTCAACAACGTATCTGAGTTCAAGGATAAGATTGCCGCTGCACGCACATTCGTCTTCGTACGTGAGATCCAGCCTCTCCTGGCTGCCAACCTCATCAAGGGCGGCGACCTCGACAATGCCGTGGTTATCTACGACCAGAAGGTTGAACAGGCTGAACTCGACAAGCTGGCTTCTGCCATCGGCACAGACGCTCCATCGGCCGATAAGCTTGGCTACGTTCAGAAGCGTCCTTTGCTTTGGGACAATGAACCTGCACGCCATAAGCTGCTCGATATCCTCGGCGACATTGCCCTCATCGGTAAGTTCATTCAGGGCCGCGTCATCGCTACACGCCCTGGTCATGGCATCAACAACAAGCTGGCACGTGCCGTGCGTAAGGATTTGAAGCGCACAGAGGTTCAGGCTCCTGTATATGATCCAAACAAGGCTCCAATCCTTGACAATGTAGGCATCAAGGCCATCATGCCTCACCGTTACCCAATGCAGCTCGTTGACAAGATTATCGAGTGTGAGACAAACGACTATGTAGTCGGCATTAAGAACGTAACTGCCAACGAACCATTCTTCGTAGGTCACTTCCCAGAGGAGCCTGTTATGCCAGGCGTTCTACAGGTTGAGGCTATGGCTCAGTGTTCGGGCATCCTCGTGCTTAACTCTGTTGACGAACCAGAGCGCTACTCTACATACTTCATGAAGATTGACAACGTGAAGTTCCGCCAGAAGGTTGTACCGGGCGACACACTCATCTTCCGTGTTCAGTTCCTCTCTCCTCTCCGCCGTGGCGTTGCCGAGATGAAGGGCTATGCCTTCGTAGGCGATAAGATCGTCAGCGAGGCTGAGTTTATGGCACAGATTATCAAGAACAAGTAAATCTTTATTTATGAGCGAAATTTCTAAACTTGCATATATCGAGGAAGGCGCACAGATCGGCGAAGGCGTTAAGATCGGACCTTTCTGCTGCGTATATTCCGACACAGTCATCGGTGACGGCACCGTACTCGAAAACAATGTCACCATCTTCCCAGGAGCCCGCATCGGCAAGAACTGCCACATCTTCCCTGGCGCATGCATTGCCACCGTACCACAGGACCTGAAATTCAAGGGCGAATATACCACTGTGGAGATCGGTGACGGCACACAGTTGCACGAATGTGTTACCGTGCATCGCGCCACCGCATCGAAAGGCGTTACCAAGGTTGGCAAGAACTGCATGATCATGGCTTACTGCCACGTTGCTCACGACTGTAATGTCGGCGACAACGTCATCATGAGCAACTCCGTACAGATGGCTGGCGAGGTTGTGGTTGACCCGTTTGCTGTGATCGGCGGCGGCACACTCATCCACCAGTTCACACATATCGGCTCGTACTGCATGATCCAGGGCGGTTCGGGTCTGACCAAGGACATCCCGCCTTACACCATGGTTGGCCGTTCACCAGCCAAGTATATGGGTCTTAACTCTGTCGGTCTCCGTCGCCGCGGCTTCACTGCCGAGCAGGTTCTCAACATTCAGGAGATCTATCGCGTGATCTACATGAGCGGACTCAACACCACACATGCCTGCGAACGCATCGAAGCCGATTTCCCATCAACTCCGGAGCGCGACTACATCCTTGACTTCGTGCGCAAGAGTGACCGTGGCATCATCGCAGGCAATATGTAATGCAGCATTTGTTAGCAACCATTGTTAGCAACCATCTAGTTTTTTTAATTATAAGATATGGTTTACAAATTCGTGATTCTCAGCGACGAAGTCGATGATTTCCGCCGCGAAATTGAGATTGATGCCGAGGCTACGTTCCTTGAGCTCAACAACATCATCATGAAAACCTGTAAGTATAAGACCGACCAGATGTCAGCCTTCTACCTCTGCAACAGCGATTGGGAGCGTACGGAGTCGATCACGATGGACGTGATGGACGATGATCCGAACCACAACGCGCTGCTCATGGACAAAACCCACCTCTCTGACCTTATCTCACAGGAAGAGGCCGAGAACAGAGCCAAGCTCATCTTCATCTTCGACACCATGTGCGATCGCGGACTCTTCATGCAGGTACGTGAGGTCATCGAGCATAAGCATCTGCTCGCTCCTGCCGTTGTCACCGAGAAAGGCAAGGCTCCTAAGCAGGAAGGCGATCTCGACGATATGTTCAAGGACTTCAACGACGAGATGGCACTCTATGGCGACGAGGACTACGACCCGGATGAGATCGACCTTGAAGGCTATCAGAACCTTGAGGACATAGAGAGCGCCGGCTATTAAAGCCTGACATTTTATTAATTGGGCTAATTAGGCTAATAAGGCTTATTAGGCCAATTAGACCAATTAGACCAATTAGGCTTATTGGGCCAATTAGACCAATTAGGCCAATTAGGCTTATTAGACCAATTAGGCCAATTGGCCCAATAATATCAATGAGAGCCACCCCACATCGGGGCGGCTCTCATTGTATAATATTATCTGCAAGATTCGCTGATTGCTCAGGAATGGTGCAAGCAGTTCAGATTACTCTGCAACCTCCTTGTCGTGCTCAGCGATGAGCTTCTGCTGGATGTCGGTCGGAGTGAGCTCGTAGCTTGCGAAGTTCATGATGAACGAAGCTGCGCCCTGAGTCAGCGAAGAAAGTGTGGTCGAGTAGTCGGACATCTCTGACAGTGGCACCTTGGCCTGAAGCTTCTGATAGCCAGCCTCTGCACCCATGCCGATGATCATACCGCGATGGTTCTGGAGATCGCTCATCACATCACCCATCTTCTCGCCTGGAACGAATACCTCAACGTCATAGATTGGTTCGAGAACCTTAGGACCTGCCTCACGGAATGCCTGGCTGAATGCGTTGCGGGCTGCAAGCATGAACGAGAGTTCGTTTGAGTCAACCGGATGCATCTTGCCGTCATATACCACAACGCGAACGTCGCGAGCGTATGAGCCTGTCAATGGACCCTGCTCCAAGCACTGCTGGATGCCCTTGAGGATGGCTGGCATGAATCGTGTATCGATGGCACCACCAACAACCGAGTTGATAAAGACAAGCTTGCCGCCCCATGGAAGGTCAAGTTCCTCCTTGCCCTTCATTGTCACACGATATTCCTTGCCGCCAATGTTGTAAACAACAGGATCCTCCATGCCGTCCTGATATGGCTCGACGATCATGTGAACCTCACCGAACTGGCCGGCACCGCCCGACTGCTTCTTATGACGATATTCTGCACGTGCAGCCTTGGTGATTGTCTCACGGTATGGGATGCGCTGTGGTGCGAAGTTAACCTGGATCTTGTCGAGGTTCTCAAGACGCCACTTGAGTGTGCGAAGGTGGAATTCGCCCTGACCATGTACAAGAATCTGACGGAGCTCCTTCGACTGCTCGACAACCCATGTTGGATCCTCAAGGCGCATACGTGTGAGAGCCTGCATCATCTTCTCTGTGTCGGCCTGATTGACAGCTGTGATGGCGCGTGTATATTTAGAAGCTGGGAACTTAACGAAATTGAACTTGCAGTCGTTATCGACAGAGTTCAGAGTGTTGCCCGTACGTACATCCTTGAGCTTGACAGTACAGCCGATATCGCCGGCCTGGAGTTCAGAAACCTTCTCGCGATTAGCACCAGAGCATACGAAGAGCGAAGCAAGATGCTCCTTCGTGCCACGGTCGGCATTTGTGAGATCATCACCCTCATGAACGGTTCCGCTCATTACCTTGAAATACTGAACCTCGCCGATATGTGGCTCAACGCCAGTCTTGAAGAAGTAAAGGCTTGTAGGACCATCGGTGGTGAGCTTAACCTCCTCGCCGCGTGTATTGTGAACTGAAGGCATCTCGTCAACGAATGGAACGACATTGCCAAGGAACTCCATCAAGCGGTCAACGCCCATGTTCTTGCCAGCGCATACACAGAAGATTGGGAATACCGAACGTGTAACCATACCCTTGCGGATACCTTCACGCATCTCGTCCTCGGTGAGCTGCTCGGTCTCGAAGAACTTCTCCATCAATGCCTCATCGTTCTCGGCAGCTGCCTCAACGAGTGTGCGATGCATCTCCTGAGCCTTCTCAAGCTGATCGGCAGGGATTTCCTCGATGGTGAGCTTGCCGTTGGCATCGTAGGTGAGCTGCTTCATCAGAATCACGTCGATGAGCTGGTGGAAACCTTCGCCTGTCTCGATAGGATACTGCACAGGCACGGCCTTCTCGCCGTATGTAAGCTGGAGGTCCTCAACGAGAGTGTCATAGTCGCACTCAGGGCTGTCGAGCTGGTTGACGAGGAAGATGACAGGCTTCTGGAGTTTCTCGGTATAGCGGAAGTGGTTCTGCGTACCCACCTCAAGACCTACTGAACCATTGATAAGGAGGATGGTGGTATCGGTAACCGACATGGCGGTGATGGCCTGACCTACAAAGTCGTCCATGCCCGGGCAGTCGATAATATTAAGCTTCTTGCCATTCCACTCAGTGTGGAAGATTGTGCTGAATACAGAGTAGCCATAATTCTTCTCAACAGGGAAATAGTCGCTGACTGTGGTCTGCTGGGAAACTCGGCCCTTACGAGCGATCTGACCTGATACATACAGGAGGGTTTCGGTCAAAGTTGTCTTGCCCGAACCGTCATTGCCCAAGAGTGCAATGTTTTTGATCTCGTTCGAATTGTAAACTTTCATACGCGGTATTATTAGATTTATGATATGTTGTTTAGTCAGTTCTAAGAAACTGTCTATATATATTTAAAGGTATTAGAGACTGTGTTTTGCGGGTACAAATGTAAATATTTTTTTGTATTTTGCAATATTTTATCTGAAAAAAGTGTGTTATTTATGTTATAAAACATATTTTTGAGGGTTTTATCTATGCTTTAGGCCATGAAAGTTTGGTAATTTGCAATTATTGACGTATCTTTGCGGTGACAAAAAACACTCATACCTCAACACTAAGATGAAAAAACTTCTCATACCTATTGCTGCGTTTATCGTCATCTGTCTGACAGGTTGCGGCTCGACAGGCACAGCCGTCCTCCAGCAGTTCGGACTCGACAGCAAAGCAGCGCGTGCCGATTTTATCACATCTCTCATTGGTGACGGCTTTGAGGCACTGGTTGCCGACAGCACCTCGTTCCTTGTAGGCACATGGACGTTCACCGACAACGAAGGTACATACGACACTCTTTGGTTCTACAGTGACTCGACCGTAACAAACCACTTTGTCAGCAAGAAGG
This sequence comes from Candidatus Liminaster caballi, assembly GCA_018065085.1. Classification (GTDB taxonomy): domain Bacteria; phylum Bacteroidota; class Bacteroidia; order Bacteroidales; family UBA3663; genus Liminaster; species Liminaster caballi. The sequence goes on along the minus strand of JAGHUA010000060.1, from coordinate 24,991 downwards.
ACACCATCAACCTCCTTCAGACAGGCGGCTATCTTTACTACTCTTCCTACAAGCAGGCTCTGGTGCAGTACAACGGCGCACACAACTACCTCACAAGGCGCGACATTCCTGAATGGAACTTCACCTACATCTACGGAGTCTCTAAGTTCAAGGTTTCGGCTCTCGGCTTGAATCAGCTGACCATGAGCGAACTTGATCAGACCACCGGCGAGGTTCTCAGCCAGACAACCTACACCTATCAGAATCAGTAAAAGCCAATACAAAAGGCTTCCCAGGCTCTTGGGACACTATAAAAACGATGCTGAGCATTTCCGAACTTTATGGAAATGCTCAGCATTCGCTATTTTGGACTTCCCAACACTTGGGAAATGCCAAAGAAACTTTCGTTTGGACTTCCCGACACTTGGGAAATGCCAGAGAAACTTTCGTTTGGACTTCCCAACACTTGGGAAATGCCAGAGAAACTTTCGTTTGGACTTCCCAACTCTTGGGAAATGCCAGAGAAACTTTCGTTTGGACTTCCCAACTCTTGGGAAACGCCAGAGAAACTTTCGTTTGGACTTCCTAAGAGTTGGGAAGTGTTTTTGCTTTAGAGATTATCCTTCTCGATGTCCTTGAAGTACTTGTAGGTATCTACCTTGAGCTCGCCGCATGCAGCCTCATCGCAAACGATGATTGCGTGTGGATGCATCTGAAGGGCAGAGATGGTCCACATCTGGCTTACGCCCTCCTCAATGCCATGCTGAAGGGCACGGGCCTTGTTGTGGCCATTGACCACGATGAGCACCTCCTTGGCGTCCATAACGGTGCCTACACCAACGGTGAGGGCAGTCTTAGGAACGAGGTTCACGTCATTGTCGAAGAAGCGGCAGTTGGCGATGATGGTGTCGGTGGTGAGAGTCTTGACACGAGTGCGTGACGAGAGTGAAGAACCTGGCTCATTGAAAGCGATGTGGCCGTCAGGACCAATGCCGCCCATGAAGAGGTCAATGCCTCCTGCGTCCTTGATAGCCTGCTCATAGGCAGCACACTCGGCAGCAAGATCCTTGGCATTGCCATTGAGGATGTGTACGTTCTCCTTCTTGATGTCGATGTGAGAGAAGAAGTTTGTCCACATGAATGAGTGATAAGACTCTGGGTGCTCCTCTGGGAGGTTGACATACTCGTCCATGTTGAATGTAACAACATTGGCGAACGAAACCTTACCTGCCTTGTTGAGAGCGATGAGCTCCTTGTAAAGGCCGAGTGGAGACGAACCTGTAGGGCAGCCAAGCTTGAATGGTTTCTCTGGTGTTGGGTTAGCAGCGTTGATCTTTGCTGCTACGTAGTTTGCAGCCCACTTTGAAAGTGTGGCGTAGTCGGGATTAATGATTACTCTCATAATAATTGGTTATTTCTGTAAGTGTGAGTATTTTTTTGTTGCTAAGTGTGGTTCACGGTTTTACGCATTCAAGATGGCAAGCCACTTGTCGCCCAACGCGCCCTTGTTGGCAATGTGCTCGTTGACAGCGGTGACAAACGAGTTGCTCTCGAAGTCGCCGCGCACCTGCTCGAAGTCCTTAAGTGTGGTGCTGTCGTTACCGTCGCAACCGAAACCTGTCTGTGCGGTCAGGCTGAACTCCTTCTGTGCGTCATGATAGAGCATCTTGTCGAGGCCGATGACAGCATCCTTCCACTTGGTCACGATGTCAGCCAACTGGGAGAGCGTGATCTTTCCGTCTTCGAGATTGAAGAACTTGAGCATCAGCTGATAAGCCCATGTCCACTCATACTCGTAATAGTTGGCATGGATGTCGGCCAGACGCGCGTTCATCTCCTCAGCGCTTGCCACAACGCCACTCTCGATGTCGTTCATGAGCTTTGAGATGAGTGTGTGTGGAGCAATGAGACCAGCAATGTCGATCCAATCCTTCAAGCCATCGGTGCTGGACGGAGCCAGACGGTCGAGGTTGACCTTGCCATTGGCATCGGTAATCTTCTCAAGACGCGAGATGAGCGAATTGCCAAGGAATTTGGTGATGGCAATGCGATAGAGCTCGATGCCGCGATGGAGGGAGTTGTTGCTGATCTTTGCCGACTGGTATGAATAGGTGTCGGACGTTGCGCCGGAGAGTGACTTGAGGTGTTCGAGGATCTCAAGGCCGTGTACCATCTTGTCGATAGTGTATGGCGAGAGGAGATTGAAGTTGACCATGTCGAGACGACCCTCCTTGCAGCGCTTGTCACGCTTTGGCCACTTCTGGGCATCGCGCACGGTACCGACAGAACGCAGGTTGACAGCCGGAGCGATGAATGTCTCGCCCTTCTTCTCGATGAGATATGAGAATGGCATCTGCGAGGTGTCGGCATTGGTGCTGTGACGACCCATGACGAGCGAGAATGCACCGATGCGGGCAGGCCAGAGGATGTATGAGTCGGAAGCGGTCTTGGCGCCGCGCTCCAATGCACCCTGATGGATCGGACCGAGCTTATACATGTGGTTCGACTGATTTGAACCCGAACCGGCATTCATGAACGAGAAGATGCCGGCAATGAGCAATGTGCTCTTATGGTGTGTGACGGTGAACGGACCTGCAAAGATGGCGCAAGCCTCGCCGTTCTCCTCCTGACAGTTGCAGAAGAAAAGGCTGTCGCTGGCAGAATAGCCGTGACCGAGCATACAAGCCTGACCGACATAGACGCGTGACAGGGTGGTATTGTCCTCGACATGCGAACCGTCCTGAACAATGAAATCATCGGCAATGACGCCATAGCCAATATGCACAGGCGACTCCTTGCGTGACATGAGCGAACCGTTCTTCAGTCGGCCTGCACCCTCAATCTTGCAGTAAGGACCTACATACATGTTCTTGAGATAGCTGGTGCCGACGATAAGGCTGTGTGTGCCGATGGTTCCGACATTGCTGGTGCGCTCGGCTGTACGCTTTGCCGCCATGGCCTTGAGCTTTTCGATAAGCACCGGACGGTGGCGATACATTGCCTCAAGATAGGCCTCATGTGCGGTAAGCTGGTCATGGATGGTGACCTCGCGTCCGCCTGTCTCATTGAGCACGGCAACATCCACGCCATTGCCAAACGACGTCTCGCCATCGACGAGGATGATGTCGACGTTCTCAATGTAACAATCTGACTCGATGTTATAGTTGGCAATATAGTTCTTGATGTTCTCGATGCAGCAGTTGTCGCCAATGGTCACATTGTGGAACGTGGCATGGCTGAGGCCTGAGTGCTTGCATAAACCGCCAGGCATTTCAAAGCTATTCTCGAACTTGCCGAGCTTGCAGACACCTGAGAAATGCACATCGCGGATATACTGAAGCGAGATTGCCTCATCGACCGAGAGCTGAGACCAGTCCTCGGCAGAACATCCTTGTTGCTGAAGTTGGTTGATTTCAGCTGGAGTAAGTGAGCGATACATTGATAAAATGAGTATTTTAAAAGTTGGTTAGACTTAAAATTGTCAGACTTAGATAGACAGTACGCGAAGCACCTTGAGCAGGTCAGGATCGATAGGCTTGTCCTTCTTGATGGCCTTGGCAAACGGAATGTTGATGATCTCGTCGTTGCGGATGCCAATGAGCACGTTACGCTGACCCTGAAGCAAAGCCTCGACAGCAGCATAACCTGTACGGCTGGCCAGAATACGGTCTGCGGCTGTTGGCGAACCGCCTCGCTGCAGGTGTCCGAGTATCGAGCAGCGCACATCATAGTCAGGGAATTCCTCCTTCATCTTCTGCGCCAATCCCATTGCTCCGCCATTAGGATCCTTGCTCTCGGTGACGATGACAAGTGCCGACGACTTGGACTTGCGGAAACCATTGTCGATAAGCATCTTGAGCTGCTCATACTGTGTCTTCTCCTCTGGGATGATCACATCCTCGCAGCCTGTGGCAATGGCACTGTTCAACGCCAGGAATCCGGCATCACGTCCCATCACCTCGATGAAGAACAGACGTGCGTGCGAGGTGGCTGTGTCGCGAATCTTATCGACGCAATCCATGATGGTGTTCATGGCTGTGTCATAACCGATGGTCGAGTCGGTGCCGGCAAGGTCATTGTCGATGGTGCCTGGCAGGCCTACGATAGGAATGTTATACTCCTTGCTGAAGATTGTAGCACCGGTAATCGAACCGTCACCGCCAATCACAACGAGCGAGTCGATGCCATGTTTCTGCATGTTGGCGTATGCCTTTGCTCGTCCCTCCGGTGTCTTAAATTCCATCGAACGGGCGGTCTTGAGAATCGTACCGCCACGTGAGATGATGTTGCTCACGCTTTGCGTCTCAAACTCGCTGATGCAATCCTCAATCAAACCCTGATAACCTCTGCGGATGCCAAAGACTTTGAGACCTGCATAGATAGCACTGCGTGTCACGGCACGGATGGCCGCATTCATTCCAGGAGCATCTCCACCGCTGGTGAGAATACCCACACTTTTGATTTCTGCCATATTCTGTATGTTTAATATGTTTTCCTTGTTATTGTCTGTCATCTGATGCTTTGATTCCAAGATGTTGTCATTACTGTTACTGAACCCGTCCTTCGAGCATTGTTGCCACCTGCTCCATCTGCCACTTCGGGGTGGACGTAGCGCCACAGATGCCAATGCTCTCTGCGCCTGCAATCATAGCGGCATCAACGTCCTGCGGTGACGAGACAAACCAACTGCGAGGATTTGCCGACTGGCAGACCTCAAACAGAGCCTTTCCGTTGCTCGACTTCTTGCCCGACACAAACAGCACCACATCATGCTTGCGTGCAAATTCCAGCATGTGAGGAATACGGTTGGCTACCTGACGGCAGATTGTGTCGAACGACTGGAAGTCTGCGCCATCGCACATACGGCGGTTCATCGTTTCGATGAGCTTCCTGAAATGATCGACCGACATCGTCGTCTGTGAGAAAAGCCTGACGGGGCACGAATAGTCGATTTTATCCAGATCGGCCTCACTCTCTACGACTATTGCCGTGCCATCGGTCTGTCCGACAAGGCCATTGACCTCAGCATGTCCCTGCTTGCCATAGATCACTATCTGCGACTTCGGTTCGCTGACGTACATGCGGCGTATCTTCTTCTGCAACTGTAGCACAACAGGACATGTGGCGTCGATGATGGTGACATTGTTCTGCTGTGCCATGCGATAGGTTGAAGGCGGTTCGCCATGTGCTCGTAGCAGCACCTTTGTGTCATGGAGCTGGGAAAGCTGGTCATGATCGATGGTCGTCAGACCTTGTTCCTGCAAACGCTGCACCTCCTGGCTGTTGTGCACAATGTCGCCAAGGCAATAGAGCGTCTGCCGGGTTTGCAACTCGACCTCCGCTTTCCTTATTGCAGAAACCACGCCAGGACAGAACCCAGACTCCTTGTCAACCTCGATTATCATCCGACAACTAATATCTTTTAATCAACAACCCGACTCAACATCCAATCTTCTCTTTTGCCCATGCCAAGACAATCTCATTCTGCTGAGGAATGGTCAGATTGCTGTTGTCGAGCAACAAGGCATCTTCTGCCTGAACGAGCGGAGAAACCTCGCGATGAGAGTCGATATAATCACGCTGCACCACATTCTCAAGCACTTCTGCCAATGTGAGTGACGTATCGCCCTTTGACTGAAGCTCGGCCAGACGACGCTGTGCACGAACCTCTGCCGATGCGGTTACGAATATCTTGAGTTCGGCGTTAGGGAATACGACCGTACCGATGTCGCGACCGTCCATCACAATGCCGCCTTCTGCGCCCATCTGCTGCTGGCATGCCACAAGGTGAGAGCGCACGAATCCGAGCGCTGCGATAGGACTGACACATGATGACACACGCATCTGGCGAATCTCCTCCTCTACGCACTGACCGTTGAGGTATGTGCGAACCTTGCCATCTTCGCCCTTTTCCTGACGGATGCTGATCTGGTCAATAACATCGTGGAGGGCATCTTCATTGATTTCCTTCGTATCGGCATCCATAAGTCCGTTCTGAAGGGCATACAATGTCACGGCACGGTACATTGCGCCAGTATCGACATAAACGTAACAGAGTTCTTCGGCAAGACGCTTTGCCATTGTGCTTTTGCCACATGACGAATGTCCGTCAATGGCTATCGTAATCTTTTTCATGATCTTCTTTTTATGTTCCTTATATATTATATATAATGTGTATCTTCTGTATAATCTGCATTTTCAGAACAATATGTATTGTCAGAATCTGTAGCCGACATCGAACATCAGCGATCCCTCGACCGTGTTGTAGCTTGCATAGCTCACATTGGCACGCCATTGACCGAAGTTTATGCCGGCACCCATCGACAAACCGCGCAGGAAACCGCCCTGACCGGAAAACTCGCGCTGGCGGCGGTAACTGTACGCCGCTGCCACATAGAAGTTGTCGCTCGCAATCCATTCGGCGCCCAAAAGCAGATGCGTCAGAATCTGCTCGCCACCGCTGTACTTGCTTATCTCACCTTTGCCGTTGTAGTACTCGCTGTCCCAATCAAGCAGGCGGCAGGCGGTCATCGTAAAGCAGAAAGGCAGATGCTCGACCTCCTTGCTGACGGCCAATGACAGCTGCGTGGGCATCTGGCAACGTCGGCCATCAAGGCTTTTGAGCTGTCCGCCAAGATTCGACACCACCATCGAAATGCTTCGGCCCACGGTCTCGTCATAATAGTTAAGACCGGCATCCACGCCCAGAGCGAATGCCGAATATGTGTCGTAGGAACTGATCACAGCCCTCGCACTCACACCTGCACGCCAGTTGTCGCTGATCGGATAGCCAACGCCGAACTGCAGCGCCACATCCTTGGCGCCGAACGAACCCGTATGGTTTCCGTACTCATCATATCCGTCGAACTCGCCATACGACACGTAACGGACACTTGCCTGCCATGCGCCATGCTCATTAAGCGAACGTGTGTAACCAGCATAACCAAGATTGATGTCAGACACATAATTCATATAAGACATCATGACCTGACCATCCATCTGCGGACAAAGCAGCGCGGGATTCTGATCAGCAAGACTCGCATCGGGTTCGACAATAGAGATGGCAGTTCCACCCAGCGCTGCCGAATGGGCAGAGACAGGCAATTCGAGGAATCCATACTCCCCAACTTCCTGCGGCAACGCATCAATAACAACAGCGGCAACCGCCAGCGATAGGAGAAATCTCTTTGTCATACTTTTGTAACAGGTTCAGTTTTCACTCACTAAAAGAACGTGAATTGAGCAAAAATTGTATGCAAAAATACCGCTTTTTGCACAAAAAACAAATTATTTTATCTAAAAATCGTATTTTTTTATCTATTTTTGCACAAGTTATCAAAAAAAACACTACTTTTGTGCAACCAATTTAACAAATATAAAGTCTAACAAATGGAAATCAAGAAAGATCCCAAAGTTAATCTCGAGACCAGAAAGTCAACATACGTGCTGACAGGTCTTGTAGCTATCATGGCGATCCTCTTCGTTGCTCTTGAGTGGGCAAATTCCACACGTCGTTCAAGCAGCGCTTTCCAGCGCACTGCTGATATCGAAGAAGAAGAGGAAATCGTGATGACCGTACAGAACAATACTCCTCCACCGCCGCCACCGCCGCCAATGCCAGACGTAATTGAGCAGCTCACAGTCGTAGAGGACGATGTTGAAATCGAAGAGGTTGAAATGCAGAGCATGGAAGACGATAACAACACTATCGTTGAAGTTGTTGACCTTAGCGCTGATTCAGGCCCATCTGAGGATGAGGAGGCTGAAGGCAACCAGATCTTCACAGTCGTTGAGCAGCAGCCTGAGTTCCCTGGTGGTGAAGCTGCACTTATGCAGTACATCAAGAAGAACCTCAAGTATCCTGCATTCGCTGCCGAGAACGGTATTCAGGGTCGTGTAACTCTGTCATTCACCGTTGAGAAGGATGGCTCTATTGCTAACATCGAGGTTATGCGTTCTCCTGCCGAGGAGCTCTCTAAGGAGGCTATCCGCGTTGTTCAGTCAATGCCTAAGTGGAAGCCAGGTAAGCAGCGTGGCAAACCAGTACGTGTTAAGTACGTATTGCCTGTAACCTTCCGTCTGCAGTAATACCTACACCAATATACTTACCTGCCCGTCGCCAATGGCGGGCAGGTATTTTAATGAACATCTCCATGCTAACACAAGATCAACTGACATCGCTCATACAGAAAGGACTCGATGGCATCGTCTATCCTGGCACTGCCCCACGTCTTTGCGATCCCGTCCGCTACACACTCGAAACGGGCGGCAAACGTCTTCGTCCGATGCTCGTGCTCATGGCTGCCAACCTTTTCAAGGAAGATGTAAGCGCCGCCATAACTCCTGCCATCGGTCTTGAGATGTACCACAACTGCACTCTCCTGCATGATGACGTCATGGATCGTGCGAGCGACCGACGCGGACGGCCGACCGTCCATGTCAAGTGGAACGACAGTGTGGCAATCCTTTCAGGCGATGCCATGCAGACACTCGCCTACCAATTGATCACAACAGCTCCTGACTATTGCCTTCGCAGCGTGCTGAGTCTTTTCAACACTACAAACATGGAAGTTTGGGAAGGTCAGCAGCTCGACATGGAGTTTGAAACCCGCAACGATGTCTCGGAAGAAGAATACATCGAAATGATTCGCCTCAAGACAAGCGTACTCTTAGGCTGCGCCCTGAAATTAGGCGCACTTGTCGGCGAGGCCACAGAACAACAGGCCCAGATCCTCTATGATTTCGGCCAGAACATTGGTCTCGCCTTCCAGCTCCAGGATGACTGGCTCGACTGTTGGGGCGACCCCAAGACTTTCGGCAAGCGCATCGGCGGAGACATCCTCTGCAACAAAAAGACATTCCTGCGCATCACAGCCGAAAAGGCAGCACCACTGCCAGACACGTCCGCGATGACCGACGAAGAGAAAATCGAAGCCATCAAAGACCACTACGTCAAGACAGGAGCCGAGAAACTATGCCGCGAAGCCATTGCAAAATATCACAGCATTGGCATGGATTGTCTCTCACGCCTGAATATGAGCGACGACAAACTCGCTCTCCTTAAATCACTTGCAAGCAAACTCGAAAACCGAAATAAATAAAATATGCCATACCGCCGTTTACCTAATACAGACCTCGCCCGTATCTACGCATTGAAGAAAGCAGTCGAGATGGAGGGTTATCGCGAAAAGGGGGAACTCATCTTGAGTTACCAGACTACACAGGAAGCACAGCAGTTCCTCAGCAAGTTTGAACGCGCTCAGCGTAAATACCAGCAGTGCTACAACCTGCATTCAAATTCGAGCAAGACCTACCGCAAGGAACTCGCCATGGCGCGCATCTATGTCTCGCACTTCATTCAGGTGCTTAACATGACAATCATGCGCGGCGAACTTAAGAAAGAAATCAAAACAGCATACGGACTCAATCCTGACAACTACAACAACCCGGATCTGAGCAGCGAACAGGCCGTGCAGGAATGGGGTGAGAAGATCATAAAGGCAGAGGAAGAACGCGCTTCACGCGGCGGTGTGCCAATCTACAATCCGACCATCGCAAAGGTTAAGGTACACTGGGGCATTTTCAACGAGCACTACTTCAACCAGCGTCTGTTGCGCAGCAATGCAGCCAACGCTTTGGAGGAAGTTACACAGATGCGTCCACAGGCTGATGACATCATCCTCGACATCTGGAATCAGGTGGAAGGATATTATGCAGACCTTCCGATCGAGGAAAAAATGAACAAATGCAAGCCTTTCGGCCTTATCTACTACTACCGAAAGAGCGAGAAGGCAAGAATGAAAGCCGACCAGATTCAAAACTCAATTGATTTCTAATGATAATAGATACTCACTGCCACCTCATTGACGATGCCTTCGTCGGTGAGGTGGATGCCGTTATAGAAAGAGCACGGCAGGCAGACGTCAGGAAAATGGTTCTTGCCTGTTGCGACGAGAAGGAGATTGAACCGATTGCCGAACTCTGTCGCCGTTATCCAGACACACTCTACCCTACCATCGGAATCCATCCCGAGAACATGGCTGACGACATAGACAAACAACTGAGTCTGGTCAAATCCCTTCTCGACAAGTCGGAAGGCATCGTTGCCATCGGCGAGGTGGGCATTGACCTGCATTGGGACAAGACAAGGCTTGACGATCAGAAGAAGCTGCTGGTAGCACAGACGGAATGGGCCATTGAACGGGATCTGCCGATGATCCTGCACATACGCGACGCTATGCCAGAGTACCTCGCGCTGCTCAAAGACACATTATATAATATTGCGCGCACGAAAGGCAAGACATTACGCGGCATCCTTCATTGCTACAGCGGATCAGCCGACCAGGCCATCAAAGCACAAAACTACGGAGACTTCCTTATCGGTATCGGAGGTACAGTAACCTATAAGAAAAGCCTGGTTCCGGATGTGGCAAAAGCCATTGGCCTTGGCCGCATCGTTCTCGAAACAGATGCGCCTTATCTTGCACCGATGCCTAACCGAGGCAAACGCAACGAACCGGCATACACAAGACTGACATGCGAGTGGCTTGCGGGCCTGTTTGGATGCAGCGCAGAAGAAGTTGCTGTACGGACGACAGCGAATGCCAAACGCATTCTTAACATCTAAAAAACTCACAAAAACTGCAGTTTTATTCAATAAAACGCAAAAAAACAACTACAAACGCAAAATATTTAAACATTTTTGCGCAACTTTAAGTTTTTTTTCTTTACTTTGCACCGTAAAATATTATCAAAACAACCCTAATTAATTAACAATTTAACACACAAACTCAATGAAAAAGTTTTTCGTGACTTTGTCAGCCATCGCAATGATGGCACCAGTATTCGCTCAGGAGGCTGAGGAAACTGTTTCTTATCACCAGGTGCTCAAGACCTACTTCATCGATGGTGGTCCTGGCTTTATGTCTCTCGTTGCTATCGCCCTCGTTCTCGGTATGGCATTCGTTGTAGAGCGTATCATTTACCTCAACCTCGCTGAGGTTAACACCAAGAAGCTCGTTGCTTCTGTAGAGGACGCTCTCGAGGCTAAGAACGTAGAGGAGGCTCTTGATATCTGCAAGAAGACCCGTGGTCCTATCGCTTCTATCTTCACACAGGCTCTTATCCGTCTTAAGGATGGTCAGAAGCTCGAGGATATCGATAAGGCTATCACTTCTTACGGCGCTCTCCAGAGCGGTATGCTTGAGAAGAACCTCTCTTGGATCACCCTCTTCATCGCTGCAGCTCCTTCACTCGGATTCCTTGGTACTGCCGTAGGTATGGTACAGGCATTCGATGATATCGTAAAGGCAGGTGATATTTCTCCAACAGTCGTTGCATCTGGTATGAAGGTTGCCCTTATCACCACTATCGGTGGTATTATCGTAGCCCTCGTTCTTCAGATCTTCTACAACTACCTCCTTTCTAAGGTAGAGGGTATCGTTAGCGACATGGAGGATGCTTCTATCTCTCTCCTCGACGCTATCATCAAGTTCACTAAGTAATTCAATCCGTAAAAGGTAAAAACAATGAAGTTTAGCAAATATATTTTGTGGCTTTTGATGCTTGTCTCTGTGGCAATGCTCTGCTTCTTCGGCATGGCCGAAACTGAGAGCGTACAGCAGACAACTGGCCAGTTCATCGATGTATCGACCGGTCTCGATGCATACCTTTACTGGACTGAGGCTATCGTCATCATTGCCATCGTAGCACTTGTCGTTCTTTCAGTACTCAACCTGAAGAACGATCCTAAGGGTGCTCTTGGAGCAATCATCGGTATTGTCGTTTTCGCTGCCCTCCTTGGTGTATGCTATGTAATCAGCCCTGCATCTGAGGATTTCGTACGCGTTGTTAACGGCGAAACAGAAGTAGTAACAGTTGGATGGCTCAAGGTTATCGACATGTGGATCAACAGCATCGTTGCTCTTATCTCTGTCGTTATTCTCCTTGTAGTTGGTTTTGCAGCAAAAAGAGCTATCGTAAAATAAGATTTGACCTATGGCAAGAAAGAAAAGAAAAGCGCCGAGCATTAACTCGTCGTCAAGTGCCGACTTGGCATTCACCCTGCTTATCTTCTTCCTCGTGGTCACATCTATGGATACTGATGAAGGTCTGACTCGACTCCTCCCACGTTGGACAGAGGAGCAGACAAACCAGGATATCAAGAAACGTAATATTCTCAACGTACTCGTTAACCAGTACAACCAGTTGATGGTTGGTGATGATCTCTGCGAGGTTGACGCTCTTTGCGAGAAGGCAAAGAACTTCATCAAGGCAGAAGGCGACTACGCTGGCGATCGCGGTCCTGAATATGTCCAGGTTAACCCTGAAAAGAGTCCAGAGCTTGTACAGTACTTCGGCGCTGACACAAAAACTCCAAAGAATCACGTTATCTCACTCCAGTCTGACTTCGGTACAAGCTACGAGATGTACATCAAGGTACAGAATGAGCTCGTTGCCGCTTACAATCAGCTTCGTGAGGAACTCTCTCAGGAGAAGTTCGGCAAGCCATATGACGAAGAGGAGCTCTCTAAAGAGCAGTTGCAGGCTATCAAGGATTACTATCCTATGAATATCTCTGAGGCTAACGCTAAGTATTAATCACCAAAAAAGGAAATATCACAATGGGAAAATTTAATAAAGGCGCCAAGAAAGAAATGCCTGAATTGAACACCTCATCTCTTCCTGACTTGGTGTTCTCAATCCTGTTCTTCTTCATGTGTATTACACACATGCGCGAGGAGACCGCTAAAGTATCAGTTAACACACCACAGGCTTCTGAGGTTGTTAAACTCGAGAACAAGTCGTTGGTTACTACCGTGCTGGTAGGTAAGCCAAAGGATAAGAAGTATGGTGTTGAGTCTTTGATTCAGTTCAATGACGACTTCCTTGACATTGAGAACGTTGTGCCAAAGATGACACAGCAGCGTCAGTCAATGAAGGAGGTTGACCAGCCTAAGATGCAGGTTTCTATGAAGATCGACCGCGACACCAAGATGGGTGTTGTAACCGAACTTAAGACCCAGCTTCGTAAGGCACAGTGTCTGAAGATCAGCTATTCTGCAAAGAAGCAGATTCGCCGCAACAAGTAAGACCAAAACTTAAATATGCGTAACGCGGCAGTTATCATTCTGCCGCGTTACTTTTTACTCATAATATATAAATATGTATAAGCGCATACTACTGAAGTTGAGCGGCGAGTCGCTCATGGGAAGCAAGCAATATGGCATAGACGAGGTTCGTCTGGCTGAGTACGCACAGCAAATCAAGGAAATTGCCGAGATGGGCGTCCAGATTGGCATCGTCATTGGCGGTGGCAACATCTTCCGTGGTCTCAGCGGAGCCGGCAAAGGTTTTGACCGCGTAAAAGGAGATCAGATGGGCATGCTTGCCACAACAATCAATGCACTGGCACTCTCGTCTGCACTCAACAGCCTCGGACAGAAGGCTCGCGTGCTTACTGCAATCAACATGTTCCCTATCGGTGAGCAATACAGCAAATGGCGCGCCATCGAACTGATGGAAGCTGGTGAGATTGCAATCCTTGCAGGCGGAACCGGCTGCCCATACTTCACAACCGATACAGGCTCTGCCCTTCGCGGCATTGAGATTGAGGCCGACGTAATGCTCAAGGGCACACGCGTTGACGGCATCTACACAGCCGATCCGGAGAAGGATCCGACTGCAACCAAGTTTGACAAGATCACCTACGACGAAATATACCACAAGGGACTCAAGGTCATGGACCTTACTGCCACTACCCTCTGCCGCGACAATAAGTTGCCTATCATCGTGTTCAACATGGACAAAGTGGGCAATCTGGTCAAGGTCATGAAGGATGAACCAATCGGCACCCTTGTATATGAAGGCTAAACACCTAGAAACAACATCGAAAGATATCGAAACAACATCGACAATTATAACAGACAAACAATACAACTATGTTAGACGTTAAGCAAGTAATAAAGGACGCCGAGGCTAAGATGCAGGGTTCTGTTTCTCATCTTGAAGACACATTCGATCACATCCGTGCAGGACGCGCAACCGTTAAGCTGCTCGATGGCATCAAATGTGAGTGCTACGGTACAATGATGGAGGTCAGCCAGTGCGCCAACTGTTCTACACCTGACGCCAAGAGCATCCTCATTCAGCCATGGGACAAGGCTATGCTCAAGGTTATCGAGAAGGCCATCATCGACTCTCCTCTCGGCATCATGCCTGAGAACAATGGTGAGTATATCCGTATTGGTCTTCCTCCAATGACCGAGGATCGTCGCCGCGACCTCTCAAAGAAAGCCAAGGCAGAGACTGAGAATGCCAAGGTTGCTATCCGCAACATCCGCCGCGACCTCATCGAATTGCTCAAGAAGGATGTCAAGAACGGACTTCCTGAGGATGTTGAGAAGGATGCTGAGGCAACACTCCAGAAGGCTCACGACAAGTACATCAAACTTGTTGATGAACTCTATAAGGACAAAGATGCCGAAATCATGGCTGTATAAGTGCGGAAACCGATAATCGATAATTGATAATTGACATTTAATTGGCAATTGACAAATTGAAAGGTCTTGTAATTAAAAATACAGGATTCTGGTATATGGTTCTTCCCGAAGGTAAAAACCTTGGGGAAGAATCATCATTAGTTCCATGTAAGGTAAAAGGCAACTTCCGACTCAAAGGCATACGCACCACCAACCCTGTGGCTGTGGGCGACCGTGTGTCATTCGAGATGAACAAGGAGGGCTTTGCATTCATCGTTGCAATCGAGGAACGCCGCAACTACATAATACGCAAATCTATAAACCTCTCCAAGCAGGCGCACATTCTTGCCACCAACCTTGATCTGGTTCTGCTGCTCGTGACAATCAATCATCCACAGACAAGCACGACCTTTATCGACCGATTCCTTGCCACTGCCGAAGCCTATGGTGTTCCTGCCATTATTGTGATCAATAAGCAGGACATCTATTCCGACGAAGAACGTCAGACAGCCGAAGATCTGGCCTATCTTTACAAGTCTATAGGATACAAGGTCTATCAGGTATCGGTCAAGCAGAATCTCGGAATCGATAAACTGCGCGAAGAGCTGGTTGGCAAGACCACTCTCCTATCTGGCAACAGCGGTGTTGGCAAATCTTCGCTTCTCAACATCCTCGTGCCTGGCATTGAGGCCAAGACTGCCGAGATAAGTGACGTGCACGATCAGGGAATGCACACAACGACATTCTCAGAGATGTATGAAATGCCCGTTACCGATCAGCTTGAATTGTCGGACACAGATACTACTCCTGACCGCAAGCCCACTTATATCATCGATACGCCAGGCATTAAGGGATTTGGCACAATCGAATTTGAAAAAGAGACCGTAAGTCATTATTTCCGTGAGATATTCCGAGAGTCAGACAATTGCAGATTCGGAAATTGCACACATACACATGAACCAGGTTGTGCCGTACTGAAAGCCGTCGAAGAACGGCGCATAGCCCTTTCCCGCTACGACAGTTACCTGAGTATCATGCAAGACGAAAGCGAAGGCAAATACAGGGAAAAGGGTTGAGAGCAGACAAACAGAATTGAATATAGTTGATAGCTGAGAGATAAATCTGATGCGGAAAACACTGCTGATCATATTGATGTTTATTGTCACCAGCTCACTGATGGCACGCAAACGCACGGCAGCAGAATTGATAAACACAGGAAATGCATCACAGGACAGCATCCTATTGGCCCTCAACAAGCAAATCACACAAACATACGAAGCCGGAATAGGAAAGATGGCGTTGAATGTCTATGTAAAAGGTATTTCGACCAGTCTTCACACCAACAAGGTAAGCAAATATTTCAGGAACCTGATACCATTCGAGACATCTGCCGATCAGCAGACGGCCATTGAGGCGCTGTGCAAAGTATCGTACCAATCGCCATGCGACATGCTGATATCTCCAGTTGCATTACGCTCCAACAGTCGCAAAGGCCGGAAGGTCCTACAAGAGTCATACAAAATCCTGCTGCCTACATTCTCGCTCAAGCAGATGCGAAGCAAAGGCTACGAACACCCCTACATACTCCCGTTCTCAGACGACGGACTGCTGCAATACACTTACCAGTTCATCGACACAACCTACACTCCTGACCATGGGAAGATTATTTGCATCGCCTTTTCGCCACGCAAGGACAATCACTCCCTCATCACAGGCAACGCCAAGATCAGAATGTCCGATCTGAGCATAGTCAGCATCGATTTCTCCGGTCTTGTCGATTTCGGAAAGCTCGATTATTCCATCAATCTGCAGAACTACGGCGAAACCCTGGTACCGACGAGCAGCAATGCGCGTATCTCCTACTCTTGGGGCGGAGCAAAAGGCATGAATGAGTATGAGTGCGTTTATGACATTGACGAGCTTACCACACTTCACGATTTTGATCAGCGTCATGCCTCGCTCGATCTGACCGACATCTACGAACACGAACCGATTCAGACTGCCGATTTCGACACAATCCGTCTTATTCCGCTTTCAGCTCACGAAGACTCGGTGCTCGTCAGCATACGACAGTCCGTCTCAAGCCGACGCTCACGCTCGCTGTTCGAGACAATCCCAGAGCGACTTGTCGGCTCATCTGACATCAACGCTTTTGGCACAGACCTGCGCATCTACGGACCACTCTATCCGGCTTCGGTCGGCTACGATAAGTTCAATGGCATAACACTCCGCGAACGTATCAGATGGGCACACGACTTTAACAACGAACAAAGTATCGTGATCAAGCCGGAGATTGGCTACAGCTTCCGACTCAAGGAATTCAGATATCGTTTTGATACAGAATGGATCTACGGTCCGAGACGACGCGCAGGTGTCAAGCTCACACTGCGAAACGGAAGCAGCGGTTTCTCGTCAAAGTTCAAGGATGCCGTCGATAACAAGATTGAGAACCTGTATGACAAGACGAAGAACGAGAAGGACGAGAACCGCCCCTGGAAGAAAGTCTGGCTACAGAATCTCAAGGACATGGACTTCTCAGACCTTGGTCTTGAGTACTACAACCGCTATATCTTCAATCTCGAACAGTCATTTGAGATTGCCACAGGCCTGATGTGCTATCTCGGAGCCGAGTACAACTACCGCAAGCCCGTACATCACGGTTCACGAGCATTGGATAAAGTTCAGTTGTCCAACCTGGTCAACGATTACTATTCAGATATGAATCCGTATCTTCGCCTCACATGGACACCTCGTCAGTACTATCATTTCCGTGGCAGGCAGAAGCTTTACCTGTCGAGCAACTACCCTACTTTCTCTGCCGAATTTGCACAGGGAGTCTATGGTTTCTGCGGTTCGACCAGCAACTATAGCCGCGCCGAATTGGACGTTCAGCACAACATCCGTCTCGACGATGTCCGATCGCTGTCATATCACATAGGCACAGGCGCATTCTTCCGTCAGAATGGCGAGTATTTCATCAACTATAAGTACTTTTCCCGTTCGCAGTATCCATCCACATGGGACAACCGCATCGGAGGCATCTTCTCCCTGCTCAATGACTATTGGTACTCTTCTTCACCGGCCTATCTGCAGAGCCATATCATGTTTGAGTCGCCCTTCCTCCTGCTCCATAATATCAAGCCTGTCGCCAAATATGTGATCAAGGAACGAATCTACCACAGTCTCCTTCTCGCCAACGGCAAGAGCCTTTACAATGAGATCGGCTATGGCATGGGCAATAACTATTTTGATGTGGGCGTATTCTGCGG
Source organism: Candidatus Liminaster caballi (assembly GCA_018065085.1). Lineage (GTDB taxonomy): Bacteria > Bacteroidota > Bacteroidia > Bacteroidales > UBA3663 > Liminaster > Liminaster caballi. Next base: position 7,263 of record JAGHUA010000060.1, on the reverse strand, counting down.
TTTTGTAGGTCTGAGCCCAATGGACGCAGGCCTTAAGTTCACTATCAATATCGACCAGCACCTGTAGTCGTCACTTGGCATCGGCCACCTTATAGACGATACGGAACGAGCCGTCGTTATAGCTCGTGCTTGTTATTCGGAACGAACCGATCTCTCCTGTCGATTTCACATGCTGTCCGATACACGGGCAGACATCATAGTCGCCAATACGAACCAGGCGAAGCGTCTCGCTGGCATCCTCTGGCAGTTTGTCGAGTTTCACACCATCAGGAATGTTGTCGCGTGTCACGAACTCGTAGGTCACAGGCAGGTCATCTGCAATCAGTTGATTGATCGTCTGCTCGATAGCTGCCACCTGTTCGGCTGTCGGACATTGAGGCAGGTTGAAGTTTATCTTGCTCTTCTTTCGTTCAATATGGGCATTCTTCGAGCGTTCGCATCCGAACATCCTCACCATTGTCTGATTGAGCAGATGTTCAGCGCTATGGGCGGGTTCATACTCCTGCTTGTTGTGTTCGTTAAGTATCGGTTCCATTTTCTTTTTTCTTATCGTTTGTGCAAAGATACGCTATTCCATCGAATCACACAAGTTTTCGTTTCATTTTATGGCAAAATACTTCCAATAGCATACGTCATGTGCGATTTATTCCACTTTTTCAGCCTCCGATTTGCGTATCTCGGCAATTCTTCATACATTTGCACTCTAAAAAATAAAACACCGCGCGATGAACAACGAGACTGATATAAGAAAGATAAAGAAGGTAGGCCAGGTGTGGCGAGCCGATGAGGTGGCGAGCCTTGAGATGGACTTCTTCAGTGACATCAATGTGGTGGCAGGCTTCCCCATTCCACTCAGCAATGACGAACGCGCTAAGAAGATCGATGTACTCCGAATGCTGTGTCCGCATCCAGACGCCACATATCTGATCCGCGTGGAGGGCGATTCGATGATCGACTCGAATATCTGCAGCGGAGACATTCTCGTGGTCGATAAAAGCAATCGCAATCCATCGGAGAATGAAGTTGCCATGTGTGAGGTCAACGGAGAATATACAGTCAAGTTCGTGCGCCGTCATGATGGCAAGAGCTGGCTCGTCCCTGCCAATAAGAATTATCCAGAGATTGAGATAAATGACGGAGACGAGTTTAATGTCTGGGGTGTCGTGACCTTTGTCATCCATCAGCCGCAGTCAGTCTGATTACACAATATGATAGCACTTGTCGATTGCAACAGTTTCTTCTGCTCGGTTGAGAAAGCATTCCATCCTGGGCTCAGTGGCAAACCCGTCGTCGTACTCAGCAGCAACGATGGGTGTATTGTTGCGATTACGCCCGAGGCAAAGGCCGTCGGCCTGCATAGAGGCGATCCGATCTTCAAGGTTCAGCACATCGTCAAGGCTTACGGTGTCAAGGTTTTCTCGTCGAACATGAGACTCTATGCAGCTATGTCTGAACGTGTGACCAACATCCTGCGCGACAGCATCGCTCAAGTCGAGAACTATAGCATTGACGAGAGTTTCTGCTATCTCGACGGCTATGAACAGTACCATAACACAGAGGAAATGATGCGCGAGATTGCAGGCCGCATAAAGGACTACACCGACATCCCTGTCAGCGTAGGCATAGCCCCCACCAAGACACTCGCCAAAGTCGGAAGCAAGTTCGCCAAGAACTATAAGGGCTATAGATCCGTATGCATGATCGATACCGACGAGAAGCGAAGGAAAGCTCTGGGAATGTTCGATTTGTCTGACATCTGGGGCATAGGCCGCAGCACATTGTCCGAGCTTCGATATCAGGGCATCTGCACGCCTCTTGAGTTTGCCGACAAGAGCGAATCATGGGTAAAGAGTCATCTGAAAGTGCCTGGACAGCGCACATGGCTCGAACTCAACGGACAGCCGTGCATCGACACATCTGAAATCAAACAGAAGCAGAGCATCTGCACAAGCCGCAGCTTCGGACACATGGTTTCCGACATCGGCTATATGCAGGAAGCCATTGCCGAGTTCGCAGCCAGTTGCGCCAACAAACTCCGTGCTCAGAAATCTGTTGCCACAGAGGTGTCGGTATTCATCAGCAGCAATCCGTTCCGCGAAGATCTGCCGCAATACAGCAGCTTCAGTTCGTTGCCGCTCCCTGTCCCAACTTCCGACACGCTCGAGATCACACAGATGGCACATCGCGTTCTCGCTCAGCTCTTCCGTCCTGGCATCAACTACAAACGTGCCGGCGTGATTCTTAGCGGCATCCAGCCGGCATCGCCCATACAACTGCAACTCTTTGATGTGGTGACAAACCGCCACGAACGCTCAGAACTGATGAATGCCATCGACCAGATCAACGGAAAATACGGACCGCACAGCATACGCCTTGCTGCAGAAGGCTCTGCTCAGAGTCCATGGCATGTGCTGTGTGAGAACCGCAGCCAGAACTATATTTCTGACCTCAACGAGATTCTCAAGGTAAAGATATGAATATAACAAACCGTTCAATTAAGGCTCCTGATCGATTTGCACACCGATGGCACGCAGACGCTCCACATCGGCATGCAGATTGTCCGTTTCAAATATCCTTAATCATTTGTTTGTAATTTATTCTGGGTATTATGTGACTTATATTTCTCAAGTTCCGCTGCCAGCTTCGACATTGCCCAGGTCACGATGGAGATATCGTCCAGGAAACCGAATGGCAGAAGGTCTGGAATGATGTCGAGCGGCGACACCACATAGAGGATTGCTGCCACGGCAAGCGTCAGCGAACTCTTCGAATGCTCCTTATATCTGCCATTGATGATGTCTCCGAGATACGCTCCGAGTAGATGCAGGTCCTCCTTAACCTTCGACAGACCGCCTTTCTTCAGATACAAGACAAGCCTACCGGCCAAAACTGCCAGCGCAGCCTTATTGCCGAGCATACTGTTCGAACGGCTCAGCCATTTTCCATTCTGGAACTTGTTTACGAATACGTTACCCATTTTTTCAAACATTATTAAAGTCCGATAAATGCCTTGAACAAGCGGACTACGCGATTCTCACGGCTAGCAGATTCCTCGAATAGGCGAACATCGTCGGAAATTGCACACGAGAAGAGATTACTCTCGACATGGTCATAAGTATCATCCATTCTGTAGGAACCGACAGACGGCTCTTTGCGTTCAGGCATACATGAATCTTCGCATAAACTGAAACTTGGCAGAGGGCACATCGAGCCGCGCTTCCGTCGCCTCATATCAAGTATCTCTGCATACTGAGGCAACTCACGCTCAGCCTTATCGAGCAAATCCCGAAGTATTGACTCAATATCCGGGTCCGGTTCTTTGTATATGCTATGTGCAATGTCAAGCGAAGAACGGTTCAAGCCGGCAATGTCGGCATCATTCAGTTCGTTGACCAGCCTGCGCACCTTAGCAGTAAGCCTTGAGGTTCGTGTACGCAGATTGGCTGGCGTGATCAGCAGTATCTTGGCAATCTCCGCATCGTTAAGTTCGGAATCCGGCCACTCATAGAAACCAGAGAAATGCTTGAATGCCGAACGGAAGAAAAGGTATCTGTCTGACACCGACTCATGCTGATTGAACCATGCCAGGGCAAACGCCACGTGCATCAGCGTGATATCGAGGGTTTCTCCTGGACGCTGGTTTGCCAGTTGCTGACGATACTCTGCCAATGCCTTCTGCAACTCGGTCAAGATCTTATGTTCGTGAAGGATAAACCGTTGGAACGTCATCTGCAGCCACTTTGGCAAGGCCTTTTCGTCCCTGAGCTGCTGCAGGTAATACCCCTCATATTCGCTGTCCACATACTTGGGCTTTGCCTCTATCAGATAGAGATAGAAGTCCGTGAGACAGTCATCAAAGGTCTTGATCGGGACGACTGAGCCATCAGAGAAGAACACTCGACGATAGCATGCATCGAGCATTGCCCGATGCTCTAACATCAAGAGTTTATAGAGTCGTTGTTTCATACGTCAGACGTTTTCATCTTCGTCGATATCATCGAAGAAGTTGCAGCTATTGGCCATCTTGATACGTTCTGCACGAGCTTCTTCAGACGACACCATGCAACACAAACTGGCCGATTCAAACATAAACCGATCACGGCTTCGACGCTCCTTGAGGAACATCCTGGCTGTTCCCTCATCGTCCTGTACGAAATTGAGGGCATTGTTGATATTCATCGTCCTGGCCACCTCCACAGCATCCTGGTTGGCGCCGATGTAAGTGAACATCCAACCCTTTTGCTTCAGTTCGTCGATGATCATGGCAATAGCTTTGCCGCTATATTCACAGCTGCTGTTTTCTAAGCCGTCTGTGATAATGGTCACCAGCACCGAATCATCGTCCGTCACATGCTTGCGAATACTCTGAATGCCAAAGCCGATGGCATCATACAGTGGTGTGCAAGCCCCCGGGTTATACTCCTCAGGACGAAGATCCTTGACCTCTGAGATTGGTTCTTTGTCTCGAAGCAAACGGATGTTGCCCGATTCAAATGGCACTATGCTCACGATCTGCTGCTGATCAGGATACTTCTCCTGTGCCATACGGATGGTCTGCAGTGTCTCGTTAAGGCCACTCAATGCCTGAGATTTGATGCAACTCATACTGCCGCTCTCATCAAGGATAATCAGATTGAATACTTTTGTCTTCATAATCGTATATTGTTTTATTGGTTAAACATTCTCGACTATAGGTAGAAGCAAAAGTGAGGTTGTTACAATCCGTGATCAATTTTTTTTTGCGCATGGCAAATTTACGGTTATTTCATCAAATCTCCAAAATAAGTTTGATAATTCAGCAAATAATATGCGATTTTATCGGCTATGTGGCAAAATCTTTGCATCCGATGGCAAAACAGGTATTGTTAATAACAACTGTCAGGCACAAATATTTTATCAGAAACGTATTTTTTCTGACAAACCATCAAATTAGCTCTGTATTTACGAAAAACCACTATCTCTATGCACAGTACATTTTGCTATTTAGACGGTACAATATTGACGTAATATGTCGTTTTGTTGCCAATTCTTGTTAAACTTATTACAAATTATCCCCAAAAACAATGATAATTGAAGAAATATTCGTACCTTTGCCGAAAAGTCAGTTAGCAGATAATGCAAGCCACATTTGTAAAAGATAACAATGAGTAAGTTCAAATACCCAGTTGATACTGATCAATTCCAAAAAATAAGGGAACAAGGCAAATTGTATGTTGACAAGACAGACCTGATGTATGATCTTGCCAGCAAGTACGAGTATGTCTTTCTAGCTCGCCCTCGCCGCTTTGGCAAATCACTCTTATGCAACACATTCAAGGCGTACTTTCTCGGACAGAAAGAACTGTTTGAAGGACTTAAGATTATGGCGTTAGAGAAGGTCTGGAAGAAATATCCAGTACTTCATTTTACAATGAGTGGATTGAAGAACTGTACAATACATGAAGCAAAATCAAAACTGGGAGGATTCTTGCGCGACTATGAAGAAATTTATGGACGCAAAGATAGCGACGAATCGCTGGGCGCACGATTCCGCACAATAATTCACAATGCCGCCAAAATGACGGGTGAGAAAGTTGTTGTCATTCTTGATGAATATGATTCCCCAATCATGCGACTGATGTACCAGCCCGAGATGCGTGAGTCAATGCGTTGCATGCTTCGAGAGTTCTATCAAGTGCTGAAAGACGAAGGTGCCTATTTGAGATTCGTATTTATAACGGGTGTAACCAAGTTCTCCCAACTGAGCATATTTTCAGAACTAAATAATCTGAAGCAGATCTCAATGCTCGATGATTATTCAGGTATCTGCGGCATCACACAGGAAGAACTTGACACGACACTACGTCCATGCATTGTGGAATATGCAGATGCTCTTGGCATCAGTGTTGACGAAGCATACGCTTTGTTGAAAAAGAACTATGACGGATATCACTTCTCGCCAAGAAGCAAGGATGTGTACGCTCCCTTCAGTTTACTGAGGGCTCTTGACGACAAATCCACTAATCACTATTGGTTTGAATCCGGCACAATGTCTTCGCTCATCGAACATCTTCAGAATCATCCGTTGTCCTCTGCCTTGGAGTGTGACGGAGTGGAAGTAGGCGAAAATGAGTTTAATATATCTTGCGAAAATGCAGAAACTGCTGTGCCATTACTTTATCAGAGCGGTTATCTAACAATCGATACTTATGATGCAAGACTCAGGACTTATACACTGCATTTTCCAAATCTTGAAGTACGAGAAGGAATGGTAAGTGGGCTCATGCCTTTGATTCTCCGACGTTCCACCGCAGACGGTAATGCTATGGTGCGCAACATTGCATCTGCAATTTTCAAAGGCAATCTATCAGAGGCGCTTTCTGCTCTTCGCTCCTACATCGCAAAAATTCCTTATGATATTATTACCAAGGAAGAATGGGAGGACAAGGAAAAGCGTGAGTCTTTTTACAAACTACTATTATACATGGCTTTTTCCATGCTCAACTCTACTGTCGATACAGAAGTCAAGAGTATTCTCGGTCGTGCTGATGTAGTTGTCAAAACCGATACCGATATATTTGTACTTGAGTTGAAAGTAGATGATACGGTTGAGAATGCTTTGGCTCAGATTGATGATAAGGGCTACGCCATTCCTTACGAAGCCGATGGACGGAAGGTAACCAAATGCGGCATAAACATATCTTCAGAGGCTCGCAACATATCCGAATGGTGCATCACTGATGCTATCGGAAATGTTATTGAGAAGATAGACCACCTCACGATACAATAATAGAATGATTATGAAACGGATTCTTATATTATTTATTGTACCAATTATTAATTGCTAAAATTAACAAAAAAGGTGAGGTAATTTATCATCCCAAAATCGATACAAGGCGAATGAGAATAACTTACAAGTTTTGATGAAATAACCAATCATTATTTTATAGTCAATGATGCTGCCGAAACTTTCATTTGGACTTCCCAAGTGTTGGGAAATGCTGCTGAAAGTTTCATTTGGACTTCCCAAGAGTTAGGAAATGCTGCCGAAAGTTTTGTTTGGACTTCCTGAGAGTTGGGAAATGCTGCCGAAAGTTTTGTTTGGACTTCCCGAGAGTTGGGAAATGCTGCCGAAAGTTTTGTTTGGACTTCCCGAGTGTTAGAAAATGCTGCCGAAAGTTTTGTTTGGACTTCCAGCTTTCTGGAAATGCTGAGAACAATGTTCCGAGAACTTCTCAAGAGTTAGGAAACGCTGGGAACAATGTGCTGGCGACTTCCAGCTTT
>JAGHUA010000074.1 GCA_018065085.1 Candidatus Liminaster caballi | reverse complement strand
AAACTGGTCGACGGGATCAAGCGACTCGGCGGCTGCGCATATAAATGGGTGAGCCCAGGACGGGACGGTGTGCCTGATAGGATCGTAGTCCTGCCGGGCGGGATAATCTGGTTCGTGGAATTAAAGACGGACACGGGCCGCGTATCACCGCGTCAGGAGTTCCAGCTGAACTTCCTGGACAGCTTAGGCTTCAACACTATCGTGGTGAGAGGGATGGACGAGTGCAAGCAGTTCCTGAGAGCTATGAGGGAGGTGCTTGATAATGGAGTTTAGACCGCACGACTATCAGAAGAGGGCGATCGACTTCATCCTGGAGCATCCGGCCAGCGGTCTCTTCTTAGAGATGGGACTGGGCAAGACGGCCATCACTCTGACGGCGGTGGACATACTGATGAATGACCGGTTCGATGTGAGCCGCGTGCTGGTGATCGCACCGCTGCGAGTGGCAGAGGACACCTGGAGCAGAGAGTCAGAGAAGTGGGACCACCTTCGACACCTTCGGATCTCCAAGATCCTGGGAAGCGTGGCCGAGCGTAGCCGAGCAGTCGAAGCTGATGCGGACGTCTATGTGATCAACCGCGAGAACGTGGTCTGGTTAGTAGAATATCTGGCCACACTGAAGCGCAAGTGGCCGTTCGACATGGTAGTGATCGACGAGCTGAGCAGCTTCAAGTCGAACCAGTCGAAGAGGTTCAAAGCACTGAAGAAGGTGAGGCCACTGATCGACAGAATGGTCGGGCTGACCGGTACACCAGCGGCCAACAGTCTCATGGATCTATGGGCTGAGATCTACCTGCTGGATCGTGGCCAGCGACTCGGCCAAACGATAGGCAGCTATCGCGACGCATACTTCAGAGCAGGATGGGGCAACGGCATGATCGTCTATAAGTGGGAAGCAAGACCCGGAGCCATGAAGGCCATCACCGGCAAGATCGCAGACATCACCATGAGCATGAAGGCGGAGGACTACATCGAACTGCCTGACCGCATCGACAACATGATCAGCGTGAAGCTATCGGCCAAAGAGATGGAGAAGTACAAGGACATGGAGCAGCAGAGCCTTCTGGAGCTGGACGACGACAGCAAGATCATCGCCCTGGATGCAGCTGCAGTCATGTCGAAGCTGCTGCAGATGGCGAACGGCTTCATCTACACAGAGGAGCATGAAGCGATCCACCTGCATGATGCAAAGCTGGAAGCACTTGAGGAGATCATCGAGGCAGCAGACGGTCCGGTCTTAGTCTATTACAACTTCAAGGCGGACAAGGAGAAGCTGCTGGAGAAGTTCAAAGATGCGGAGGTCTTAGAGGACGACAAGACCATCAGCCGATGGAACCAGGGAAAGATCAAGATCCTACTGGCGCATCCTGCAAGCGTGGCCTATGGCCTGAACCTTCAGGAAGGTGGTCACATCATCGTCTGGTATGGAATACCGTGGAGCCTTGAGCTATACCAGCAGGCGAACGCAAGACTCCACAGACAAGGGCAGGACAAGCCGGTGCTGATCTATCACCTACTGGCCAAAGGGACAGCGGACGAGCAGGTGATCAAGAAGCTGGAGGCTAAAGACGTAACACAGAGCGCACTGATCGAGGTGCTGAAGGATAGAAGGGGGAGAACCTGATGGATGAACTAATAAGCAAAGAGAAGGCGCTGGCACTTCTTCAGATGGTAGTCGACGACACGAAGCAGGCATACAAGGAGAACCGCTTCGTCAGCTACCAGGAAGTGGCGGGCAGATGCTACAGACTGATCGAAGGACTAAAACCGGAGGAGGTGCCACATGAATGACGAAGGCTACAGTGACCCAACAGCTGAGCAGGCGATCGGTCACGTGATGAAGGAACAGAAAAAGCAGAACATGAGCCAGGCGCAGAAGACCATCAAGACGCTGCAGAGCGTAGCGCACCTGGCAGGCTTCGACATAGTCGGAAGGATAGAACTGAGAGAACACAAAAGCGGGAGGATCTTCAAATGATACAGAGATTATACTTGAGCGGGCCGATCACCGGCGTGCCTAACTACTTAGATATTTTTAACAAGGCAGCAGCTTCACTGGTGGCTGAGGGCTATCGGGTAATAAACCCGGCCAACCTCTGCACCGTTATGGATAACAAGGCAACCTGGGACGACTACATGAACATCGACGTGGAGCTTCTTCGCATGTGCGACGTGCTGGTTCAGCTTCCCGGCTGGGAGAAGTCTCTGGGATGCCAGCGTGAATATGGCATGGCGCTGGAGCGCGACATGATAATCTTGAGATGGGAGGATCTGACAGATGGATGCACTAAGAAAAGCAGAGCTTGAACTGGACAGAGAAATGAAGAAGCAGGTCGACATCATCTACAGCGCAGCGGCCATCGCCTTCGCAAGATATTGGAATGACGGCTGGGGCCCTCTTAGGATCCGCAGGATCTTCGACGAGACTCTGGAAGCGTGGAACGAGTGCGGAGAGACCAACGAGATGAGCATGCTGGAGATGCTGGAGAACGAGACCGGCATCGAGGTCAAGATCCCGGACACAGACAAGAGCTGGCACGATCTGGCCTTCCTTAATGCCAAGATAGACATGGGAAGGATGACAAGAGCCCAGTGGATCTACATGAGACAGAGGCAGAAGCAGTGGATCGGCGCCATGGTGATGGCCTGCATGTTCTTAGCACTCCATAGGAAGTATGGCTTCGGGCCTGAGCGACTTCTGAGACTGATGAACCAGATCGACGAGATCCGCATCGAGTTTGGCTATGACCGCAAGGCCCTGATCAAAGCATGCGAGGAGGAGGCCCGCGTGGTATTAAAGGAGGCACTTGAAAAATGATAATAAAATTTGACGTGTATGGAACCAGCTGCCACATGACGGTGAACCTCGAGGAGATCTGCAAGACTGAAGGCAAGAAGGTCGAGGTGGAAAACAGAGCAGGCAAGTGGGTCCTGAAGAGTGAATACCCAGCGCAGAAACGCCGGAAGCTCTTCAAGCTGATCATCGAGAACAACTACGACGAGATCCTGGACGATGTGGAGCAATATCTGACAGACAACTCCAAGACCTTCGGCCAGGAGTTCGCAGAGCTAAGGAGGTGAGGCATGTGAAGGATGAAGTCTACGACTTTTTGACAGCGCCAAAGAAGACAAAGCTGAAGATCAAGTCCAAGCAGATGCAGATCGAGGACCTGAGGCTTCAGATGCTTCCAGGCGCTATACGATACGACAAGGACAGCGTCCAGAGTTCTCCGGAGGATCCGATGATGAAGTTCATCGTCAGAGTGGACGAACTGGAGAGAGCCATCGAAGAGCTGAAGCTGCAGTATGTTGACGAGCAGAAAATGATCGCGGAGGCGATCGAGCAGCTTGCTGATGAGCGGGAGCAGGTCGTCCTGATCGGGCGATATGTGAAGACCGAGAGCTACGACGAGATAGCAGCGGAGCTCTTCCTATCAGTGGACAGAGTCTTCCAGATCCATCGGTCTGCGGTGGATAACATGGTGGAAATTGTGGATAAAATTAAACATTACAGTGAATTACAGTAAACAAGGTGATAAAATAATATCGTGGAAACGTGTGAAAAGGAGAGACTCTTGAGAAGGGGCTCTCCTTTGTTGCTTCCTCCTGGCGCAAGAAGGGCCCGGGCTTCTCCTTTCACCGGGTCCTTTTTCTATAAGATCAAGGAGGTGATGGAGGAGATGGCAAGGAGCAGAGCGGAGCAGTGGCTGACTGAAGAGGGCCTTCTCCGCATACAAGGATGGGCCAGAGATGGCCTGACAGATAAACAGATAGCCCACAACATGGGCTGCGCATATAGTACGTTCAGAGAATGGCGAGATAAACACCCGGCACTCTCGGCAGTCTTAAAAAGTACGAAGGAAGTCGCCGATCGAGAGATCGAGAACGCACTCTTCAACAAGGCCAGAGGCTACACCGTAAAGCTGAGGAAGCCGATGAAGGTGCGCCACGTAGAATATGACGAAGTGAGCGGCCGCAAGGTCGCAGAATACGAGCGGATCGAGTACATCGAAGAAGAGGTACACGTTCCGGCCGATACGACCGCGCAGATCTTCTGGCTGAAGAATAGAAAGCCGAACGACTGGCGCGACAAGGTAACAGTCACGGACGAGTCAAGTCTTGAGAAGCTGGACGAGCTGATCAGCAGCATCGACACGCTGGCCAAGAAGTCAGGAGGCAAGCGATGAGCCTCAACTTCTCAGACATGCAGCTGGACTACTGGCGAGAAGCAAGTCGCCGCTGGAATATCAAGACCGGAGCGACTGGATCCGGCAAGACCTTCCTGGACTTCTACCTGCTGCCGAAGAGGATCAGATCCTGCACTGGTCAGGGCTTGATCATGCTGATCGGCAACACACGCGGAACGCTGAACCGCAACATCCTGGACCCGCTTCGTGGGATCTACGGAGAGGACTTAGTCGGTGAGATCCGAAGCGACAACACTGCGGAGCTCTTCGGGAAGAAGTGCTACTGCATGGGCGCCGATAAGGTGAACCAAGTGGCAAGGATCCAGGGCGCGACGATCGAATACTGCTACGGCGACGAGATCACAACCTGGTCGCAGGAAGTCTTCGAGATGCTGAAGTCCCGACTCAGAACACCACGCAGCTGCTTCGATGGTACCTGCAACCCAGCAGATCCAGAGCACTGGCTGAAGAAGTTCATCGACTCAGATGCGGACATATTCCTGCAGGAGTACACGATCTTCGACAACCCCTTCCTGCCGAAGGGCTTCGTCGATGAGCTCCAGAAGGAATACGCTGGCACGGTTTACTATGACCGCTACATCCTGGGCAAGTGGGCAAGAGCTGAGGGCTTAGTCTTCCGCTTCTATGCCGACCACGAGGACGACTTCCTCTTCGACGACGAGGAGATCTTCGAGACGGATGAGAACGGCGAGCTCGTGACAGACGACAACGGCAAGCTCAAGCTGAAGGTCCGCTTCGACAAGCTGGTCATGGGTGTGGACTTCGGTGGCAACGGATCCAAGACGACCATGGTGCTGGCTGGCTACCAGAACGGCTACCACGATCTCAAGATCCTGGAAGAAGAAGGCCTGCCGCTGACTGACGACGTGGATGCAGACGACATCTGCAAGAAGTGGCTCGGCTTTTTGAGATCATGCCAGGAAAAATATGCAGCACTCGACTGGATCTTCCCAGACTCGGCCAGCACGACGCTGATCAACTCACTGAGATCTACAGCGAAGAACGCAGGCGAGCGCTCGAACAATATCGCGGGATGCCGCAAGAACAAGGTGGAGGATCGCCCGATGTCCTTCTCCAGACTTTTCAACTCGGGCAGGTTAAAAGTGAATAGGCGGTGCGAGAACGTCCGCAAGTCGTTCAGGTCTCTGGTGTGGGATCCTAAAGATCCGACAAGGCCAGAGGATAAGAACCTCGGAAACATCAACGACTGGTACGACGCGACCTGCTACTGCTTCCTCGATTTTATCGAGTATATAGACTTAGACAGATAAGGAGGCCCGACAGATGGCTGACGAAAGAAGCAAGATAAACGGGGCCATCGAGGCCCTCAAGAATATGGGCTACACATACAACGACAACGCCCAGGAGATCATCGAGCTCTGCGACCAGTGGTACACCAACCAGGCCGACGAGTTCCACAAGCGCAAGAACTTCAACGGCGTGGAGGTTGAGCTTGAGAGCTTGAACTTCGCGAAGCGTGGCTGCGCTGACGACGCGAACCTCTGCGAGATCATCGAGATCAATGCAGGCGAGAACTCCAGCAAGTTCGACGGCATCCAGGAGATCCTGGACGACAACCGCTTCGATGTGATGTATAGGCAGCAGCTCGAGAAGCTCAGCGCGACCGGTACAGTCGGCGCCTACATCAGACTGGCGAACGCTGACCTCTTAGAGGATGGCCACGTCAGAGGCGGAGAGATCAAGATCAACTACGTGAACGCGGTCGGCATCGTACCGCTCACGATCGAGAACGACGACATCATCGAGTGCGCCTTCGTAGGTTACAACGTAAGAGGCGGCAAGCGTGAGCAGACGCTGGTCCTCTTCACTTTGAACCCAGAGAACGGCCTCTACATGGCGACGACTAAGGTATTCGACGAGCAGGGCAAGCTCATCAGCGAGCAGGAGCTCCAGCTCGGAGACGTGAAGCCCTTCGCGATCCTTCGCACTGCAGAGGTGAACAACCTCGACGACATGGAGGGCTACGGCTTCCCTAAGCTCTACAGCGCGATCCCAGCGCTCAAGGTCTTAGATCTCTGCTGGAATATCCTCTACGGAGACTTAGACAAGGGCGAGAAGCTCCTCTTCATCAACGAGCTCCTGGCAGAGGTTAAGAAGGGCGCAGACGGACGTCCTCAGCTCTCTCAGAAGCAGAAGGAGCTCTTCATCCTACTCGGTGAGAAGCTCCCAGATCAGGACAGCCTGATCAAGGAATACAACCCAGAGATCAGAACGGCAGCGATCAAGGAAGCCATGGAGCTGGCTCTCAGCCTCTTCTCCATGTCCTTCGGATATGGCACGAGGAAGTACAGCTTCGAGGCTGGCCAGATCAAGACCGCCACAGAATATATCGGAGAGCGCCAGGATGCGATGCAGGAACTTAACAAGCAGCGCAACCAGACGACCCAGTACATCGAAGGCATCGTCGAGGCGATCGCGTGGTTCTCCAACACCTTCCAGGGCACAGCCTGGACACTGGACGAGGAGATCTGCATCGAGTACGACGACAGCTACATCACAGACAAGCAGACACAGCTGGAGGGTCTCAGAGCTGACGCGCTCAGCTTCCCAGACGTGCCTGAGTTCCTCATCCAGTACATCATGATGAGACTGAACTGCGAACGCGAGGAGGCGATCGGCTACATGCAGGCGCCTGAGCCTGAAGACGACGAGCCTCTTGACTAAGGAGGTGGACCGCTATGCTGACAGACGACCAGATCGAGCAGCTCGTGGACAAGTACCTGATCGAGATCTACCAGAACATGGAGAAGGATGTGATCCGGGACATCGCCCGACGAGTACGAAAGACGGAGCGCCTCACAGAGACGGCCGAGCTCATGGCCAAGTCGATGGCAGAGCAGGGCTTCTCCACTGATCAGATCCTTGCGGAGGTCATGAAGACCCTGCGAGCTGATCCAGAATACAAGGCCCTCGTGGCTGAGAACACGAGAGCATACAAGCAGATGGTCACTGACGAGATCAAGGCGACAGTCGCCGAGGCTAAGGCTGCAGGCAACCAGCTCGTCGCTGAGGCTGGCCAGATGGCATACAACAACGACCTGAGCATGTGGGAGCAGGCAGGACAGACACTGCCACCGTCCTCGCAACTCTCCCAGATCGTCGGATCTTTTCAGCGAGATCTGAACGGCCAGCTCAGGAACCTCACCAGGACGATGGGCTTCAAGGGCACACAGCTCGGGACGACCGGAGTCTTGCAAGCCTACCAGAAGACGCTGGACACGGCGCTGATCGAGACAGCGACCGGGACGTTCAGCTTCGACGAGGCCTGCAACAGAGCAGTGCAGCAGCTGGCTCAGTCAGGACTGCGCACGATCGACTACGCAAGCGGCCGATCTTATCAGCTGGACACTGCTGCCAGGATGAGCGTGAGGACATCCATGAACCAGATGGCCGGAAGGATCACCGAGAGCAACGCCAAGAGCTCCGGCGTGGATCTGGTCATTGTATCGCAGCATGAAGGCGCCCGTCCTGATCATGCAGACGTGGAGAACCAGATCTTCTCGTTATCAGGGACGAGCTCATTCTATCCAGCGTTCGAGGATCCTCTTCCATGCGACGGAGGAAACGGTGCCGGATATGGCGATCCGGGTGGTATCTGCGGAGTGAACTGCCGCCACACCTTCTTCCCGTTCTGGGAAGGGATCAGCGAAGTGCCTGCCACAAAGCAGGAGCCGGATCCGGTGGATGTAGACGGCAAGACCTACACCTACTACCAGGCAACGCAGAAGCAGAGGTCCATGGAGCGAGACATCCGCGCGCTGAAGCGTGAGGCCTACGCGACAACAGACAAGGCAGAAAAGCAGGAGATCCAGAGAAAGATCTCCGCCAAGACGACCCAGTACAGACAATTCAGCAGGGCCGTCGACATCAGACCGAAGGAGAACCGGCTGAGAGTGGTGAGCTGAGCTTCGCGCCAGTCCTATCACCTCAGCACACTATGGTGCGGGCCGGTTTTTCATATAGCGCCTCAGGGCGCTCCATTGTGTTCACCTGCACAAGGGGGCAAAGGAAGGTTCGAGTCCTTCCGGCGCTTTTCCCACCGGAGAAAGTCCGGTTAATAAATTATTTTAGAAGGAGATAAGAAAACCATGAAGAACATCGAAGAGATCATCAAAGAAGCAGGCATTGAGGCAACTGCTGAACAGCTGACAGCTATCACCTCAGCGGTGAAGGAGAACTACCGCACCGTGGCCGACTATGACAAGCAGAAGGAGAAGCTCACAGCTTCCGAGGACAAAGTGAAGACACTCACTGCAAGCCTCGACAAGTTCAAAGACGTGGATCCTGAAGCACTAAGCGCAGAGATCGCAAGACTCAAGTCCGATCTGGACAAGAAGGACGCGGACTTCGCGCAGCAGCTCTCCGACAGAGACTTCGAGGATCTTATCAAGGGAGCCATCTCAGACGCCAAAGGAAAGAACACCAAGGCGATCAGGGCCTTGCTTGATATTGACACTCTGAAGGCATCCAAGAACCAGAAGGACGACATCGCTGCAGCGATCAAAGAGCTCACAGAGGCAGAAGACAGCGCCATGCTGTTCGGATCCGCTGAGCCCGATGAACCTGGAGCAGTCGGAAAACTTGACGCTATCGGCAAGGTGGGCGCCGGTGGTGCGGGCGGTGATTTTGAGACAAGTCTCCGCGCAGCTATGGGCCTACCAGAAGCCAAAAAATAACAATTTTTAGAGAGGTAAAAGAACAATGGCAAATTCTATCGCAAAATTCAAACTTTACGTAGTAGGCCTTCTTGATGAGGTTTACAAGGCAGCAGCAAAGACTTCAGTGCTTGACGGCGCTGCAGAACTCGCACGTCAGGGCGCAAACGCTGACGAGCTTATCATCCCTAAGATCGAGATGGACGGACTCGGCGACTATGATCGCAACTCTGGCTACACTCAGGGCGATGTAACATTCACAAACGAGACAGTGAAGTGCAACTTCGACAGAGGCCGCATGTTCACAGTCGACAACGTGGACAACATGGACACAGCTGGCATGGCTTTCGGAAGACTTGCTTCTGAGTTCATCCGCACAAAGGTAGTACCTGAGATCGACGCGTTCCGTCTTGCTAAGTACGCAGGCGTGACTGGCGCAGACATCACTCAGAGATCTGCAGCATACGCTGACGGCGAAGCAGTTCGCAAAGCGATCGCTGCTAAGTTCGACGCTATGACAGACGCAGAGGTTCCAATGGAAGGCCGTCACCTCTTCATCACTCCAGACCTTGCTGGAATGATCAGAGACATGGACACAACTAAGTCAAAGGAACTCCTCGGCAAGTTCGCATCTGTCCAGGAAGTACCTCAGGGCCGTTTCTACACTGCTATCGAGCAGCTCGATGGTAAGGCAGGCGCAGGCTCAAAGGGTGGCTACAAGAAGGCAACAACTGGAGCAGATCTTTGCTTCATGATCATCCACAAGGATGCAGTCATTCAGTTCCCTAAGCATGTAGCTCCTAAGGTGGTAACACCTGAGCAGAACCAGGACGCTGATGCTTACAAGTTCGGCTACAGAAACGTTGGCATCGCTGACGCTTACAAAAACAAGGCAGCAGGTATCGCTGGCGAGTACAAGTAAGAAGCCGGAGGTGGACTATGGGCAGAATTATCGGCTTAGAAGTCCTCAAGACTAAAGAGGTTAAGCAGGAGACCGCCAGCCAGGCGGCTCCTGCGGTTACTGCTGAGGCTAAAAAGGCAGAGCCTAAGAAGTCTAAGGGCACAAAATAAAAACGCAAGGAGGGGCAAAAATGGCGCTTCTATCATGGGCGGAATATAGCGCCCTTCATGACATTGTAACAACAGAGACAACCTTCTCAGGCAAGGAGATGATCGCAGAGCAGGACGTGGCCAGAGTGATCGGTCCGATCAGATGGGCGGAGCTCATCAACTACGGCATCGAGGGCGAGTTCTACGCTGACCAGCTGAAGGAGTGCATCGCCAAGGTGATCGACTACAACGAAGAGATCCAGCCGAAGATCGGCGGAGGAGTCGCTTCAGTTAGCAACGACGGCTACAGCGAGAGCTACAACGCGGAACTGCAGACAGCGAGCCAGGCTGCTGCCGAGAAGAGCAAGATGATCCGGGCATGGCTGTCCGGGACTGGTTTGGTGGGGGCATACTGATGGGACTATTCAACGACACAGTGACGCTATACCAGAAGCAGGCCGAAGGCTACAAGATCACCGTCCTCACGGGCGTGCAGTGGTCTGACGTAGTAGACAAGGCCATCGTGAACGGCAAGCTCACACTCACGAAGTCAGCGAACATCACCATCCCAGAGAATAAGATCAGCGAGGTCGATCTGGCCAGTTATACAGAAGAGGACGCGATCTTCTTCGGAGAGATCCAGGAAGAGGTCACTGACGAGAAGGGCAGCAGGCTGTCAGATCTGCTCAAGGCCTTCCCGAAGAGTGGCATCATCCGGACAGTGAACGACAACTCGAACCGCGACCGGCTGAAGAACATCAAGGTGGTGATCTACTGATGGCTGACTTTTTCATCAAACGCGCAGACGTAGACGTCGAGAAGATCCTGCGAGAGCGAGGACTGGATCCGAACGGAGAGGTCCAGAAGTTCATCGACAGCGAGTGCTTGAGGCTCTGCGATCCGCTGGTTCCTTTTGACCAGGGAACGCTCAAAGAGTCCGGCGTGATCAACACGGTCGTCGGATCTGGCGAGATAAAGTACAGAACACCATACGCGCGCCGGTGGTATTACATGCCGGCCAACTTCCAGGGAGCTCCTGATCGTGGGAACTACTGGTTCGACCGTATGAAGAACAACGGCGGCAAGGATCAGATCCTGAGAGGTGCCGCGAAGTTAGCAGGAGGATCCACATCATGACAATATCGGCAGCGATTTCTTCCTGGCTCTCTCAGATCGAGAGCATGAAGATCGACACAAACCACATCACAGACGGCGCTGACAAGTACGGACTCTTCAAGACTCCAAGCCGTAGCACGAGGGAGCTCATCGACGGCTCCTACGAGGTGACGGAGTTCTACCAGTTCTTCGCACGTCAGTCGTCCATCAGTGAAGGAGACCGCAAGGACTCCGACGAGTGGCTCGAGGATCTCGCCTACATGGCCGACGATGCTGGCACGGTTTACGCCTTGCCGGAGATCGACAAGAACCGACAGATCACTCGGATCCAGCTGACTGGTACACCGTACCCGATGGAAACCAGCAGCGACGACACTCTCTACCAGATGTCGTTATCAATAACCTATACAAGAGAACGGGAGGTATAAATCCATGGCATTGACCAGATTAAAAAAGAATAAGACTATCATCTTCCTCAACGTGGGAACACCTGAGGCAAAGAGCTGGGCACGTATCGGCAAGTCTACCATCTTCGACTTATCACTCAACGCTAACATCGTGACGAGTGAGTTCATCGAGGACGAGATGCCAACCGACGACGTCACCTACTACAAGCCTACACTCCCTCAGGAGCTTCAGACAAACGCAGGGGACGACGCCTTCGACTGCGTCTACACAATGTTCAAGTCAAGACCTACTGGCGAGGACATCAAGAAGGAAGTGCTCATCGTATTCGCGGGAGCTTCTTCACCATACGACGCATGGCTCACAAACAGCAGCTTGATCCTCAAGGATCTCAACACAGTCGACGAGAAGATCCTCTTCGACTTAAATATCAACAGCATCGTGGACGGCACTGCTACCATCGGCGAAGATGGCAAGCCAGTCTTCTCTGCGACTGTCTAATCTCAGGAGGTGAACACAATGATCTACACTTTAATCATGAACAAGAAAAGCTACGACCTGCCAAAGAAGACCCTCGCGGTCGTTGAGGCTATGGACACAGTAGTGCAGCTCGATCAGGACGACAGCCTAAGCACTCGCCAGAAGTACCAGCACATCATGGACTTCGAGCGTGAGATCTTAGGCGAGAAAGCAGTCGAGGAGATCTTCGGATCCAACGACATCGACCAGGTTGATCTCAGCGAAGTGATCCTCGCCTTCAGGAAGATCGTGGACGCATACAACAAACCGGTGCAGGACTACGAAAGAGGCAGCAGCCTGGAAGCCTTCAACCAGCTCCCGCTGGATAAGCTCACACAGCTCGCTGAACTCGTGAAGCAGGCATCTGGTGATTGATCTAACACAGAAGAGCCTGCCCAACACTATCGAAGTGAACGGCAGGCTTTTTTCCATTTATACCGATTTCAGGATCTGGATGCGGTTCGAGATCTCCCTCATGGAGCACCGGAACGCTAAGGAGATCCCGGTCGACTATCTCTTCAAGAACGAGCGCCCGGTCTACTGCAACGTCAGAGACCTGCTGGCCTTCTCAAGACCGAAGAGAGAACTCCCTCGCCCAGTACGAGGAACCAGCGACGAGATAGTTCTGGACTATAAGCAGGACGCGGACCTGATCTTCGCGGCCTTCCTGCAGCAGTATGGCATCGACCTGATGGATGTCGAAGAGCTGCACTGGCACAAGTTCCTGGCACTGCTCCACGGACTAAAAGACACGAAGCTGGACGAGATCATGGGCTACAGATGCTATACAAAGCAGAGGGACAAACACATCGACCCGTATGAGGAACTGAAGGAGGCGTGGAGGTTAGAGCGTCCACTGGACGAAGAAGAGCAGGCCGAGCTCGACGAGTTTAATCGACTTTTCGGAGGTGAATGACGTGAGTGACGGCTCTCTATTATTTGACACAAAGCTCGACACGAGCGGCATATCGTCAGGCCTCGGCAAGATAGGCAGCCTCGCAGGCACTGGTCTGAAAGCTGCAGCCGCCGGAGTGGCAGCAGTCACAGCGGCCGGAGTGGCAGCAGGCACCGCCTTCGTCAATGCAGCAAGCGCAACCGCAAGCTATGGCGATAATGTAGACAAAATGAGCCAGAAGCTGGGCATCTCAGCGGAGGCATATCAGAAGTGGGACTTCGTACTGCAGCAGAACGGCGCCTCGATCGAGGGACTGCAGACATCCATGAAGACCCTGGCCACTCAGGCGCAGAACAACGCGGAGGAGTTCAAAGCCCTCGGCATCACTGAGGAAGAGCTGGCCAACCTATCCCAGGAGGAGCTTTTTGAGCGTACCATCGCAGGGCTCCAGGGAATGGAAGAAGGAACGGAGAGGACAGCGCTGGCGTCCAAGCTCCTGGGCAAGTCTGCCACAGAGCTCGGTCCGTTACTTAACCAGACAGCAGAAGACACCGAGGCACTGAAGAAGCAGGCCGAGGACTACGGTCTTGTAATGTCTGACGAAGCAGTGGCAGCATCCGCAGCCTTCTGCGACTCTATGAACTTAATGCAGCAGACCATGAAGGGCATGAAGAACCGCATGATGGCGGAGTTCCTTCCATCCCTCACCAAAGTCACCGACGGACTGGCTCTGCTATTCACTGGCGACACGTCAGGCGTGGACGCTATAAACGAAGGCATCAACGAGATCCTTGAAAAGGTCGACGAGATAATGCCGAAGGTGCTGGAAGTCGGTGGCAGCATCATCGAAAACCTGGCAGGCGTTCTTCTTGAGAACCTGCCGAAGATCATCGACACGGGCATGGACATCCTCTTCAAGCTGGTCGACGGTATCATCCAGGCACTCCCTCAACTTCTCGAGGCTGCGATGCAGATCTGCGAGAGGCTGGCCAGTGGGATCCTGGAATATCTGCCTCAGCTCATCGAGGTAGCTCTGCAGATGATCTTGACGCTGGCGCAGGGAATAGCTCAAAGCATCCCGCAGCTCATTCCGCAGATCATTGAGATCGTGCTCCAGATATGCACCACACTGATCGACAACCTGCCTATGCTGATAGAAGCCGCGATCCAGATATTCCTGGGCATTATAACCGGACTTTTGCAGGCCTTGCCTCAGATCATCGCAGCGATCCCGACACTGATCGACTCGATCATCAACGCGCTGATCAACAGCATCCCGCTGCTGGTAGACTGCGGCGTTCAGCTTTTCGTCGCTCTGATCCAGAACCTGCCGGCCATCATCGTGGCCATCGTGAAGGCGGTCCCTCAGATCGTGAACTCGATCATCAAGGGCTTCACCGCACTCTTCGGTCAGATGAAGACAGTCGGCGCGGATCTCCTGACTAAGGTCAAGGAAGGACTCCAGAGCATGGCCAGCAACCTGGTCGCAGAGGCCAAGAGCATCGGCGGCAATATCGTGGACGGTATCAAGAACGGCATCAGCGCAGGCTGGGAGAAGCTCAAGAGCTGGGTCGGTGATCTGGCGAGCAGTCTCTTCGACTCTGCGAAGTCGGCGCTCGGTATCGCGAGCCCGTCGAAGAAGTTCCGCTACCTCGGTGAAATGTGCGTGGCCGGCTTCGATGACGGGATAGAAGGGCTCATGGACGGCGATGCGATCGGTGCGTCTATCAACGCATCACTCGGTACAATATCCGCCAACGTAGGCGCAGGCCTCGCAGGTGGAGCAGGATCATCGCAGACCTTCAACTTCTACGATACACAGACAAGCCCGGACGCTATCCGGAGAAAAGTCCAGAACACCATGACGTTCGGACTCGCAGGAGGTATCTGATGGCTAACTTAGTTTTGATCAATGTTAAACGAAGCGACGGGAAGAACTTCATCCTCGGCACTGGAGACTGGAAGATCTTATCTGACGGACTCAAGGGCATAGACTTCCCGAACTTCTCAGTCTATAGCGATAAGAACGGCGTCGGCGACGGCGCCCTATTATCGGGTAAAAGAATAAACGACAGAGACGTCCAGGTGAAATGCAGAAGCGTGGATCCGAAGAACAACGCCAGCGTCAGAGCTGCAGCGATCTCGTTCTTCAACCCGAAGTACAGCTTCGAGCTATATGTCACCTACCAGGGCGTCACACGATGGGCCGAGGCCGAGATCCAGGGCTTCAGCTGTCCGAGCGAGAACATCCACAGACCTATGACGCTGACGATCAAGTTCTACTGCAAGGGCGGCTTCCTCAAGTCCGTGGACAACTTCGGCAAGGACATCGCGAGCGTGAGCGCGGGCTTCGGCTTCCCGTTCATCGCTACCAAAGGACCGAAGAGCATCCCAGTGTATGCTGGCATCTTCAACTACAACCAGGAGGTCGTAGTCACCAACGACGGCGACGCTCCAACCTATCCAAGAGTCACGATCAACTTCAAGGGCCACGTGCGCAACCCTCGGATCTACAAGGACGACAACTTCGTCAGGATCCTGGACAACTTCGTGGACGGCGACAGCGTCGTGATCGACTTCGAGAACTGCACGATCCACAAGAACGGGGTCAACTGGATCCACTACATCGACAGATCGAGCACCTTCACGGAGATGGAGCTGGCGGTCGGCGACTCGCTCATCGGCTTCTCAGCTGACGATGGTGACGCAAACATGAGCGTCTACCTATACTTCAACAAGCTCTACCTGGGCTTATAAGGAGGTACAGCATGAACCTGGCACTCATGGACAAGGACTTCAACATCATCAAGTACATCAAGTTCATCAATTTACAGTGGAACCGGCGCTACTACGAGCCGGGAGAGTTCAGTGTTCAGCTTCCTGCTTCAGAATATGACAGCCAGGCGGTCTACCTTTTCACGAAGGACCGCCCTGAGCTCGGTCTGATCCAGAAGAGGGAGTACGCTGACGGCTATGACGGCGAAGTCATGCAGCTGTCCGGCTTCTTCTACGAGTACAAGCTGAACGACAAGATCACCTTCCCGCGCTTCCAGCAGACTGGAAACATCGAGAGACTGGCGCGCTCCATTGTATCAACTTACAAGGACGACATCCCTCTGGTCCGCTTAGGTCCGGAGAATAGTCCGCTTTTAGGCACAAGCCTCACAAAGGAGACAACCGGCGACGGACTGGCCACGATCCTCTACGAGCTACTGCAGACTCAGGAGCTCAGCTACAAGCTGATCTACGACTACACTGAGAACACCATGAGCTTCGTGGTGTGGCAGGGCAAGGATAGAACGCAGGACCAGAACGTCAACAGCTTCGTCACCTTCTCCGAGGGCTTCCGAAACATGCAGAACGAGGAAGTCACGATCGACAGCTCGAACTTCAAGAACTACGCCGTGGTCGTAGGCAACGGCAAGTACGAAGAGGGCAAGCAGATCGTCGCCTATGTGGATCTGAGAGCGTCTTCGGACGTCTACAAGCAGATCCTCTACGTGGATGAGACCGGCAGCAGCTACGACTCAAGCAAGCAGACGATGGCCGAGTACATGGCGCAGCTATGTCAGGCAGGGCTCGAAGCGCTGGCTCAGTACACAGACGTGACGAACGTCACCTTCGACACTCTCGACCGTGGTCTGACCTACATGAAGGACTACGACCTGGGAGACAAGTGCGACGTCGTGCTCGACTCGATCCAGGAGAGCTACACCGTCCGGATCATAGAGATCGACGAGGTCTTCAAAGAAGACAAGCACACCATCACACTGCAGTTCGGGGACAAGGTTCCGACTGTATATAGTAAAGCGAGGAGGTAAAAATGTATTCACTAACAGCTTTTCCATTTACGTCAGAGCTAACCTATGACGAGCAGGGCTGGCCAGTTCTCGACAGAGCGGTCGGCGCCGAGACTCTCAGGAAATGCCTGGCGAACTACTTCACGAACGGCGTCTTCTTAACTGCAGACGCGAACTGCTTCAAAGTATCAGCTCCGACTGATGGATCCCAGACCGTGCTGGTCGCTCCTGGCGTCGGCTTGATCAATGGAGCGACGGGCTACACTGCAGAAGTGGCCAGCCTCAGCCTTCCAGCTGCAGACGGATCGCTTCCAAGAGTGGACAGCGTAGTCCTCAGACTTAACGATAACACAGACTTCAGGAACATCTACATCGACATCATCACCGGAACGCCTGCGAGCTCTCCAGTGGCTCCTGCGCTCACACAGACAGACTCGATCTGGGAGCTCGGTCTTGCGAACCTCTACAGAGCACCAAACAGCTCAGTCGTGACAAACGCAAACATCACAGACACCAGAGCAGACTCTTCAAGGTGTGGCCAGGTGACTGCGATCATCGAGTTCGACACCAGCGTCATGATGCAGCAGCTCAACGCCTTCTACGATGAATTTGTTGATCAGTGCGATGAAGACTACAGAGTGAGCCGTGAGGCTTATCTCCAGCAGTGCGATGCGATCCTGACAGCTGTCCAGAGCTTCGAGACAGCAACAGAAGCAGACGTCCTCGAGTGGTTCGACCACATCAAGGGACAGATCGACGCGGATGCGGCTGTCCATCTTCAGAACGAGATCGACCAGATCACCGAGAAGCAGTTCCTGGATCTGTACGGTCTCTGCACTAAAGTGACACGCATCACCAAGAACCCAGACGGATCCACAGCTTCCATCCTGGAAGATGATCAGGACGGCATGGTGGACGCGCTCACTACCTTCGAGGAAGGTCTTGCTGGCAAGACGATCACCACAGTGGTCACACCAGCGAACGGCAACTTCAAGTACGTGAAGACTGCAGTCTTCGAGGAGCTTGACGACTATGGCAGCAAGAGGATCACAGAGTCCTACAGCAAAATAGCAAAGTAAACACAAGGAGGATCTAACACATGGCAGATTTTACTGGCGCCCAGTATGCAGCGGACGAAGTCCTTGCGGGCATCAAAAAGAACCAGCTCGCAGGACTTCCACCTGCGAACATGACGAGCTTCAGCGCTAAGGGAGACAACCAGAGCGCGAAGATCCGCTTCACAGCACCATCGAACACCGTAGTCGATGGCCAGCTTCTCTGCACCGTCAAGGGCGTGATGATCAGAAGAAAGCAGGGAGCAGCTCCGGCCAGTCTTACAGACGGCGAGCTCGTTCTCGACGTATCTGGTGAGCACATCCACGACTACGAGACAGAGGCCTACATCGACGGAGATCTTGAGAACGGCCAGGAGTATTTCTACAAGGCCTTCGCATATTCAGATCACGGCGTTTATAACTTAGACGACGAGAACGTGATCAGCGTCGTCCCTTCTGAGAAGGCTCCAGTGTGGGGCTTCCACCAGAACTTCAGCAACCTCAGCCCAGCCAACAACGGCAGCGGCACGATCACATACCCGGAAGACGTTGAGAACTCAGACTTCGCTCCTGCTATGACAAACAGAGGCACCGGATCCGTGACAATGGGATCCTGGAACGACTTCCTCGACAATGTGCTCAAGAACTTCCCGCACATCGTTGACGTAGCAACCCAGAGATCAGTCGGAGAGCTTAACCCTGACGACTACACAAAGATGAAGGACGGCTCAGCCTCAACGATCACTTCCTGCAGATATGCAGCGGCATGGATCAACAAGATCTACATGAAGGAAGTGTATGCAGCAGACGGCAACAGCCGCGACGTGTACTTCGCAGCAGATAACGAGCACAGCAACACCGAGGACTTCGTTCCGGTCGGCTTCTATGATCAGAACAATGTCGAGCTCGAGGGCATCTGGATCCCTATGTTCTACATGGACGCATCTGGAAACACTCGAAGCGGTACTACACCGATCAACTCAAAGACCTGCGACCAGGAGAAGGCTATCATCGACGCAGTCAATGGCCGCGCGATCTTCTTAGGCGGTCCGATCCTCAACGTGCTCCGCGACATCGAGTACATGATCTTCAGATCTACAGACATACAGACCTATGCAGGCCATGGCAACTGCCAGAGCTACAGCTCAGCATCTGCTACTGGCGTGAAGGCTAACGCAGTAATAGGCGGCGGTCGCTTCTATGGTACCAACGACAAGAAGAGCCTCAACAAGCTCTTCCACAGCATCGTCCTCGGATCATACCAGCAGCTCACTCGTGACCCTTACATGATCACGATCGGCGGCCGTTTATATCTCAGCGGCAACTACAAGTACAACCTCAGCGGCTCAGGATATGAGGACACCGGCGTGACAGTCACAACGAACTCAGCCTGGACCTATGCGAAGAAGACAAGAAAGACACAGAAGAACGGATCCATCCCGGACCCAGCAAGCAAGGACGCAACAAGCTCTACTGGCTTATGCGATGGCCAGTATTACAACAACGCAGGCACCAGAGTGGCCCGTCGTCTTGGGGTTACCAACGGCGACCTCATAGTTGGCCCAGCGTACGTTTATCTCAGCGACGAGGCGAGCGTTGCGGACTGGAGCTGCGGCGTCGGGTGCGCTCTTCTTCCTTCTGCAGGTTACGCGCCAGCGTAACCTCAGGGGGTGCCGGGGGCCTTCCCCCGGCCATGTGGTTAGCTAAACAAGTAAATGAATAATTGAGGGGATTTAGGCGGCCAAGACCTCGGCCCATCGTCTTGGGAATACCAACAACGACCTCATAGATGGCCCAGCGTACGTTAATCTCAACAACGAGGCGAGCAATGCGAACTGGAACTGCGGCGTCGGGTGCGCTAATCTATCGACTAAAAACCTGGGTATTATGCAAATATACCAGCGCCGCCTACTTTCCTACACCTCAGGATCTTGAAATAGATATAGCCGGCGATTTATTCGTTGCGGGAGTGGAAATAAGCCAAAGCAGACCGGCCTGAAGAAGCGGTCGTACTACGAAGGACGGAGGCCAATAGAAGATAGTGGAACAACAAAAACTGCGGAAGTATAAATACTTGTGGGCTAAATGCCACAAAAGGGAGACAGTGATCGCGGCCTGGATAAAGCTGCGAAAAGGGAAGACGAAGAGGAGAGAAGTCCAGATCATCGAGAAGAACTTCGACTACTACGTCGACCTTATGATCGAAACACTAAAAGAGACAAGACCGGGAGGAGATCCGAAGAAGCAGTTCACGCCTTCGATCAAGACCGGGCGCGTCGTTTATGAGCACGGCAAGGAGCGCCGGATCTACTGCCCAAGCATCTGGGAGCAGTGGGTGCATCACATCGTGGTGCAGGTGCTCGCGCCGATAATCACAAAATACTCGTATCGCTACAGCTGCGGATCCATGCCGAACCGCGGCTCTATTTATGGCAAGAAATACATGGAGAGACTGACCAGGAAGGGCTTCCGCTACTTCGCGAAGCTCGACATCAGGCACTTCTTCAACAGCGTCAGGCTTGACGTGGTGATCAAAGAGCTCGAGGAGCTGATCGAGGACGACTGGCTGATCTATCTGATCCGCCGGATCTTCCTGCAGTTCCCGAAGGGCTTGCCGCTCGGCTTCTACATCAGCCAGTGGCTCGCCAACTTCGTCCTGCGACGTCTTGATCTCGCTATACTGGAAGAGAGCCCTCTGGGCTTCGAGCGATACATGGACGACATGGTCGTCATTGATAACAACAAGAGGCACCTGCACCGGATCGTTGTGAAGATCAAGAGGATGCTGGGGTCTCTCAGGCTAAAGCTGAAGGGCAACTGGATCGTGACGAAGTTCCTCTACAAAAAGAAGAACGGCGAGATCATCGGCAGGCCGATCGACTTCATGGGCTTCGTTTTTACCAGGAACAACACGATCCTGCGCAAGACCATCATGGTCCGCGCCACAAGGTTCGCCCGAAAGCTATCACACGCGGCTGTTATTTCAGCGAGGCAGGCGCTGTCCATGGTCTCACGCGCTGGATGGTTCAAGCATACCGACACGAGGTACGTCTGGGACAACTACATCAAGGGCAAGATCAGCATCGCAGCCTTAAAGAAAATCATCAGTAAATACCAAAGGAGGTTGAACAATGAAAACAGCATGGACAGAGGAGCTCTGCAGCTCCAAGCCGGAGCAGTTTGAACAGCTGAACGCTGAGACATGGATCCAGCGCAAAGACATCCAGCGAGCTCCAAAAAAGGAAGACGTTCCAGATCCTGGCTTCAAGTGTATGAGCCGCATGATCTCGACGGACGTCTATGAAGCCCTTCAGGAGGAATACGAGAGCCCAGTGTATAAGGCGATCGCAGAACAGCAGGAAGGCATGGACGAGGCAAACGCTGAGATCTTGCTCCAGCAGATGCAGATCCAGGAAACTCAGGCCAGCCAGGACGACGTCCTCGCTGAGATCTTACTAAACATCATGGAGGTGTAGAAAATGTTCAAAATTGTAAAGAGATATTATGACAAAGGGATCTACTCAAACGAGGACGTCGCTGTCTTCGTAAGAGCCGGAAAGCTCACTGCTGCAGAATACGAGCTTATCACTGGCGAGCCTTACGAGGCAGAGTAGTGGACACAGCTATCATCACCGCGTTGATCTCGGCGATCGTGACCCTGGTCGGTTGTATCATCAACAACAGCGCGCAGCAGCGCAAGAACGACATCGAGCAGGACAAGCGCATGACAGAGATCACTCACGCGAACGAGCTGAGCCTTCAGCAGATCGAGGCGAGCATATCCCAGAAGATCGCCCTCCTCGATGTCAAATTTGACGAACTGACCAAGAAGGTGGAGAAACACAACGGCCTGGTCGAACGCACCTACAAGCTGGAGAGCGACGTGAAGCTCATGCAGGAGAAGCAGAGCGTCGCAAACCACCGCATCGACGACCTGGAAAAGAAGAGCCCGGCCTGAGATGCGAAAAAGAACCAAGAAGAAAAAGATGGAGACGTCGAAGATCCTGCTGATCGTCTCCGATGTGATGGCTGTCAGCGTCCTGATCGGGACGCTGGTGGCTGTCTTTGTTTTACACGACGCGGGCCCGCTTGAGTACCTCATCGTCGGAGCCTTCGGCCTTGCGTCAGCCTCCCACGGCTTCTACTATTGGAAGGCTAAGGCCGAGAACATGAAGAAGCTGGGCTGGCATGAAGATCAAGTAGAGGAGGACACAGAAGGATGAACTGGTTGATCAATAACTGGGCGCTGATCGTGGCCGCTGCTGCGTGCATAGCTGCAGTCGTGACTGGCGTCATTAAGTTCACGAAGCTCTCAAGAGAGCAGCAGATCGAGAACCTGAAGGAGTGGCTCAAGTGGGCCGTCACTGAAGCCGAGAAAGAGCTCGGAAGTGGCACTGGCCAGCTGAAGCTCCGCCGCGTTTACGACTTAGCTCTCGCGAAGTTCCCGTGGATCGCTCGCCTCGTACCGTTCGAGGAGTTCAGCATGTGGGTCGATGAGGCGCTTATCTGGCTTAGTAAGCAGCTGGAGAGCAACAAAGCGATCACTAATATGGTAAAGGGGGACTAATATGGCAACACAAGCACAAGTCAAGGCCTTCATCGCTCAGATCGGGCCTATAATTCAGCAGTATGCGAAGAGCATGCACTTCAAGACCTGCAGCGCTATCATCGCGCAGGCCTGCTGCGAGTCTGCCTACGGCACCAGCTCGCTCGGCTATAAGTACCACAACTACTTCGGAATGAAGTGCGGAGGATCCTGGAAGGGCGCCAGCGTCAATATGACGACGAAGGAAGAGTACACTCCGGGAACTCTCACCACTATCAAGGACAACTTCAGAGCCTACGGCTCTATAGAAGAGGGCGTGGCTGGGTACTTCGCCTTCACGAACTGCTCAAGATATGCGAACCTCAAGGACGCCAAGGACTACAAGGAGTTCGCGCAGCTCGTCAAGGCTGACGGATGGGCTACAAGCTCAACCTACACAAACACCTTGATCAAGATCGTGGAGCAGAACGGTCTCCAGGTGTGGGACAACTTCGACGGATCCAGCGCACCGGCTCCACAGCCAGCGCCTCAGGTGGCCACTCCGGTCTATAAGGTCGGCAAGCTCTACACCATCCAGGTGGAGCTCAACGTGAGAACCGGCGCAGGTACGAACTACCCGCTCAAAGGCTACAACGGCCTCACCACTGACGGCAAGAAGCACGACAAGAACAAGAACGGAGCGCTCGACAAGGGCACCGTCGTGACATGTCAGCAGCTCAAGACCGTCGGCTCAGCTGTCTGGATGAAGTGCCCATCCGGATGGATCTGCGCGTTCAC
>JAGHUA010000043.1 GCA_018065085.1 Candidatus Liminaster caballi | reverse complement strand
GAGATTTCTGCCATGATGAATACTTCTCAATAAAGATAGTGGCTTGACATAAGAAGAGGACGTGCAAAAAGCCTAATCATGGACTTTTGACACGCCCTCTTGGGGATGGGGGCCTGTTGTTTTGACGGTGCAAAGATACGGCATCGGGGAAGTGGGAATTGTCGATGTTGTCAGTTTTTGTCAGTCTTTTTTCAATTTTTATCTTTCTTTAAAAATATATTTTATTTTATCTTTATCTATATCTTTATCTCGCGGCGCGCAGGAAAACACGATCACATACCTGCACAGGCATCTGCATAGGCATCTGCAGAGGCGCGCACACGTAAAGACTTTCATTGCACGAAACATCGATTCTCAAATGATAGCAATGTTCGCTTCAGGAGGAGGCAGAGAAACGGCGCAGATGTAAAGAGTTTGCCAAGAGAATCATATTGCCTGTAAGCCAATCGCGGCAGCCTCAAGCAATTCTAAACTTTCTTCGGGTGCAAAGTTACAACCAAATAACGAATTAAACAGTGCCACCAACAATTTGACAGACACAGAAGGAACTAAATTATACTATTGGATAAAAAGAACTATTGTTTGTTGTGAGTTACCAACAAAAAGCACCAACGAGGTGAGTCGCTGGTGCAATGTCTTTGTATGTGTATGATTACCAAATTCTGTCGTTGTATGGGGTGTTCTCAACACCTTGTGTTTGTAACTTGCGGACAAGTGAATCAAGAGGTTCTTTCCACATCTTCTTGAACCATTCAGTATGACCGAACCACTTTACGAGTGTAGGGCTTATTGCATAGTAGGTGTGAATGAATGCACGACCATACCAAGTTTCTGCAAGGGTGTTGTCACGGAAACGGCGTAGTGTCCAAACTTCAGGGCAATCGTATGAACCGTAAACAGCAGTAGCCACATAACAACCCCCTGTTGAAATCTCAGGTGTAACGTAACTAGCGTCATATTTCTTAATCTTGGTAGCATAATCATTTATCATGTTCTGATTAGATGTCTTGTCTGTAAGGTATCTAACCACGTCCTTATGGATTTCAATACCACCTTTCCAAGATGACGTTGCGAGATCTCCATATTTGGCACCAAATTCCGTATCAAGCACATTACCCAAAACATAGAGAATTTGCATAGCGCTAAACTCATTATTTACAAATTCCTGAGTATAGTTGTGTTGAATTTCAGAATCAATTCCCTCATAATGACTCTTAGCACCGCCTGCCAACATACCAGCAATGCTTAAGCAGCGAGAAGTAATTTCTGTAAGCACTTCTTTTTGCTCTGCTTCATCAGTAACATTCTGCTTAACAAGCCCAATAACAGCTTCAACACAACTTGCAACAGAATCACCGGCGCTTGAAATCTCCGCAATACGGCAAGACATTGCTTTAAAATATACGACATAAAAATTTGCCTCCCAACTGCTAGGGTCTTTTACCATAATCATGTCATAATACTTCATAGCATTTTCGCTATTATCCGTATCTTTTGCACGCCTTGCAATCTCATAAAGGTTCTTCAACTCGTCAGTGATATCAACCTTTACAGTTCCCTTTACATCGACGGTGCCTTCCACCATCATTTTCTTTGCCTCTTCAACGGAATACTTTGTTCCGCATGATTGGCAGACGAAGACGCCATCCTGCTTCAGCAAGTTGGTGCTTCCACACATTTCGCATGTTAATGCCTTCATAATGTTATTTGTTTTTAAGTTTTATATTGGTTGTTGAATTAGAAGCAATTAAGAGTAAAACCTCAAGAATAAGAATTACTAAGGAGGCTACTACGAACCAGTTGTTTGTTAATTGGTTTGGAGCAAAGAATGCCATTATCCATTCTGCAATTGTGACGATTGTAAATAACGTATTGAGAGAATAACGATAAGCATCGCTAAGCTTCAAGCATTGAACAAGCAAAAGAATGACAGCATTTATCACAACAACTGCACATCCTTGTAGCATAGCCATAGAGGAATAATCCTCAAACACCAATGACAGGATAATGTTCATCAGAACCATCAATCCAGCAACAATAAGAATTACCTTCTTCATAGCCTTACATGTTTATTGGTGGTGGAATCGGTGCGCCAGCCAAGTGAGCAAACTCAGGTATTGTACTCAGTTTCACCCAATTTGCCATACCTGCAGTCCATACGAGAGTTTCTCCATTGGCCAGCCCATTCTGTACGAGAGTGGCAATTTGTTGAATCGTAAGGTTTGGCATCTGCGAACCATTGATGTAAGCGTAATAAGTCGGTTGCTGAGGGATTGGCGGTGGCGTGGGATTTGTGTTCATTGTTTGCTTTGCAATGTCGCCCATAGCATTACCAACGCCTATTCCAGCACCAAACCCTGCGCCCATTGCCAACATTTGTCCACCAGCACCTTCGTTGCCAGCTGCGGTTTGAAGCACATCGAAACTCCTCTCCATTTGGTAAACGTCACGACCTGTAATTGTAAGCCGTGCAGCAAGGTCTTTCGCTTTCTTCAATCGGATAACGCTATCATCATTCTCTGGCACATTGATTGACATTATGGCGAAATCTACGATGCTGATGCCGTACTTCTCAAACATGTTGTTGAGTTGAACATTCAGCGTCTCTGCCATAGTCATCAGTTGAGTATTGATGTCCAGCACACTGACTCCCTCATTGATGATCTGTTGAGCCAGCATTGTGTTGAGCGAAGCAATCATCTTCCCCTTGAAGTATTGGTCAATCTTTTCAGCCGTGAAACTGCTCATATTGCCAATGAGTGTTTCAAGGAAGATACGAGGATTGCTTATGCGTAAGCCGTATTGTCCATGCGCACGCACGGGTACAATTATCTTATACTTCGGGTCTTCGAGCTGAATGGGATGAGGCGTGCCCCAGGGAATATCAAGTTTGGAGATTTGATTGATGAACCAAACCTCTGCCTTGAAAGGAGAGTCTCCTCCAAACGGAATATTTACGAGATTATTGAGAACGGGTATGTTCTCTGTCTTTATGGTGTAAGTTCCAGCCGTAAACTCATCGCATACGACACCTCCTTTGACAAAGAAAGCAGTTTGTGAAGGATAGACAACGAGTTGTGAACCTATCCTTAGGTCATCAGAAGGGAACTTGTGACAAAACTCACCATCGACAATGTCACATTTTACGACGTCTATTATTGCCATATTTCTGATTGATTAGATGATTACTATTTTAAGGGCATCATCTATCTTCAATCAGTATGGCTTTGTGGGATGAACACATAAAAAGGACGTGAGCCTTCTTATGGTCATCAGGGGCACAAGCCTAGGAATGTTATGGACCCCATCCTCGGAATAAGAATAATGCTCACGCCCTAATTGGGCGCAAACATCTTCGTATCAATTTCCGAGGATTGGCTATTCCTATGGCTATACGCCGAAAAGCCAACCATCATTGAAGTGGCGATTATCCATGTTACGAGTTTCCTAGGCTTGTTTCATGATGACCACAATGATAGTCTGATGCTGCTATATTTTATGTATGTTATTATTTCTGTACTTTCTGTTTTGTTTCGACCGCCTTCAGTTCGGCAGAGCCGCTGCCGCTGCCGATGGTATGACGAGTGTTTGAATTTATTTGTTTGACTTTATGTTATTTCTATTCTGTTACGTAGTTGATAAGGTCGGCGAACATCATCCTTGTGGGTAGTTCGGCTTTGGTATCCTTTCCTGTAGCAAGGAGTTCCTCTTCTTCAGTGCGGAACATGATTTTGAATCCGTTACGCTCGTAGAACTTGATGACCTTTTCCTTGTTTATTGCATCAACAACGACAAAACGGTTACCCATATTTTGTGCTGTTGAGATAATCCAATACAATACAATCGACAAAAACTCGTCGCCAAGATGCATGTCGGCAAAAGCATCGAACACAGCAAACTGACCTATAAGTGTTGCTGGATAATGCTTACGCTGCTTCTCGTACTTTATCTTTTTATTGATATTGCGGCGAGTGTAGTTGGGCAAGTCTTCGGTTGGGAGTGAAGTGTTGAGCACGCAGAAAGCGGCCACCATGTTGTTCTTCTCGTCGTCATAGAGGCAATATGATTTACTCATCATCTCTGACGAAGCCTTGACAGCCTTGTGCTTGAAGAAATCGGAAATATCCGTTTCGTGGTGGCACACAAAATCATTCAGGCGAGAAAGGAGCTCGTCTGTAACTGGTGCAAACTTACAATGTTCTGTCAGAAAACTCATTTTGCCTTTGCAGCGGTACGCGCCATTATTTTAGCAAAAGCAGCTTTTGCCGTACTGAGGTTATAACGAGGCGCATCTGGACGCTCCGCATCCACTCTCATCTGTTCAAAACGCTCTGCATTCTGACCAGTCAAAACAGGTATAGGTCTTGGATTGTACATGGATTGTATGTGTGATGTGTTATTGCCATATCTTGATTAACATTTTATCCTTGAATTTCGAATGCAAAGGTATAGCAATTTTGGCAAATATAAAAAAAATCTGCCAAAATTGTTGTAATTATACGGTGATTTTACAGATTTTGACAGCTCAACCTTATCTTATTGCAGGAAGTTTATACTGCACGAAAGCCTCGATGGCTTCGTAGTCGGCAAGGCCGAGCTTTTCGTAGAGGGCGGCGGTGGCATGGTTGCGATCTTCGGCGCGTTGCCAGAAGAGACGTTCGTCATTGCCCATAAACGGAGCAGACTCCATCTGCGACTGATGCTTGAGGATGGTGTTGCGCTTGAAACGTAGTTCCTCCGGTGACATGGGAACAGCCATTTCGATAAGGTCGATTTCCCATTCCATCCACGCACCGCGATACATCCAGATACGACAGTCGCGAAGCCACGGTTCCGAGTCCTTGAGTTCATCGATGGCAGCAAGAACGGCATCAAGGCAGACTTTATGCGTGCCATGAGGATCGGCAAGATCGCCAGCTACGAACATCTCATTCGGCTTCAGTTCGAGGAGCAGATTTTTCACAATATCAATGTCCGCCTGACTGAGATTGCCCTTCTTGATGGTGCCTGTCTCATAGAAAGGCAGATTGAGGAAGTGGATGTGGTCAGTAGGAAGACCCATGAAACGGCAGGCCGCAGTTGCCTCGCCACGGCGAATGAGAGCCTTAAGGTCGAGAATCTCGCGACTGTCATTGTCGCCCTGCTTTTCATGACGGAAGAAATCCATATATTTGCTGTACTTCTCAGACACAATGCTGTTGCCCGGATCATGAAGCTGGCTGAAACCCTTGATGAAATCCATGAAACGTACCACCTCGTCATCGCACACGGCAATACATCCGCTTGTCTCGTAGGCAACGTGCACATTGTGTCCCTGATTGATCAGGCGAGAGAATGTGCCGCCCATCGAGATCACGTCATCATCGGGGTGAGGCGAGAAGATGAGTACGTCCTTCGGGTAAGGCTTGGCGCGTTCCGGACGGTTACTGTCGTCGGCATTCGGTTTGCCGCCGGGCCATCCGGTGATGGTGTGCTGAAGGTCGTTGAATATCTTAATGTTGCAGTTGTATGCACTGCCATAGATAGACACGAGTTCACTGAGTCCGTGTTCGTTGTAATCCTTGTTGGTCAGACGGAGGATGGATTTGCCCGTCTGTTGGCAAAGCCAGACAATGGCACGGCGTGTCAGCTGGTCATCCCACTCGCACGACGTAAGCAGCCAAGGCTGTCGGATGCGTGTCAGCTGAGAGGCGGCACTCAGATCGATGACCACCTCGGCCTGTTTATGAGTCTGGAGAACGGAAGCTGGGCATGCAAGCGAAGGATCCTGTTCGATGGCTGTGCGAATCTGCTTTGCCTTGTGTTCGCCGAACGCCACGAGTACGATCTTCTTGGCCTTGAGAATTGTGCCGATGCCCAAGGTAAGGGCAGAGATAGGCACCTGATCAATGCTGCCGAACATACCTTTGGCGTCGGCCTTCGAGACATTGTCGAGCAACACCATGCGGGTAGGAGAGTTGATCTGGCTGCCGGGTTCGTTGAAGCCGATATTGCCGCCGCGACCCACGCCGAGCAGCTGAAAATCGACGCCTTCATTTGCCTCAGCCTCGCGGTCGATGCGTTCGCACATCGGCAGGACATCCTGTTTGGCGATGGTCCCGTCGAACGAGATTACGTTGGCCGGGATGATGTCGATCTTGGACAGGAGTTCGTCGTAGAGCTGACCGTAGCAGCCATCCATCACGTTGTTGAGCGGATAGTATTCAAAGCAGTTGTAGATGCGCACGTTGCGGAAACTAAGTTTCTCCTCGCGATGCATGCGCACCAGTT
This sequence comes from Candidatus Liminaster caballi, assembly GCA_018065085.1. Lineage (GTDB taxonomy): Bacteria > Bacteroidota > Bacteroidia > Bacteroidales > UBA3663 > Liminaster > Liminaster caballi. Next base: position 34,765 of record JAGHUA010000043.1, on the reverse strand, counting down.
CGGCAAAGATGTCGGTTGTCGATCGGCCGGTGACGAACGAGAGCAAAGCCATCTCGCCCTTGGCCTGTTTGGCGCGGATAATGTCGGCAATCTGCCGAGCTACGTGTTTGGCGCCTTCCGCCGGAGTGTCGTAGATTGATGTGCGAATCTTCTCCAGACGGGTTACTCTCGACTGCTCGAAGATGTCATCAGGCTGATAGAGCTTGCGGGCAATGTGGCTGAGAGTAATCTGGGAACTAAGATTATCTTTCATTAATGCAGTTGTGTTTTTAATGTATATGAGTTAACTATTTGGGTCGTTTCTTTTCACGCCTGATCATTCGGGCGGTAATGATTATTGTCATCAGGGGCGACAGGTAGTTGAACACGCAGTAGGGCAGGTATGAGAGCGTAGCCACACCGAGCACGGTGGATTGAGTCATACCGCATGTGTTCCATGGAATGAGAACCGAGGTGACGGTGGTCGAATCCTCGGTGGTGCGCGACAGCAGTCGGCCCTCAAGTCCCATCTTCTTATACACGTCCCTGTACATATTGGCAGTCAGCACGATGCTCATATATTGGTCGGACGTCATCGTGTTGAGGCTGATGCCGGTGGCGGCAGTGCAGCCGACGAGCGACACAGGACCTCTCACGGCACGGGCCATCGCATCGACGATACACTGGAGCATGCCGGTGGCCGTCATAGCACCGCCGAAACACATCGCACAGAGGATGAGCCACACGGTATCGAGCATACCCGACATTCCGCGCGTGGCGATAAGGTCATTGAGCGCAGCGTTGTGGGCATCGATGCTGGTCGATGAGCAGAAAGTGATCATCACACCCTTGAGCATGGCAAAAGACGTAGCGTCAGAACTGCCGGCGATGCCAGCCACGATTTCAGGCTGCAGGATCACGGCCATCACGCCTGCGGCAATACCCGACACAAAAAGGGTGACCAGCGCAGGCACCTTCTTCACGATCAGCACGCCGGTGAGAACAGGTACGAGCATGGTCCACGCCGAGATATTGAACGTGCGACTGAGTCCATCGGTGTATTCCTCAGTGTAGGTGTTGCCCACATTGTCCATGCAAAGGCCAGCCACAAGGAACACGGCAAGAGTGATGCCAAACGTCGGAACGGTGGTCTTCATCATGTATCTGATATGAACGAACACATCGACCTGGGCTGCCGATGAAGCCAGTACGGTAGTGTCGCTCAGTGGTGAGATCTTATCGCCGAAGTATGCACCCGAGATAATGGCGCCGGCCGTCCATGCGTTGTCCACACCCAACGCCTCGCCAATGCCAAGCAGAGCCACACCGATAGTGGCAATGGTGGTCCATGACGAACCTGTCATAACGCTGACCAGGGTACAGATGGCACATGTGCAGAGCAGGAAAACCTCGGGCGCCAGAACCTGCACACCATAATATATTAATGTGGGCACGGCTCCGCTAACCATCCACGCTCCCGACATCATGCCTATCAGCAGCAGGATAACGATCGAAACGGACGAAGAGCCGATGGTCTCCTCGATGGTTTTCTCAATCTTCTTCCATCTGACCTTATAGACACCGATGGCAATGCTGATGCAAACCGCCGAAGCCATCAGCAGCGAGATCTGGTTAGGGCCGCCCAGTGAGTCTTCGCCAAACAGGGTGATGGACACCGCCAGCATCGCCACGAGAGTCATCAGCGGCACGAGTGAGAGCAAAAGGTTGGGTCTTTGTTGCATCATTCAGTCAGATATAGTGGCGCAAAGATACGTGCTTTAGTCGAAACTACCAAATAATTGCATGGAAATTTTGTCATGTCAGATTTTATTCCTACATTTGCCACGCAGAAATATACCTGCACAACACTAACCCTTTGCAACCAACCACAATTCCAAACCTTATGACCAAACGCATCCTCCTGCTCCTGCTCCTTATGCTGGCAGTCGTGGCTCAAGCCCAACCGCTCGGAAGCATTCCATATAAGTCGTTCTATCCCGGCAACCTATGGTTCGATACTGATGGCAACATCATCAACGCCCACGGAGGCGGCGTCATGTGTCACGATGGCCGTTACTACTGGTATGGCGAGCACAAAGGCGAACACAGCAACAGCGCCCTGGTGGGAGTGACCTGCTACTCATCGACCGACCTTATGAACTGGCACAACGAAGGCATTGCGCTCAGCGTGAGCGACGATCCGCAGAGCCCTATCACGCGCGGCTGCATCCTTGAGCGACCTAAAGTCATACGCTGCGCCTCGACCGGAAAGTTCGTCATGTATTTCCATCTGGAGCTGAAGGGCCGCGGATATGCGGCAGCCAATGTGGGCATCGCTGTGGCCGACAGTCCGACAGGACCGTTCACCTTCGTAAGCAACGGAAGGGTCAATGCCGGCATCTGGCCATTGAACATGACCGAGGAACAGCAGACATCGACCGAAAACCTTAAAGGCCTGGAGTCGTGGAGCAAGGAGTGGGTGAGAGTCATTGCCGACGGATATTACAACAGGCGTGACCACAACGACGGACAGATGGCTCGCGACATGACACTCTATGTCGATGACGACGGACGCGCATACCATATCTTTGCGTCGGAGGAGAATATGACAATCCAGATAGCCGAGTTGAGCGACGACTGCCTCGGTTACACAGGCCGTTATGTGCGTGTCGATGCCGCCGGTCAGAACGAGGCGCCTGCCATCTTCAAGAAGGACGGAACATATTACATGATAACATCGGGCTGTACGGGCTGGGCACCAAATGCCGCACGCCTGCTTACGGCCAGCAGCATATTCGGACCATGGACAAGACATGACAATCCGTGTCGCGGCAAGGGTGCAGACCTTACTTTCCAATCGCAGAGCACGTATATCCTGCCCGTGGGCGACGGTTTTATCTTCATGGCCGACCGCTGGAATCCCGACAATCCGATTGACGGTCGCTACATGTGGCTGCCCATCGAGTGGGAAGACGGATTGCCTGTGCTGAGAATGACCAAACGCTGGAACTTGGAAAATAAATAATAGATAATATGACACATTTTGATTGCGACTATATGGCAGGAGCACATCCTGAGGTGCTTGAAGCAATAGTTAATTTTGTAAAAGATAAAAAAATAGGCTAAAACTATCGATTATTGAATAATTATTAGTATATTTGCGCCCGAAATATAAATGATTTTATAAAGCAATGGTATGGAAGTAGTATATTATTCGATAGTGGGAATGGTGGCCTTCATGGTCCACATAATCATTAACTATCCTTATTTTATATCAAAGAGCCAGAACAAGGCAGTCAGACGCTACCGCGATTATCTCTTTGTGGTTACGCTCTATTATATGACCGATATCGCATGGGGAATCCTCCACGAGACAGAATATCTCACTGCGCTGTATATTGACACGGCATTATACTACATCTCGATGGCTTTTTCCGTGGTGCTTTGCTGCCGAAACATCATCTCTTTCCTGCATATTGACAACATTTTTGGAAAGGTGCTCGACGTCTTTGGCAAGATCTTCGGCGTAACGGTGACGATCATCCTCTTTGTCAATCATTTCTACCACAACTTCTTCTGGTTTGACGATGACGGTACGTATGTTGCCTATACATGGCGACACGTCTCGCTCATCACACAGTGCATGCTGTTCGGTATAATCTCGCTGTCAACATTGTTTGCTTCGATTAAGAAGGTTGATGTGGAACGATACAGATACTTCACCATCGGCATCTTCGGCCTTTGCATGACGGCTGCGCTCACGGCTCAGTATCTATATCCATTGCTGCCGCTCTATTCAATCGGACTTATGCTCGGCTCGCTTATTGTCCATGTGTTCATCCGCCTTGAAGAAGATCAGATCCAGATGCATAGGATCGAAGCCCTTAACAGCAAACTGAAGGAAGATCAGCAGAAACTGCAGACACAGAAAGATGAGATTTCGGATGCCCTTGGCGTAATCAACGGACTCTGTCAGGACTTCCACACCATTTGGTCGGCCGACAAAGAGACCATGTCGCTCAAGCTGATACGTATGCCGGGTGTCGGCAACATCAAAGGTACGGTCAATCTCGTCAACCAGTTCCCTAACTGCGACGTTGCGATGCAGAAATATATTGAGAACTATGTCTGTGACGAGGACAAGGAGCGTATGCTTGCCGAGGTCAATACAAAGACTGTGCTCGAACGACTTGAAAAGACCAATTTCTACACCGTCAACTACATGCGCAAGAAGCCGGACGGCGAGATGGATTACAATCAGATGGCTTTTGCCAATGCCAATACAGCCGACGGCAAGGAGCGTATGGTGTTCGGTTTCCGCGACATCAACGATACGTTCAGACAGCAGAAGATGCTCGAAGAGAACATCGCCGCTAACAAGGCCAAGACGATGTTCCTCCACAATATGAGCCATGAGATCCGTACTCCTCTGAATGCACTGTTCGGTTTTGCGCAGTTGCTCGGTCTGCCTGATGGTTCGTGCACCGAGGAGGAGAAGGCTCAGTATAATGCCTATATCTATAACAGCTACCGAATGCTTGAGATGCTGGTAAGCGATATTCTTGACATTGCCGATTCCGATCACGGCAATTACCGTATTGAGATTGCCGACGTGAATGTGAACAGCGTGTGCCGCAATGCCCTGATGTTGGTCGAGTTCCGTGTGCCTGCCAGCGTGAAGCTGTACATGACGTCCGACTTCGATGACGATTTTGTGATTCAGTCAGACGAACGCCGCATCCAGCAGGTGCTGATCAATTACCTGACCAATGCCTGCAAGAACACACAGGAAGGCGAGATTCACCTGCATTGCTCAAAGTCGGAGCATCCGGGTAAGGTAACATTCTCGGTAACCGATACGGGCCGAGGTGTTCCTGCCGACAAGGCACAGTTGATATTTAACAGATTTACGAAACTTAATCAGTTCGTACAGGGTTCTGGTCTCGGCCTGAGCATCTGCCAGACCATTGCGTCCAAGCTCGACGGCGAGGTATATCTTGATACCGCCTACACCAAGGGCGCACGCTTTGTGTTTGTCATTTGACCGATTCGAGCCAGGCTATGGGCGATGTGCCTATGTAGCGCTTGAAGGCTCGGCAATAATTAGATGTGCTTTGGAATCCCGACATCTCGGCAATCTCGTCGAGAGTCTTGTCGGGTGACGTATAGAGCAGTTTCTGGGAATACTGGATTCTTGCCACATTCACATATTCGTTAAACGTGAGACCGTATTCCTGCCTCATCAGACGGGTGACGTATGTGCGGTTGCTGCAGATGATCTTTGCAACATCGTCGATGCGTATGTCGGGCTGGAGGAATACCATGTCTTCTTCGAGCACCTTATGCAGATGGTCAATGAGCTGCCTGTTCTGTGTGACTGATTTCTCGTCATCGTCATCGGTTTGCTCATCTTTAAGCTCTTCTTTTTGCCCGTCTTTAAGCTCATTGTTTCGCCCATCTTTAAGCTCGTCGTTTCGCACATCCTTTTGCTCGATACTTAGTTCTATCTTCTGCTCTGTTTGTTTGCCATGACGGCGTTTGACGAGCAGGTAGCAAAGAGCTACAAGGCATAGACATGCGATTATATAGAAAAGAATATTCATATAGACAATTTATAGTAACTGTGGGCAAAGATACGAATATAATCTGAAAGCAGCATTATTTTTTGTCGGATTTTTCCAATTTTCATGTGATTTTTATATACAAAATGGAAAAAATGTGTTGCAAAAGCCTATGCAAATGGTGCAAGTTGAAGTTTTTTTTCAATATGGCAATGAGTTTTTATGATATGTAAACGGCCCATTAAATAATATTGCGTACTTTTGCAGCACCCAAAACGATTGGGACGCAAAATTCCATTCCCGACCGCTCGGCAATATTTCGTAATTATTCGGCAATATTTCGTAATAAACATAAAATATTAAAGATATGAAAAAGTTTTTTTACTACTCAGTTGCAGCCGCTATTGCATTCACACTGGGTTCATGTTCGGACGATGAAGATCCAGTCATCGTAAATCCGTTAGTACAGAATGTTCAAGCCTTTGGCACACGATCAACAGGTATTGATGTGACCATCGGTAACGTTGAGGGTTTCGCTGCCGTGACACGCGGATGTGACGTGAATGGCAACATGTGGCCGGAACTTCCTGCAGTACCTTCGGCAGAAGAGGTGGCTGGTGTTATGGAATATATCAAGAACAACTCTGACAAGAACATCGATGTTACCTCATGGAACTGGACATATTATTACGTGCAGCATGTGGGCGGCGCGCATAATAAGTATAGCTATACTGATTGGAATGGCGCCAAGCACGACAACATCGACGGCACATCGTCAATGGAATTCCTCCAGATTCTTGAGTTCAGCGGCAACTGGCAGCACGTTTATAACTTCAATGCCGGCAAGTGCGACAACGGTGCAACCAACAACAGCGCTCTCATGACCAATGGCTTCCAGGATGCCAAGACTCTCAACGAGTATTCAAGTTCGACAATCACAGCATGGCGTCTGTATGAGTACAATGGTTCATTCTACCTTGGCTTCGACTTCAGCGCCAAGAAGGGTGACGGCGAGATTCCTGGCGATGGTGTTTATGACGATTGGGTAATCAAGCTTATCCCAGGTGCAGGCGAGAAGAACCCAACTCCATGCCCAATGCCAACAAAGCCGGGCAATGACCCAGATGATGATGATCCAAGCACCGATCCTGATGACGTAAATACTCCATTGGTACCAGAGGTAGAGGTTGACATTCACCATCAGTCACATAAGGACTGGAACGAACTTAAGGTTTCTGTCCACCTGCGCGACACCGTCAACGTACGTGTATTCATCCCTGTAAGCCTTGACCTTCAGGCAATGCCGGATGACTTTGATATCCGTACTGGCATCGACTATGACTACATTGACTATATTGATCAGACCATAAGCGAGGTTCAGAAGGTTAAGTTCAACGTAGCAAGCGAGGAGTTTGAGATTGATGTTCAGATCAACCACCGTGCTACTGGAATCGAGATCCTGCTCGCAGGTGCCGATTGTGCAAAGGCTCTGCATTTCGCACGTGGCATCTATGACGATGGCATCACATTCGAGATTCACAGCTACCTCTATCCAACACTCACAGCCGATGCCATCTGGAACGATATTCTGAAGAAGATCGAAATCCCGGAAACATCGCTCACAAGATGGCCTGGTGATGGAAGCTGCGTGACCCACACTTACGGACAGATTCACTCAGCATACTATGAGGACGAGCTTATCCCATTCGTCAAGGATCCTGAATAAGGCTATATGCATTCAAATCAAATTTGAAATATCAATAGTTAGATAAGACAATAAAAAAGTTTTTAATCATGAAAAAGTTGTTTTTAGCAGTATTATGCGCAAGTGCTCTATTCGCTTCATGCAACGATTCAGCAGAGAGTGCTCTTGATGAAGGCAAGAACACACACACAATGAAACCTTCGGAACTTTACACTTACATTGATAATCAAAGTAAATGCACAAGAGGTCTCTATGACCCAAAGGAAGAAGTGGGCTACAGCATCCCTGACAATGGCCGCTATCTCGTTTACTACTATATCCGCATCGATGGCAACATCCCAGGTGAAGATGCAGTAAACCTTCCTGCCAGTGCCTACTTCCCACGCACCAAGACCGGCAAGACAATGATATCCGACCTGAATCATGGCTATGTGCAGGCAAATGTCGATTGGCGTACAAACTTCAAGTTCTCTAAATACATCTATTCAAAAGATGGCTCGGCTGTTGAGAGCATCATCGTCGAAGAACCTACGCTCGAAGATCTCGTCAATGCCAACCAGGGCGCAGGCGACGACTTCAATGGATATATCGAGAACCAGGATAAGTTGCATTTCATCTGGTATGCATGCAAGAAGCAGGATGCTGACCATATCTGGCACATCGACGGTATCTTGACATCAAAGGATCGCACCGACATCACAGATACTGAATACGGTCAGGAGATTGTCGAAAAATTCGACTCTTACGGAATGACAGATGATGAGGGTAACGTGCTCCGCGACGGACATGTTGAAGTGGATGTTCACCAGCAGAAGCACACTGATTGGAATGAGATCAAGACTTCAATCCATCTGCGCGACACCGTTACAGCCGAGGTATTCCTTCCAATCGATTATGTGGCACAGGCCGATGACTTTGACATCCGTGTCGGTCAGGACTATGAGTATATCACAGAAATCCTTGACAGCAAGATAACCATCGGTGACACAGAATACACTCTGACAGCAACCATTCAGCACGAAGAGGGTGGCATCCGCATCACTGTCGAACCAAACAAGGAGGCACTCGCAGCTGCACGCCAGCTCTATGGCGACGGCATTACATACGAGATTCACAGCTATGTGACTTCTGGCATTCCTCAGGAGAACATCTGGGAGAAACTTCGTAACACAACTGTGAAGGTAACGCCTTATACCACCGTACTTGGGCAGGTTACATCGGCCTACTTCGATGACTCGGTAGTTTTCTGACAAACGGATTTAGATAATATAGAAAAAACGGGGGCTCTCAGAGCTCTCGTTTTTTTTTTTTTCTATTGGGCCAATTGGCCTAATTGGCCTAATTAGCCTAATTTGCCAATAATCCCCAATTCCTCTTACTCCAGCGTTGCCCAAATCATCTTTTAGTAAATCAGATACTTTTTGTATGATCTCTGGTATGAGCTGTCGGCGTCCTCGCCATCAGTCCAATAACCTTTTTGTCCGAGCTGACCGTCAACGAGTTCGTCAAGGAGGTCGCGCTTGCGGTCGAAGTAGATTTCCTCGTAGTCGAACTTATCGACAGTAGGGCGAACGATGTGTGTGTCGAAAATGAGTGTGGCCACGCCGTTGGGAATGATATTGCCGAAGAATCGGATTTTATGTTCAGCAAATCCCACGTTCTTTTCAGAGTGGAAGATAAAGTTGACCATCTCCATGCCGCCAGGAGGAATGACGCTCGGCATGGGCGAATTCAGTTCGATGGCAAAGTTCGATGGCTGGATGTCGGTAATAGCCAATGGCTCGTTGCCTTTGTTCGATATTTCGCATGTGATGCTGAGTTCGTCACACAGCACGATGGGGTAGTAGTGTCTTATCGAGTCTTTTATTCCCATAGCCGTGGGCTTCAGTTCCTTATGCAGGAAACTATTGCACGATGTCGAAGCCATAAGCAGGGCAATTATTGGGAAGAATATCTTTTTCATTTCGCTGTCTTGTTGCTTGTCTTCTTAATGTAGTCGTCAATCTTGCCGTACGATTCGGAGTAATATTCCATACCCTTGAGTTCTGAATGTCCGCGTAGGATCTCGATCATATCGTCCATTTCATCCTCGTCGGTCGAGCCTTGCAATTGCATCAGTTGCAACTGCGTGTAGCTGAGTGCTGTCAGCAGATAGTTCAGACGAGTGCGTTCGGGTTTGGCTGTTCCCTTTGATGCCTTGTCGAGCTGCTTGCGCCACTCTATAAACTCATCGGCATTGAGGTAAGATTCGACCAGCTCCTCCATTGTTGCATAGAGTGGCAGCACGTGGTTGGTCGATACCGTACGGTTTTCGAGCGCAAGGTAATAGTCAGATATCAGTTGCGCAGTTGTGGGATAGGCATTTTCAAAATATTCTCTCACCTTTGCATCGACATCAATGTCTGGGTTGCTGAGCATCTGAGCCAGCACAACAGTCTGCATATCGTCGAACGCCGAGTACTCGTCGCCGCTGCCATTGAGGAAAATGCCCTTGATGCCAAGGTCACGATAAAGTTTTATTCTTGACTGCATGGCTCTCAGGCATGGGAACGGCGTGAGATAATCCTCGTAATTGCGCTCATAATCCCACACATAGAGTTTGTTGCAGACCTTCTTCCAAGCCTCAACCGTCCCGACAAACTTCCTGTAGCCTTTTGTCTGCGAGAAATCGACTCTCAAAGGCAGGTCGATGGCACTGATGAACACGCCCACATTGTCGGGAAGCTTGGTCTCGGGCGGAATGGATGTGGAATGATAAGACGAAGTGAAGAACTGATGACGGGGAAATCTCTTAGCCAGCCGGCAAAGCATCTGAGTCACAGCCGGAGTGGCATTATGTTCGCTGTTGCCCAGTTTGCGGCAATCGGGACAGGTGCATGCCAGCTTATTGTCCTGGGGCATGATGAGCAGGCGGGCGCTATACGTTGACGTGCCTTCACCATACTGGTCGAGGATATAGTTTTCGACAATAGAAAACAGCTGAGGGCTGGAAAAGCAGAACTGGGCTTTGCAGAGAGTATCGGCAACCGTGGCATAAACCGCGTTGTCAGGATTGCTTTCCACCACCTTCTTCAGGTTGTGTCCCCAGAGATCCCAGTCATAATCGACATGGTTGGTGGCATAGCGGGCACGTACCTCGTCTTCGGCATTTGTCGGGCTGTATATTCCCTTATACTCAAACGAGGTCTGCGCCTGTGCTGCACATGATGCAAACAGAGGCAGTAATATGTGTGAAAGCAAAAAAACTCTCATTTCTCTCATTATTCCTCTAGTCCCTTTTTCAACTTTTCGATTTTGTCCTGTTCGTCCTTAATGCTTTTTCTCACCAGATCCAGGAGGAACAAGATGGACATAACCATGGTGATAAAGAAAAAGGCAAGGACTACGGCCGATATGCCATTCTGTTCGGAAGTCATCGGGAACAGAAGAATGACGCCGTAAATTACATATCCGAGCATGGCGGTGGCGCAAAGCCAGCGATGGCTGCGCGAGAGTTCTACGATTTTGCCGAGTTCATAGCACCCACAGACCACAATTGCGTTCATAATCACGTTTATCCACTGTGCGACTACGGGATAGTGCAGATGGAAAAGCGTAATCTTGACCGTACATGAGATGGCCATAAGGAAAGCGCCGATAACGGCTATGCGTGATATTTGTTTTTTATGTTTCGGATTCATAATGGTTAGATATTGGATTGAACGACAGGAGCAGAGAATACAAAACGGGCTCCGTGATCGCATTCTGAATTGCTGTCAGGATAGGTTGTGTCGAGATAGCAGGCGCTGTTGAGTTTGTCAGAGATTGTCTTGCAAAGGCTGAGACCGAGACCTGCGCCGAGTTTGAAATCGTTGAGTTTCTTGAAGCGTGTAAATATGGCGTCGGCCATTTCCTTAGGCACGCCATTGCCCGAATCGGTCACGGAGAAGTCCAGTGTCTTTCCGTCGGCTGAGAGTTTCGTGGCAATTTTGATAAATCCTTTTTCTGTATGTTTGATGGCGTTCGACATGAAGTTCATCAATACCTGTTGCAGGCGATGAGGATCGGTTTCGATGGTGAAATCATCTCCAACTCCCGGCTCAAAACTCATTGTCACATTCTCATTGACCATGTGCTTGAGAGTCTCGATGGTTTCGTAAACGACCTCGTTCACCTTGCATGTCGAGATGCTTACGTCAAACTTTCCGCATTCGATGTCCACGACGCTCAACATATCGTCGAAGAGCAGGGTGAGGACCGTTGTATTGCTGCGGATGTGGGCTGCGAACTCTGCCTTTTCTGCATCCGAGAAATTGTATTCGGGTGTTGCCAGCAGCTGTGCGAATCCGTTGATGGCGTGCAATGGCGTCCTAACCTGATGCGACATGTTCTGGAGGAACACATCTCTCACCATGTTGGCAGCCTTCACTTCTTTGTTTGCCTTGAGTAACTCTACGGAGAGAATCTGCATCTTGTCTTTAAGCTGTTTCTGCTTATAGACCCAGAATCCCGCCACAAAGATTATGGCAATCAAAGTCAGCGCTCCGAGTATGGCAAAACTGAGAATATACATTTTCCTGTAGGTGGAGAATCAGAATTTGATTTTGTTGACGAGGTTGATGACACAATTGTGCAGACGTTCCATCATCACAGGCTTGGTGATGAACTCGTCAGCACCGAGAGCCATGGCTCGGCTGATGTCGTCATTGGCATTGAGAGCCGAAAGGATGACGATAGGCATTTCCTCTTTCGAGATGGTGGCGCGCACCTGTTCGGTGACCTGATAACCGTCGATGCCAGGCATCATAAGGTCCAAAAGCAGGATGTGAGGTTTCTCTGTCTCGATGAGTTTCAGGGCATCTGCGCCGCTGTTGGCTTTCAGAGTCTGGAACTTGAACTTTGCCAGCATTTTGTCAATGAGCAGAACATTCAGAGGGATGTCGTCAACGATAAGAATCTTAACCTTGGTTGTGTCGATTTCCGGATTTAGAGTTGTCATAGGTTACTCTTTTTTATTATTAATTTTATGCAAAAATGTTTTATTTTTCTAACATGGCAAAATAAAAAGGTGAAAAACTTGTTTTTTAGTCGAAAACCGCAAATCTGAAACTTTAAGTGTAAAGTCTATCTGCCAAACAAATTCTCATTAGCTGCCGTTTTTGCTAAAAATGGGAAATTGAATAAATTATTGCCGATTTTTCTTGCTGCATTTTGAAAAAAGCGTTAGCTTTGTACCTCAAAAAGAAAACAACATTGGGAATGAATTATTGTGCAAACATATTCAGGTTTGACTTGAGTGGGCTTGACCGCATAGACATATCCAGATATCCCGACGGCAACACCGTACACTATACGGGCATCGACGCTTTCGATTATTACTACGGATTCATTACATATTGGGGATCGTCGATCGTAGCATGGTTCCGTGACTTCTCGTGGCAGATTCAGGTGTCTTTCGCCGTGATTCTGATCTGCATCCTGACAATGATCGTCGTTGCTGTCCGCTTCTATAAGAATATCAAGAAAACCCGCGCTTTCGAGAAGGAGGTTGCCGATGCCACCGAGAAATATCGCGATGCCTTCTATTCGGTCCTTATCCAGCCCGATGAACCGACCATCGAGGAAATGGAAAAGCTCTGCGGCGATACCGTAGATACTATTCGGGAATATTCTCCGAATGTCTATTCCACCATACTTTCATCGCTGCGACTTGAGTTGAGCGAGATAACCCTTCTGCCCAATGTCAACTTCCTTTGCCGCTTCACCGGAGTGACACAGTTCTATGAGCAGAACCTCATCAACAAGCGCGATATCCTTTCGACCCTCCAGAACATCGTGACCATGTCATTGCGTATCTCTGAGGGTCTGCTTGCGGTCTATATCAACCATCACAACACCAATATCCGCCACATGGCACGCATGGCTTACATCATCTGTACGGAGACTGAGCCATACCGTTATCTGGAGGAAGACTTGCAAGAGCCGCAGGCATTGTGGCGACCGATGATGCTCCACCGACTGTTCGGCTGGCTTAAGGAGACCGAGCGTCAGATGCCGCAGTTCCTTGTCCTGGCATCGATCATGAAGGACGAGACCACGGCAGCATTCCTTATCGAAGAGATTGCCTATTGGGGCAGCCCGAAGGAAAAGTCCACGGTCAAGGATTTCTTCCTCTCGCCGATGTTCAAGTGCCGTCAGTCAGCCCTCAGGGTCGTGGCGTTGCTGTGCGATGAGACGCAGGAAAGCGCCATTATCGACTCTTATGAACATCAGACCGACTCGCTCCGCTGTGAGTGTCTCAAGGCTGTGAGCGCCATCAATTCCGGACGACAGACACAGTTCTTTGTCGATGCCTATTACGGCACGTCTTCCAAGCAGATTCGCGAGTGTGCCTTATCGTGTATGTATAACTATGGCGCAGAGGGCCGTCGCCGATTCGAGATGATGCGCACCGAGATTGCTGGCGATCAGATGGGCATCAACCTGCTCAACCAGATTGACTCGATGGCTGTGCTCAACCAAATGCGTAATTTTTAGTCTTCAATATGTTAGAGTTCCTTGGTGATCAGATATTATACTTCTATGGCTATGTAGTGTTCTTCTACTCTACATTGCTCATAATATCGTATGTCATGCTGCTGGTCATGGCATACAAGTACAGCACCGGCTACAAGCGTTGGACTGATGATTACATCCGACACATGGTCGATAGCACCCCTTACGTGCCTGGTGTTTCGATTGTCGCTCCTGCCTACAACGAGTCAAAGACCATCATCGATAACGTCAACTCTCTGCTCAAGCTCGAATATCCGAACTTCGAGATCTGTATCGTCAACGACGGCAGTAAGGACGATACACTGCAGAAGCTCATCGACAATTTCGACCTCGTCGAGGTGCCTTTCGAGTATGTCGAGCATATCCATTGTGCGCCGTTCCGCTGTCTGTATAAGTCGATCAATGCCAATTACCGCCGTCTGGTGGTTGTCGATAAGGTCAATGGCGGTACGAAGGCCGATGCCGTAAATGCCGGTCTCAATGTGATCAGCAATCCGTACTTCATCAATACCGACGTTGACTGCGTACTTTCGCGCGACGCCATCTATCACTGTATCTTCCCTGCGCTTCAGGATAGCAGCATCATTGCCGTGTCGGGCACGATGAGCATGAGCAACGGTAGCACCATCAGCGATGGCGTCCTTGTCGATATCGCTCCTTCGTCCGAGCCTATTCCTCTGTTCCAGGATCTGGAGTACAAGCGTTCGTTCCTTGTCGGTAAGATGGGCTGGTCGTATATCAATGCCATGAACAATGTCTCGGGTGGTTACGGTCTGTTCAATACCGAGGTAGTCATCGCTGCCGGTGGCTACGGCACCGATTCCTTTGCCGAGGATATGGATATGCTCACTCGAATGATTGCATACTGTTGCGACTTCAAGCGCCCATATCGCGTGGTTCAGATTCCACACACCTGCTGTTGGACGGAAGGTCCGGGCAATATCAAGATGATCTATCGTCAGCGTGTACGTTGGGGACGTGGTCTGATTCAGCTGATGGATCAGCACAAGCGCATCCTTTTCAATCCTAAGTACAAGCGCCTTGGACTCATCACATTCCCTAACACCTTCCTTTTCGAGTTCCTTGCTCCGGTCATCGAGAGTGTGGGTTTCTTTGTGTTCCTCTATCTTGCGTTCACCGGCGCCGTCAACTGGGCAACCTTCTTCCTCATGTTTGCCGCCATTTATACGTTCAGCCTTATGCTCTCGGGCTTCGTCATGTTCTATGACTATATCCTTGGCAGTTCGTTCACCAGCAGCAAGAGTTACTTCAAGCTCCTCATTGCCGCCGTGCTCGAACCTGTGGTCTATCATCCGCTGATCGTCGTTTGTTCGCTCACTGGCTACTACAAGTACATCACCAAGCAGAAGGCCGTATGGGTGTCAATGGAACGTACCGGTATGAAACAGGCAAAGAAATAACAACCCGTCATCAAATCACCTATGAAGTCATACATTCACAAACTCCTCCTGACTGTGGTTATGCTGTTCGTTTGGACGGCAGCGTCAGCTCAGCGCGACACACCGCCGGAGGGATCCACTGCATATTACGAACTGAACATACGCTCAGCGTTCAAGAACGGCGACTGGTCGGGTGGCAAAGCTTTGCTCGACGAGGCCATCGAGAAATATCCTCACATGTCGGCTTTCCATGAGCTCATGGGCCGTTATTATGTGCATGGAGGCACTCAGGGCGATTCCGCCAGCTACGATAAGGCTCGTTATCACCTCATACGCGCCATTTCGATCGACGAGAAGAACGTCAATGCCCGCATGCTGATGCTTCAGGTCGAGACCGACACACATCATTATTCCTCAGCCATTGTCTATTGCAACGACCTGCTTGAGGAAAACCCTTACAACGAGAATCTGTGGCGCAAGAAGATCGATCTTTATCGCAAGCTTGGCAATAATGCCGAGGCCGATCGTCTGCTCGACCGTATCGTCACCATCTATCCCGGCGACGATCAGTTGGTGAAGGATCAGATCGACCGCAAGACCACTCTGGCCGACGCCCAGCGTAAAAACGGCGACCTTCAGGGACAGGAACAGACGTTGCGCGAGCTTGTCGATCTTGATCCGGGCAATTCAGAACATCATCTTGCTCTTGTCAATCTGCTCTACCGCAACGGACGAAAGTCAGAGGCTGCCGAGGCTGCCGCACGCGGAGCCACCGAGACCAAAGATCCCGAGCTTGTCAAGAAAAGGGCTAGCATCCTGTGCGAGATGAACCGTCATCGTGAGGCTGTCAACTATGTCAGGGAATGGTGGAAGACCACTAAGGATCGCACATACAGCCGTCTGCTCTCACAGCTTGAGATGGATGCAGCCCGAGCCACACAGTACGATGATGCATTCATCGCCTACGCCAAACTCTACGATTCGACCCACTCACTCGCGGTGCTCGACAATCTCATCAGCATGTCCATCCAACGCTGGTATCTCGACGATGCTCTGGTCTATATTAACGAGTCGATCAAACGCCGTGGCGAGAACAAGGCGATCCTCTATAAACAGTATCTCGTCCACAAGCGACTCGGCAATACTCGCAAGGCCAACGGTCTGCTTGAGGAACTCAGCAGGAAATATCCCGAAGATGAGGATATTGCCGAGGAGATGGCGGTTCTACTTCTCGACGAGACCAAAGAGCTTATTTATGCCCAGCAGTATTCCGAGGCCATCCCTAAGCTCGAACAGATCCTTGCCTTGAATGTCGATAATGATATCAGGAATACCGCATTCCGTCGCCTTTATAACTGTTATATCCAGAACCATCAGTATGCCCGTGCCGAGCAGATGCTGGCTCAGTCCGATGCTGTGAAGTACTACTCACAGATTGCATCGCTCTATAACGATTGGGGCAAACCTGCCGTCGCGCTCGACTTCCTTGCCAATGCCTATCGCAAGTGCCCGGAGGACGATACCAAAACACGCACCGGCATTTCTGATACCTACGAGGAGATTGCTCTTCCTTACGTTCGCGACCTCCTTGCCGGCAATATGGTTGTCGAGGCTGACAAGCGTCTCAAGGAGGCCACAGAGGTATGCGGCAATAGCGCCCAGATTCTCCGCTACGCCATCACCGCAGCTCAGCGAAAAGGCGACACTGCAGCCATGTCTCGTTACATTGCCATGGGACGTCAGCAGTTCCCCGACAACACATATTTTATATTAAAGGAAGCTCAGATGCACCATCTCTCGGGCGACAGCAAATCCACACTCAGTGAGATTGCTCCGCTGCTCAGTCAATATACTGGCGATTCGGTGCTTATAGCCATGTACGTCGAGAGCAGCATCGAAGTGGCGGAAGATTATCTCCGTGACAAGCAGCCTGACATGGCTCTGCAGGTCATCGGCGCTGCCCTTGATATCGATCCTGGCAATCAGGAACTCTATTACATCCAGGGTCGTGCATACGAACAGAAGAAAGAGTGGCAGCTCGCATTCGAGAGCTATCAGAAGTATAAGCCGGGCTATGGCGAGGTGGCAGAGTATAAGCGACATCTTGACGAACTTCTTGCCCATACGCTTCAGAACTCGATCCTCTTCGAATATCAGCAGGCACGTCCTGGCAACGAGGACATAATCACCGGCAATGCCTACATCACATATTCACGCAAATGCAACACACGCAACACCGTCTCTGGCAGCCTGGCTTACGCCGGTCGCGATGGTGTTGCAGACCAGGGCAACACCGAACTGACACGCGGCGGAACCGGTGTACAGGCCACGGCAGGGTGGGAGCATAGTTTTACGGGTCGCTTAACAGGCAAGATCGAAGCAGCCGTGGCTTCGCGCTATTTCCCAATCGTCATGGCTCGTCTTGGCGGTAGCTACGAATTGCGCAACGAGTGGCAACTTTCAGCCTACGCCAGCTACAGACTCCTTCGTTCATACGCAGGCTTATACGGATGGCAGAGCGAGATCGTCGGCTTTGATCGCATCACAGGCGATCCGATTTATGGCGATCCGGAATATGTTCGCGTGGGATGGCACGAATCAAAGAAGTCCATGTTGCAGGTCGGTGCAGGTCTCAGCAAGACCATCGAACAGTTCATTCTCAGCGGTGAGGTGTCTGGCCTTCTCTTCGACAACAATATCTATTTCAACACCAACGCCAAGATGCAGTTCTTCCCAACGGAAGGCAATCCAAGCAACATATTTGCTGTTGCAGGTATCGGTACTGCGCCTGAGAGTTCGCTCATCGACCGTTCGATGCCAGTCGGCTTCAATAAGCTCAACACTTTCGTCGGATTCGGCGGCCTTTACTTCCTCAACCGCAACATCAGCCTTGGACTCTCCGGCACGTGGTACACCATGCTCACCCAATCCGAGCGTCTCACCACAACCTACACCGTCAACGATCCATATATCCGCGAAGATTATCGCAACTATTTCTACATCCACGCCAATGTGAAGATCAGCTTCTGATATATATGTTTACCAAATATCGCTCTTCAAGGTAAGAAAATAGAGAGGAAGCTTGTCTATGTATTTAATAATGTATATCTTTGCGGCGTGAAAACACTTGAAGCATTATGAGAAGACCTGAAATAGTTAATCGCATAAGAATTGCCATGAGCAAGAATGTCCCTCAAGCCACTACCATACTTTATGGCAGTGAGGCTCGTGGCGATGCTCGTCCAGACAGTGACATAGATTTGCTCGTGCTTCTTCCTTCCGAAAAAATCAGTTATGCCGAAAAAGATAATGTAATCGATGCGCTTTTTGACATCGAGTTAGAGACTGGTGTAACCATCAGTCCGTATATTATTAGCGAAAAAGCCTGGAAAGAGAGACCTTTCACCACTCCTTTTTATCAGAATGTAGTCAAAGACGGTATAAATCTATCTAACATCGAAAGTTATGAAAGACGAATTGGATAACGAATCGCGTAAAGGCATTTCTGTCGAAGAAATTGATGAGTATTATCCGAAAGCATGTGAGTTTATCAAGGCTTGCGAGGATTTGATCTAAATCGCTGCAAGATTGACCAATATAATCAAAAAACACTAAATCACCAAGAAACCGATATAAACAAAACAATAATATATTTATAACATAGCGCATTTGCTATTTATTCTAAGAACGTCTCAAAGCTTGGCCGCTAAAGAGAATCGTCATAGGAATAAAGGCGAATGTCTGCGTAGCAATACGTGGGCATTTCCTTCATCCGTATGACGATGGGTAAGGCCAAGCACCCGAGACGTGGATGAGAAAAGGATTTGTCCACGTTTTTTGTGTCCCAACAGAGGGCATTCGGGTGTCTTGGCCGCTTATGTTTGATGGAATAGATAGTTTTTCGCAAAACGAACCAACGAAAAACTATGGAAACAACTACCACTGAAAACTCTCAGCGCGACATACTCCAGTATGAATCGCAAATTTGGGCTGTAGCCGACCTGATGCGAGGCGCAGGTATTAAAGACAGCAAGTTCCCTGACTTTATGATGCCATTCTTTGCACTAGTGATGCTTGAGAGCCGTATGCTCAATGTCATCAAGAAACTGCAGAAAGATGGATTTGACCGTGAGGCAGACTTTGAGAACTTCAAAGGTCAATTTTTAGATGAGGATTGCGGATATAATGAATATATTGTAGAACAAGGAAAGACCCTGAGTGACATTTGCTCGAACGACAAGACGTTTGAACAAGATTTTGAAAACTATAGACGAGGTTTCGATGAGAAACTGAAAGAATTGTTGGGTATTGACCGAGGCACAGAACAGAAGAAATATCTCAACATGGATGGCATCGTAGCAGAACTTCGTGCCAAGAAGATCTTGATGCAAACAATGACAATATGGGCCGGTATTGATTTATCGGGCTTTGATAACTCTGCCATTACCACACTTGAAGAACACATCAAACGCCGCTGGGCAGATATTTCAGCAGAGACAGCCGGTGAACAATATACTCCAGATGATATTATTTCACTTATAGCAGAGATTGTTGCTGCTAAAATACAGGTCCCTGTATGTAACTACGTTCATCTTTATGACCCAACATGTGGTGGTGCAAACCTTCTTTTTGGTGTGGCTGACCGATTGGTGAGCAATGCTGGTTACAAACGTATTGCAACCTATGGCAGCGAGATTAATGATGCCTTATATGCGCTTTCTGCCATTGAAAGTCGTTTCCGTGGTAAATCAACCATCCATTGTGGAAACACTCTGACTGATTATCCGTTTAGAAATCGCCCTTTTGATGTTATTGTTGCAAATCCGCCTTATGGTGTAAACTGGAAAGGCTATGAGAAGGAGATACGTGCAGATCAGACGGGGCAATTTAATTATTATCCTTCGGTAAGCGACGGTCAGTTGCTATTCATGCAGCACATATTGGCTCAGTTGGGTGAAAATGGTATTGCTGTTGAGGTACATAATGGTTCTACACTTTTCAGTGGCGATGCGGGTAGTGGCGAGAGCAATATACGCAAATATATCTTTGATCAGGATTGGGTTGAGGCAATCATCCAGATGCCAAGTGACGAGTTCTTCAATACAGGCATTTATACCTATCTCTGGATCATGAACAAGAACAAACCTGCTGAGCGCAGGAACAAAGTGATGCTCATCAACGGTTCGAATGGTTGGCAGTTGCTCAAGAAGAGCAAGGGCAGTAAGCGTCGTGAGATGAATGCAGAGCACCGTCAGAAAATTGTTGATGCATTGGTAAACTTTCAGGATTGCGAGATTGGCAAGGTGTTCCCTAAATGGCATTTCTATTACAACAAGCAAAACATTACTCTCACTGATGTCAATGCTGATGGCGAGTGGGTTGCTCATACCATCTGCAATGATAGCAAGCCTCATAAACTGACATTACAGGAAATCAGGATTGGAGAACAGAACCTCACAAAGTTCGTTGGGGTAAAAGCAGAGTGTGGCAAGGAAACATTTGACACGCTAAAAGCATACGACTACAAAGAGGAGCCTATGACTATAATCTGCACCGATGGCAAGTCTTATACTTTCGATGCAAAACGCAATACTATACTTGAGACAACATCAGACGGAACGGTGCGCGACTTGGGTTGCGGTAAGTTTACTTTCAAGCTCTCTAATTCAGCAAAGACACAACTATCTACCATTCAATGCAACATAGAACCGGCTTTCTCTTCGGATTATGAGATCGTTCCGTGCCAGCCAAATCCTGATACTCATGGTAGAATTGAGAACGAGGCTGCAATTGATGCATTTCTCAAGAGGTATATCTTCAAACCTTATTACAAGCGTGACAATGTTATTGGTGTAGAGTTAAACTTCAATAAGGAATTCTATGTTCCAGAAGAAATTGGTTCTGTAGAAGACATCCTTGCTGAGATTCGTGAACTTGATAAAGAACTGAAGGAGATTGAGATATGAGACTGAAGGACATTTCAATACTTACACCACAATATACAGGAAAAGATATTGAATCAGAAGTATCTTTTGTTCCCATGGAATGTCTTAGATATGGAAAAATTGAACAAAGAAGTATTCCATTTAAAGAAGCAAAAGGTAAATATACATACTTTGGTGAAGGAGATTTATTAATAGCAAAAGTAACACCATGTTTTGAAAATGGCAATGTAGCAATTGCAAACAAACTAGCAAATGGTATAGGTTTTGGAAGCTCAGAAATTTTTGTGTTAAGAATAAATGAAAATGCGACTGCTGAATATATGTTCTATTTATCACAAACTTCTGACTTCAAAGACCAAGCTTGTTCTACTATGTGTGGTGTTGGTGGATTAAAACGAATCTCTCCATTATTCATGCGAACTTATGAATGGAACTTGCCAAATTTAAGAAACCAAAAGAAAATAGTCTTGTATCTAAAAGAAAAAACAGAATTCATAGACAACACTATTTCCATTCTTACAAAAAAGCGCAATTACTACACACGACTGAAATCAAGTATTATCAACAATGTTGTAACAAGAGGTCTTGACGAGAAAGTTGAATTCAAAGATTCAGGAATTGATTGGATTGGAATGATACCGGCACATTGGAATTGTATCAGAACTAAAGATATAATTCAGATGATAAAAGGTAAAACACCTACTGATTTCACATTTGAAGAAATAGGCTCACCTTATCTAAATATGGATTATCTGCGAGATCGAGAAGATAAACCAATCTTGTATCCTACGAATTCAGAGGGATTGGTCGAAATAGAAGGAAATGAAATCCTTGTGCTTTGGGATGGTGCAAATGCAGGAGAATTCATTTTCTCAAAGAAAGGATACCTCGGTTCTACAATGGCTATGCTGAAAATTGATGAAAGGGTATATAATAAGCGTTATTTCTATGCTCTATTGAAAAATATTGAAAGTACAAGTAAATACTTTGCAAACGGAACAACTATACCACATTTTGACAGCAATGTTTTATTGGGATATTCCTATCCAGTTCCTCCTCTCGAAGAGCAGCTAGAAATAGCGAACTACCTTGACGAGAAATGTGTGAAGATTGATGCGGCAATAGCGAATATTGATAAACAGATTGACGCGATGAAGCGACTGAAACGAGCACTGATTAATGAGGTAGTGACAGGCAAACGAGAAGCATAATAAGTCAAAACATAACGATTATGAAAGAGACAGGATTACAGCATGATATTGTGATGGATTTCATCTGTCGCAGAAAAGATGGACTTGGTTACCGAGAGGTTAAGAATACATCGGTAAACAACGATTTGTTTATACCGTCAGATTTGCAAGAGTTCATTGAGGATAACTCGCCAAAGGCTTGGAACAACTTGAAGCGTCAGTACCAGAACGACACGGATAAACTTTTGTCTGAGATTATGGAGGAGATAAAGTCTCGAATCAAAGAGACTACGAATATTGCTATCTTCTTCAACCAGAACAAGACCATAACCTTCAAGGGCGAAAGCATCCGACTATTCTACGTGTCGAACACAGAACTCACCAGCAACGAGGATTTCCATAAAAATATCTTCTCTGCTGCCGAGGAGGTAAGCTTTACCTATAACCATAACGGCAAGAAATGCTTTACGGTAAGACCTGATGTATCGTTCTTTGTGAATGGTATTTTCCTGTGCTACATGGAGCTGAAAAGTAACTACAATAATCAGACGGCAAAGGATCATGGCAGAGGAAAGGTTGCAACAGACTATCTGGAAGCTGTGAAGGAATATGCAAAGCTGGCAGACGGAAACGACGTAAAGCAGACGTTGCGTAGAGAGATGCTGAGAATCTTTGAACGTAGCATTCATCTGACAGCATCGGATATTAACGAGACATACGTACTGAGAAATGTAGCACAGTTCTTCGACGAACTGAAGAAAGGCTTTACAGAAAACACCATTACTGTTGCAGATTATAAGCCAGAGATACTGAAGGTGTTTAAGGAAAATCCACTTTCGAACAAAGAAATGGACGAAACACATCGCTTTGAAGAAGTGATGCGAAATCTGTATAGCAAGGAGATGATAGAGAAGGAGATTCTTTATTATAACTTCATGCAGTATGAATATGAAGAGGTGGAGGAGAAGAATGGTAAACGCAGAAAGAAGGAGCGTAAGAGTAATCGCGGACGTCTGATTTCACCTCGCCCAAAGCAGAAATTCGGTTGCGATAAGATAATGCGCAGAGTGCAGGAGTTTCTGGAACATGAGAATGAACAGGACTATTATTTGAACAAACTCCGCCAGGAACTTACGGACATGAATGCTACACCTGCGATGATTGAGCAAGTGGTGGCACAACGTGCGGCATATTGTAATAATAAATATGTGTATTCTCTGCTTCTGCAATATGCAGCAGGATTTGGCAAGAGCAATATCATCGGATGGACAGCATTGCAGCTGAAGGATCTCCGCTATGATGGAGCATGGGCGTACGACAAGATATTGCTCGTAGTGGATCGTTTGCAGCTGAGGGATCAGCTTGACACTATGATGATGAATATGAACATTGACAAGTCGATGTTCGTAGAAGCCAGTGACCAGAAGACATTTATCAAGGCTTTGACCGACAAGCGCAGAATCATAGTGGTGAATATTCAGAAGTTCCTTGACGTGCAGGATGCCCTCACCAAGGCAAAGAAAGAACTGAAACCAATGCGTGTTGCATTCCTTATTGATGAGATTCACCGATCGAACTCAGGTGAAAGCCATGAGCAGATGGTGTCGCTATTTGATGTGTTGCAAGATTCGTTGGATGCCAATGCAAAAGAAAACCAGGGCAAGAAGAACCTTGTTATAGGTTTTACAGCTACGCCAAGTGATAAGGTTCTGGCTCGTTTCGGAGAGTTCCATCGTGGTGAGAACTACAATCCGCTGTGGCTTCCGTTTGATGCCTATACCATGAAGGAAGCCATTGATGACGGCTATATTCTTGATCCGACAAAACACATAATCCCGATTTCTATCAAGATGAAATACGATCTGCCAGAAAGTGAGGATTATGTGCCATCAATATTGGGCGATAATGATGGTGTGGAAGATAAATACAGCATCAGGAAGGAACTCATTTATCAGAATGAAGATAGAATGCACTATATTGCCAATATGGTGGTGGATCGTCTGCTGACTGTAACTTACACAAAAATACATGGAACAGGCAAGGGCATGTTGGCTATGAGTTCTATTCCTCTTGCAATCAAGATTCTTGGCTTTATCCGTGAACGAATGAAAGAACGTTGTGAATTGCCACGATTCAAGCGCTTTGCAGATGCTCCGGTTTGCATCGTATATAGTGACAGCCAGAAATACGAATCGAGTGCTTCTTTGAACAATAATGTCCCGGAGGAGAAAGTAATTGCAAATTTCAAGTCGGCAAAGAATGGCTTGATTATTGTAGTAGATAAACTGCAGACAGGTTTTGACGAGCCAAAACTGCATACTCTTTTCCTGGATAAAGAGATTCGCGATATTAACGCTATTCAGACAATATCGCGTGTTGACCGTTCGTGCAAGGGCAAGACTGATTGTCACATCATAGATTTCTCGGTTGATAATGTGAACCTGAAAAACATTAAGGATGCCATGAAGAAATACTGTGGTCTGACAGTTTCTGATTTCGATCCGAAAGAGGAGGGAGCAGCATTGTCAAAACTATATGTCACAATGATGGATCACCCATTGACCCGTCAGTGGTTGAAGCCATTTGTGGATTCGAAGAAGAAATCACAGGCGGAACAAAATACATTCTGTTTGGAAATGGAAAGTGCGTTCCGTCAGTGGATAAAGGATGCAATGGAAACTTTTGAGGCAGAAAAACTTCGAGTTTGGTCTAATCCGGGTGCAATACCAACAATGACAAAAGATCCTTCAAAATCACTGCGCGATCTCTTGGGCGAATTCTATGGAATCATTGAATTGCTGGATGGTGTAATGGATATTGAAGAAAAGTACAAGGACAAAGATCTTTATGACTTCTGTTATAGATACTATGCTATTTATAGAGCCGAGCATCCTCGTGAACCACAAGGAACTGATATTGATGTGGAATTCGATGAAGGTGAATTTACGTCAAGACTTGTAAAGGATGAGTCGGATAGAGTTGTCTATGTTGATCCTGTAGATCCGGAATCGGGAGAAGAAGGACAGGATTCAACAGATAATGGAAAAGATAAACGCGAAAGAAAGAAATCAATTCCGAAAAAGGGAGAGATAGATTGGGTCAAAGTCATAGAGACAATGAATGAAGTCGAAGATATGAAAGATGAAGAACTCGATTTCTGGAAAGATGTTACTTCCCGTTTCTTCTACATGATGAAAGGTGATGAAGACTTTATGGCCATGATACAAGATTCGAAGTTTGAAAGAACAGAGATTGATACAGCCTATAGAAAACAAGTCAACACTTTTGTCAGAAGAAATAAGTCAGAACTGGTCAGCAAATATATGAAAGAATTTGCGGAACATCTTTTTGAAAAGTTCATTGAACAGGTATTTGAAGAAGAATAATACACAGGAATAATCAAATAAAGCAAAGGTAGTACATTGTTTTTTCCCAATAGATGGCTACCTTTGCGCAAAAATCATAATAAACCATGGCAAGAACAGAATTAGAACCAAAGATTGAGTTGCAGGAACTTCTGCATAAGCAGATCTATGATGCACTTCAGGGTGAGACATTACAGAAGATTCGTAGCCTTTACGTTGATCAAGATGAAAAAGATACTTATATCAGAAGCGATTTTGAAGGGAATAGCCTTAAGGTAGAGAAAAATCTGTTGCCTGATGTTTATGAACTTTGTCAGGAAGTGTTGCAGACTTTGAACTATACATTTGGACTTCCCAAGTCTTAGGAAATGCTGGCGAAAGTTTGCTTTGGACTTCCCAAGTCTTAGGAAATGCTGGCGAAAGTTTCATTTGGACTTCCCAGGTCTTAGGAAATGCTGGCGAAAGTTTCATTTGGACTTCCCAAGTCTTGGGAAATGCCGGCGAAAGTTTCATTTGGACTTCCCAAGTCTTGGGAAATGCTGGCGAAAGTTTCATTTGGATTTCCCAAGTCTCGGGAAATGCTGGCGAAAGTTTTGTTTGGACTTCCAGGTTTCTGGAAATGCTGGGAACAATGTTCTGGCGACTTCCCAACTCTTAGGAAATGCTGAGAACAATGTTCTGAGGACTTCCCAACTCTTAGGAAATCCTCAGAACATATTTTTTCGTCTTCCTAAATCTCAGGAAGAGGTTTTGCTTCCAATTTTGTCAGTTTTGCAGACTTTACGTTATCTTACGATGACTTTTTTGCCATTTATGATGTATAAGCCAGGGGTGGCGATTGCATTGACAGGCAGGCCTGAAATCGTGTAGATGCCCTGGTTAGAGTCGGACGAAAGGCTGCCGTGAGGGATCTGGCTGATGGCATCGGTCGAGAGGTCGTCAATGAGTGTGAGACGGAAGTTGTCGGCATTATACCAGTTGCCGGCCTTCACGCCGATGGTCAGCGAAGTTGTCTCATCGATCTGGATGCTGTCGATGACGGCCTCGGTGAGATAGTGTTTGCCAAACGCATGGGCAGGAACGGTGGTCTCCTGTTCGCCGGCAAAGAGCGTGATGGTGTTGCCTTCATCTGAGCCAAGCAAAGCAGAGAGACGGTAACGGCCTGGAGCGAGCGAAAGTGTCTGGCTCACTGTGGCGCCGTTGGAACTGTAAAGGAAATTTTCGCCGTCGCCGCCGACGATCCTATATGCGAGGTTGCTGTTCTTGTGGATCGTAGCGCTGCCGCCGGTTTCGATGGTCCATCCCTTAACGGTAGTTCCACTCAACTCGAACGACGGATTGGTGATCTGTGCACTCATGTCGCGTTCGATGCTGCCATTGCTGCCAGCCATAAGTTCGAAATCAGAGATCCATGTCTCAAGTGCCGACGCATAGTTCCTGACGGCGGTGGCATCGGAAATGCTCTGTGAAGAGAAGATTCTTTCGGCGTTGGCAATGCTGTCGGTCATCTCGGCTACGGCTTTGTCGGATGCGATGCCGGCCATCTCGTCCAAAGCATCATACATGCGCTGGATCTGCTTGGCAAGGTCGAGATAGGCAGGATCGAGCAATATGCTGGAGAAGGCACGGAAATCGGTTGCCGATGAGGTCATGGCAGGGTCATAGAAATAGCCGCGCATTCCATCGACCGTCTCAGAATTGGCGGTCACAAAATACTGTCGGTCAGTATCCTTATCCTTGATGATCTTAGCGCCCGATGGCGTCTCGGTGGATGTGAAAACGCCGATGAAGGCCTGATCGAGATTGGTTTCAGGATATTTTACCATCACGTTGCCAGGAGTTGTGGATGTGAGTGTCTGCCGGCGTGTGGATGATGCCATGATAAGGTAGCTCCTGCCGCCTTGGAGTTTTGTCACATTGGTCGTCTTGCCATTGATGCCCGACATTGAGGAGAGGTGACTCTGAACCTCGCGTGCAAGAATGCCGTCAGGCACATCGCAGTCGAACGGAACGGTGGTCTGATACCAGCGTGCCGGTTCTTGATTGATGTCGAACTGCGCATTGCCGTCGATCCCGATAATGGCATCGGGCGAAAGGTCGTGTCCGGCGCTCAGTGACAGACGGCCAGCTCTATTGCCGACAATGACGTTCGTGCCCTGTGCGTTGACACCGGCATAGATGAGTGCATTGGCTGATGGATATTCGACGTCAGGAACGATGCCCGTGGCGGTGACATTGGCGAGGTCGTAGGCGATGGCAGTCTTGTTGGCGCTGCGTCGTACGAGAGTGGAATAAACCGTGGCATCCCAATGTCCGCTGAAACTGAGTACGCCATCGGTCAATACGGCTGTGAGGTCGGATGCTCCGGCTGACGTGAAATAACTGCGTGTGTCGGCGGCATTGCCGATTGTGGTGACGTTGGGCGACGTGCCCCATTCAGGCGACACTTCGGCATAGTAGAGCAATCCGGCGGTCAGATTTGACACGGAGAACGAAATGCATTCCTCCGAATGGGCGGCGATGACGGTGTTTGTCTTGCTATAGGAATTGACCTTCTCGAATGTCTTGCCATTGTCTGACGATGCATAGAGATTGAGCGATGCCGTGCCGGCGAAGGCAACGTCGGCTGTGTTGCTGACGTAGGCGTTGACGGTGGCTCTTGTGTTATAAATCTTTGTGAATGCGATGCCTGCTGACTCCTGCGTCTCGGTCGAGCCGAGCAGTTCGATCCTGTCGAGCGAGAGCTGTGCGTCGGCTTTCTCCACCTCGATGGCCTGCTGTGCGAGGACGTTGAGATTTCTGTCGGTGATGGTGACGTACCATGTGCCGACGGATGTAGGTTTGGCACGGAGTGTCAGCGAACCCTTGCTGCCTCTCGGGATGGCTGTGGCATCGTCGAACGAATTGGCCAATGAAGGCTGTGTCGGCTTGTTGGCATTGTTGGCGAGGAAACAGTACAATCCGGAGTACTCGCGTGTGGAATTATTCTCGACGGTGACCTTGAACGGAGATTCGATATTGGCATAGACGTGAGCCGGGCAGCTGAGCGATGCCTTGATGTTCCATTTCTTAGGATAGGCGCTGATGAGGCACGACTGGTACTCGTTGAAGTTGTTCATGCCGGTTTCGAGCGTTGTGGTGTAATAGCCGTCGCCCTGTCCGCCCCAACCGAAGTTGAAGCGCATCAGGTCGTTGCTCTTCTGATAGCCGTCAATATACACGGCATGACCTCCGCTCGACGAATTTACGCCGGTGTACATCACTGGACGGCCCTTGGCAAGTTCGTCGTAGATCAGCTGCGTCCAGGCTTCCTGTGAGTAGTTGGTGCGGTAGGCCACCCAACCGCCGTTCATGCCGAAGTATGTGCTTATGGCCTGCGGGATGTCCTCGATGTGGCCCGATGTGGCTGTGCCGCCCTCGATGGAATATTCGAGGTGCGATGCTGTGCCAACGGCATAGACCATGGTGGCAACTGCTTCGTTGTATTCGGCTGGCGCACCGTTATAGGAATCGAGCATGAGATCCCACTTGATTGGCGTGCCCTTAGGTATGCTGAGGGTAACTGATGCGTGAGAGTAACCATCCATGCCGTAGGTCGGTGTGGTGGCGAGAAGTGTGTC
Source organism: Candidatus Liminaster caballi (assembly GCA_018065085.1). GTDB lineage: Bacteria > Bacteroidota > Bacteroidia > Bacteroidales > UBA3663 > Liminaster > Liminaster caballi. The sequence continues at coordinate 5,466 of JAGHUA010000043.1, read as the reverse complement.
TGGAAGGTCTTTGCGCCAGTAATAGAGAATCTGGCTGATGGCTGTGGCTACGCATCCTGTCATCGACTTTGCTCCGTTGTCGTCGCGGTTTGGGCAGAGGTCGTTGTACGGACCTGACTGATGCCAGTGAGACGTGGTCAGAGGCTGGATGCTCTGTCGGCTTTCCGCCTGAGCGTTCAGCATCGGACGTGCCGGACGTGGCGTGTTTGTCTTGGTGGCCTGAGCCTTCTCTACGAGTTCCTGCCATGATGCAAGCATGTCTTTGAGTGCAGGCGGAAGCTGCGACTCGTCATAGTTGCCCGTCTCGGTGTAACCCAGGATCTCCGGCAGGCAGTCGTCGCCTGACACGATCACATAGCCAAGGTTCTCTCCTCGGCTGAATATGTAGTATGGGGCATCTTTTGCTGTGCTGTCGGTCGGGCCTCCGACCAAGTTGCCGGCTGCGCTATGTGCGCCTTTCCGTACGGCACTCTTTGCGAGTTTCATGGTGAGTCCGTCCACCTGATACTGCAGGGCGATGGCCTCTGCCTTCTGTCGGTCAATAGGGTTTGCAAACGTTGCAGCCGAGATGGCAGCCAAGGTCATGGTGATTGCCAGTGTTTTTTTTCTGAATATCATTTGCAATATTGTATCTTTCATAGACTTTTGATTTTACGCGGCAAAGATATATATTATATTTATTATTGCAAAGGAAGTGGTCGAAAAAAAAGAGAAATTAGCAAATGAAAACCACTAATCGCTGCAAGTGAGCGGCGATTAGTGGCAATTTTGTCTGCAAATAGTCTTATTTAATTACAACTGTCTCTACATTCTGTCCTTGGCATCCTTGCCGGCACCAGTGCCTTTGTATTTGCTCTTTGTCTGGTTGAAGGCATAGCGGATGGAGAGATTGATCCTCTGTGACGAATGACGGTTACATTGATACATCTGGCTCTCACCGCTGTCCATAAGAAGATCCTGCCCGGTGCGATAGAGAATGTCGTTTGCTGAAAGGCGCAGTGTGAGAGCATTGTTTGGCAGAAAGGTTTTTTGAATGGTTGCCGACAGTCCTGCATTCCAACGCATCAGTCGGTAGTTCTGAACGTGGCCTGGAGAGTTGAGATTAAGGTTGCATTCCATCTGCCAGTTATGCTTAAGGCGCAATGTGTTGTTGGTGTTCAGGAAGAACAAAGGGTCGTTATATGACTTGCTTCGCCTGCCGCTTGCCTCACGTGGGTCATTCAGTTCGAGGGTAAGGAACTGCTGCTGATAGCCCAGAGTCCAGTTCATGGTGTAAGGTCCGAATGTGGGCGAAGCGTTGACGTAGCCGATGAATGTCCTCACCGGATCGGGCAGATTGATTCGTCGATAAACCAGCACGCCTTCCTCGGCAGGCGTCTGTTCGCTGATGTAAGGATATTGCCATTGCGAAATCATGTGTTCGCTTTGAGTATAGCTTACGGCACCCAAAAGCCATCGCCAGCGGGCATTGAGTCCAAGCTCGTGCTGTATCTGGTTGCGAAGCTGCGAATTGCCCTGCATCAGTATAGAGTGGCTGGCGTAGGTTGTAGCATCCGTGAGATGGTAGAAGTTTGGGCGAACAGTCTTGGTGTTGTAGCTGAGCGAAAGGCCTATTGTGCCAAGCTGTACGGAATAGGACAACGATGGATAGAGCCCGTGGTGCGTATCGCAGACATTTGCATCTGAATGATTGAGGTTGGCATAATCAAACTTTACGCATTCGTAGCGAGCACCAAGTTTCGCCACACCATATCGGCCGAAGTTTGCCATGTATTCCACAAATGCCGTATAGGTATCCTCTTCAGTCTTTGAATGAGAGTCGGCAATGTAGTCCTGATTGATGGTATAATCGATGTTGCGGTTTACCCATATCATTTCTATGCCGGCATTGAGCATGCCTTTCCATAGAGGATAAGACAGGACGAGCTTGGTGGCAAGAAGGCGGCTCTGCGCATCACTCAATGAACTGATATTGTCGCTCACGCTGTTCATATCCTCCGTGGCTCCTTTGGTGTTCCAGTCAAAGTTCCAGTCGATGCCCATCTTCCCCCATTGACCGTTGTAGTATGAGTTGAGATTATAGCCCAGTGGTGCGGAATATCGAGTGAATGTCTCAGAAACGATGTCCTTATAGAACGCTCCATTGTTGTAAACATCCTCGTGCAGCAACAGCGGACTCTCGTTACTGAGCATCTGGTCGATCTGGAAGCGCAATCCAAGACTGTGCTTTTCGGAGACCATCCAGTTCGCACCTAAGGCATAGTTCATGCCGTGGCCCGAAGTACGCGTGTCTGCCCATCCTGTCTGCCAGTTTTCATTGAGTGTGTTGTTGTCCACTGTAAAGATATGCTGGTCTGCCGTCGCATACTGTAGTGTATGCACGTTCCAGTTGTTCACCATGCCAAAGACGTCAAATCCTTTGTGTCGGTAGTTGAAATTGAGCGTTGCAAATGGATCTGCGAACTCTGCCTGACGCAAGTCCTGACTGTGACCGGTTATAACATCAAAGCCGAATCCTTCGCCCTGAGGTTTTCGTGTGCGGATCCGCACAACAGAACGTACGGTAGCATCATACTGCGCACCCGGGTCGTTTATCACCTCCACTTCAAGCACATCTTCGCTGCGCATGCGTTTCAGTTCTTCGATGTCATACAACTTGCGGCCGTTGACATAGAACACAGGCGCGCCTTTGCCGATGACCTCAAGGTTCTCACCTTGCATCATCATGCCCGGAACCTTGCCCAGCATCTCATGCAGCGAACCCGATTTCTCCAGTGCCGAACCTTGCACCTTTGTTACGATGGCGTCACCTCTGAGTTTAGTCTTTGGGGCGATGGTTCTTACCGTTACTTCATTGAGCACGACGGTTGAGTCGTCTTTGTTTTGTCCAAGTGCGATAATATACCATAGCGCATAGACCAACAATAATAGTACTGTTCTTTTCATTTGTTTTTAGAATTAGATTTGGAAATTGTGAGCGCAAAGGTACACCGTTATTTTTATCCTTACAATACCTTGGGACACATTGTGCCGTTGGAGGGACATACGGCAATTTTCGACAAAAGAAATGCTCAGTTCTCAACCTTGCCATTCATCCCCAAAAACATGTTTTTTGTCCCTAACTATTGCATGGTAAGCAGATAGGTTGTATCTTTGCACACAAAAAAACAAGAAATGAGTAAAATCCCATTCCAGTTAATCAAGGACTACGGCATTGTGTGCCTGACCTACATTTGCGCTTTGCTCTTTCTGCGACCTGCATTCTTTGGGGAATACAAGATCACGGAATCGCTCATGGTAGTGGCGGTGGTGCATGCGATTGTTCTATTCTTTGCGATTGCCATAGGTGAAGGTGTCGTCACCTTCCTGTTCCGAAGTCCGTTCTCCTATGGGGATGCCTTGCTTACAAGACTTCAGCATTTTGCCCTTTGTGGCGCTGTTTCCATACCCGCGTTGATGGTGTTGCTTACACAGGCAAATGTAATCATGATGCATGGGATAGAGCATGCTGACTATGCTTGGCATGATGGCGAGGGTAACTTTACGCTGGAGTGGATGCTGATGTCTCGTTCATCTTGTGCCGTCGCTTCATTCGTTATCGCCATTGCTATGACTGCCCTGAGCGAACTGCGCCAGATGAGATATGTATTGCAGGAGCTGTTTCAAATTAATCAGATGCTGGAAGCGGAGCAAAAAAACTTGCGCTTGCAGCAGCCCATGGACAATCCTGCGAACGAAATTATTCTTCATGGCGACAATCGTGACTCGTTGACCGTGAATCCGCAGAACATTGTTTATGTCGAATCCATAGCCAACTATCTCAATATCGCCTATTTCAATGATACAGACTTGTGCACCAAACGCCTTCGTTCGTCTCTGCGGGATATGGAAGAGGCTTTGGAGGTATTCCCTTATATGGTTCGCACTCATCGTGCTTTCCTTGTCAACATACACTTCATTACTCAAGTAACAGGCAATTCCGCAGGCATGAAGGTTTCGCTCTTCAGTTGCGACAGGGTAATTCCAGTTTCACGTAGCAACATCGAAGAGTTCAAAGAAAGAGTCATGATTAAAGCATAATAAAAACAATAATGATCAATAAACTCAAACGAATACTGCAACTCACGGCATGGTTCACACTGTGCAGTGTGTTTGTGCTTGGAATACTGAGGCCGTTCGGTGTGCAGATTGTCAACTATAGTAGCTTGTTCGCTCTATTCCTTGACTTTGCAGACATGGCATGGATAACTTTTGTCTCATCAGCTATTTGTGTCTTCCTTAACCTGTTTAAAGACAATGGCACAATCAAAGGCTACATTAGGGATATGTCAATTGTATGGATATTCGGTATAGTTATCTTTACATTGATACAATGGCTGGCATACGAGAGAATATATTATCTGAAAGTGCTGCCCACAATCATCTATATTTGCATAGTCATCCTTGGTTTCCAGACGCTCTGCTACTGGATAAGAAACCTATATCGTAAACGCAATGAATTACAGGCCATCAACGAGATGCTGAGACAGCAGCAAGAACTTCACGCAATGCAAAATGAAGAAGACTCCATTATTGATGAAAACAAGCAATGTGTCCTTCATTCTGATTATGGCGGTCAGGATATTGCCATACATCCTCATAACTTTATCTATGTGGAGTCGGTGGGTAACTATGCCGACGTTTGCTATATTGACAACGAACAGTTGACAAATACCTCAATCCGCACTACAATCAAGCAACTGAAGGAAGACCTCTCTGAATACGAATTCATTGTGCAATGCCACCGTGGATTTCTCGTAAACCTTGATTATGTAGAATCAATGGAAGGCTCAAATGGCCGTTTCTTCCTCAATATGTTTTATTCTGGCAAAAAGATTCCTGTATCAAGGACCAACAAAACTTCGATAGTAGATGTTTTATCAACGTTACAAAAATAACTGCTGATCATTGAAAGCGAACATTCCATGCTTTGATAACAATAGAAAAAGGCTCACCGTATGGTGGACCTTTCTCTTATAACAATCGTCTCTTTCGTGGAGGGTAATTTGTGTAAATGACCCTCACCATCTGTGGAGCTGGAGGGGTTCGAACCCTCGTCCAAACGAGGAACATCTGCGCTTTCTACATGCTTATTCTGGCCTAAATTGTCGGGAGGCACCAAGACCCAGACCACCAAGTGACTCCGTATCCGCTAAGATTTCACCAAGGCCGCGCGGCCAACCCTGATTAGTCCCGATTTACCTGCACCACCGGTTCCTCAGTCTCGGAACAACGACCTTGGGGTGATGTCTTGTCAGCCGCGCCTGGGCGGCCGATTAAGCCAGTAATCTACTGTACTTCGATTAGGCAGCAAGAGCGTAGTTTGTCTCGCCAATTATATTTCGCCATCGTGGATTATAGTGATAGGTGACGTCTCACTGCATGCTTACACAAAGGCCCATCTCGCTGTCAAAGCCAGTCAGCCCC
>JAGHUA010000001.1 GCA_018065085.1 Candidatus Liminaster caballi | reverse complement strand
TTTTCGTAAATTCTTTTTTTAGTAGATGGATTACAAGTTGTATAAAGATACAGTGTTCAAAATCATTGGAGCGGCCATGAGTGTACATTCCGAACTCAATTAAGTAATGTTTGCGAGCAAGAAATTAACTGCTACTACAAACTGCTTGATCGTTTGATGGAAATAGTGCCAAAAGAAGTAGATTCTGATTACGATTGTAATCTGCATCAAGAAGGTCATAAAGAATAGAATTTATGGTAAAATTCGCGGAAAATTCACGGCTAATTCGCGTTTAAAAAGAATTAATGCCTACGGCCTAACGTAAATGCCCATAAATTGTCCGTCCAAAAGAAGTAGATTCTGATTACGATTGTAATCTGCATCAAGAAGGTCATAAAGAATAGAATTTATGGTGAAATTCGCGGAAAATTTACGGCTAATTCGCGTAAAAAGAGAGATAATTCCGCATTGCTTTACTAATGGCATTGCGGAGTTTTTTTTCGACTTGTACGAATAAAAGCCTACAAAAAGAAAATTTTCGGAATAATTCACGGATAATTCAACGGATATTCGCGTTAAAAAAGAATGAATGCCTACGGCGTAACGTAAATGACCGTGAATTATCCGTGAATTTAATCGAAAATTCTTACCGTACAGGTCGATTATTTTTGTGAATATATCTTTATTTTGTTGCCTAAAAGAGATATAAATGAGGGAAATAGGAGTCGTTTAATCAAAAAATGGGAGCATAACATTAAATAATGATGAAAAAGTAGATAAAATAGGGGAGAAAAAGTAAATCGTATTAAAAAACTTATTATCTTTGCACCGTTAAATCTTTGCAGAGCCCACCCCGGGTGGGACTTCATAACAATGGGGATTGTGAAGGTTTGACTGCCTGTGTTGTCACATTCGCTTAGAGTGCCGCAGCATCAGGTGATTTTATGGGAAGACGTTTACATACGTTTGGTCTTGGTCAACCAAATACTACCACCATTTGAGTACAATCCAAGAAGCAAAGCAGTAGTAGATGTCCTATGGGAAGTATATCCCATCCTTCGGCAGTCATCATTGTGTCCAGAAAATTGGCACAATCATGGCTCGATGGATGTTATATATGCTTTTGACGTGGGTCTCTGCAGCTGCTCGTTTCTGATTGTACGGGCTGTGGTAGGCCTAGGTTGACGGGGACGAGCGAATTCAGCCGCCCGCGTCATTTTTCATTTTAAAGGCTTCCTCACGCGCGTATATATATAATATGTGTGAGTCCTCTGAAAATGTGTTCTTTGATTTAGCGGATCTGGAGTAGCTCCCCGTCCGTACGCATCTTATACATAATCATTATTTATAAATCAAAAAACACATTTATGAAAAAACTACTACTATCTTTACTCGTTGCTGTGATGAGTGTCACGGCGTGGGCAGCTGATTTAGTCGTAACGTACGACTTCAGTTCCACAAAAAACTATCCTTCTGGTTTCCCTACAGATAGTAAGAATACTTGTACTACAGAAACTGGCTACGTATTCAATGGCAATACCATTTATTTCAAAACCGCTAACTCTGGTTCTCTTTATCAAGCAAGTACTGGCTCTGGTGCATCAAAAGTTTATTCTGTATTTTTGGGTAAAAATGTGAAGTATAATGCATCGTCTGCAAACACAATTGCTTCCACCGCATACATGAAGATACCTGGTAAAACGGGCTATAAAATTTCCAAAATTGTCGTAACTAACGCTTCAAATGCAGCAACAAGTGGCATTTCATTAGCAGTATGCAATGCAAATTATCAGATGGTCATTTCTGAGGCAGTTGCATCATCTACATCTGCAGACATGACATTTAGTATCAACACTTCTGGTACAACATTGGCTGAAAACGAAGCTGCATACTTTTGCATGGCTCCTACCGTAGCCGCTGGTAAGAATTTAAATGTAAAAAAGATTGTGGTCACATATTCAGAAGCTGCGGTTGCAACTCCTTATACTGTAACCTTTAACGCGGGCACAAATGGTACATGCTCTACTTCCAGCCTTACCGAAGCTTCTGCTGGTGCAGGTGTAACTCTGCCCTCATGTACAGCAAACACTGGTTATAAGTTCATGGGTTGGACTGCCACAGAAGGAAATGCTACTATTGATGCTGGTTTAACGGCAGGTTCTACTTATAAGCCATCTGCTAACACAACACTTTATGCCGTTTATGGGGCTCTTTATAAAGTAACCATAGAGGAGCCAACTAATGGTACTCTCACAGTAACATGTGGCGGTGCGGCTGTTACTTCTGGTGACTATTATGCCGTTGGTGAGAGAATCAATATCGTAGCTACTCCTTCTGACGGTTACAAGTTCCGCAACATTCAGGTTGTTGATGGATCAACACGTACCTTCACAGCATCAAATGTGAAGGAATGGACAATGGCTGATCATGCCATTACAATCAAGGCAAACTTTGATGAGATTGTTTACCGCACAATTACTTGGAGCGTAAATGGCAATACCTCAGAGATTGCACCTTCACAGTTCGAGGATGGCACGAATATCACATTCCCAACAGGATTGGATATATATGGCAAAACTTTTGTAGGTTGGAGCGCAAACTCAGCAGCAACAGATGCTGGCGACCTCGTTTCTGGTAATGTTGCTGCATCAGCTGACGCCACTTACTATGCCGTATTTGCTGACGTTAGTGAAGGTGATGATTTTGAGATAACACTTAATTATCAGAATGTACATACTACATATACAACTGATGGTGTAGATAGAGATATGCAGACGGTTACTGGTTTTAAATATTATGGTTGTTGCCAAGGAAAAGAATCTGGATCAAATGTATATTCGATTCTCCAAATGCGTAAAATAAGTAATAATGAAACAACTAGTTGGATATACAATAATACATCTATAGACATCAAAGATGTGAAAATCACATATACTTCATCCAATAATAAATTATGTGACGTTTACTTTGGTAATACAGCAAATCCTACTACTGGGGCAACTTCTTGTGATGGAACAGCAAATGCTGCAGGCGAAAACACCTTTACAAATACAGAAGGATATAAATATTTCAGAATTGATAATCCCAAGAATGGTGCAATTTATATATCTTCTATAGTTGTTACTTGCAGCAACATTTCATACTCAAACTACACTACAACTGTCTCTCCTCGTCAGATCAATCCCTCAACCAACGCAAATGGTCTCGGTACATTCTCTTGCGCATATCCTGTAGAGATTCCTGCTACGGTTGAATGCTATAAGGCAAATGTTGATGGTAGCACAATCAACCTTACAAAAATTGATTCTAACGTACTTCCTGCCAACACAGGTGTTCTCTTGAATAGCATTGAGGGCAACAGCCATTCGTTTGTAGAAGTGGCTGATGGTGGCGTTGCTGTAACAGAAAACGATTTCGTTGCAACAAGTGCATATCCTACAGTCGCATCAACAAGTAGCTTCGGCTCTTATGTGTATGGCATGAGCACAGTTGGCAGTGAAACTGCATTCCGTCCATTCTCTGGCGAAACATTTGCAGCAAACAAGGCTGTGCTCGTACTCGTTGTTCAAGCAGCTGGTTCTCTCCGAATTGTATTTGACGAAGAAGAGGGCTCTGGCACAGGCATTGAGAACGTAGAAGCTCAGAAGAATGTAACTCGCTTCTTTGATCTCAATGGTCGTGAGGTTATCAATCCTTCTAACGGTATCTTCATTTGCAATGGCAAGAAGATGATTATTAAGTAATAACTCCCAAAAAAAGATTATCATTATGAAAAAATATATTGCACCATTGGTCAAAGTTATTGATATTGAAACCGAGAGCCTCATTGCTCAGTCTCCAACTACTCCAAATGTGGGTTTTGGTAGTGGCAGTACAGATGATAGCAATCAGGAGACCGGTGGCTATCGTTCAAACCTCTGGGGTGACGACGAAGACTAAATAAGACTTTTAATTAAAGTAATGTATAATATTTTGAAGGACACTCGCTGTGAAGCGCGTGTCCTTTTTTCAATACTACTAAAGCAAAATCACTTCCCAGAACCTTGGAAGACCAAAAAATCTGTTCCGAGGATTTCCTAAAACCTTGGAAGTCGTCAGAATAATGTTCCCAGCATTTCCAGAAAGCTGGAAATCCAAAACAAAGTTTCGTCAGCATTTCCTAAGAGTTAGGAAGTCCAAATGAAAGTTTCGGCGGCATTTCCTAAGAGTTGGGAAGTCCAAATGAAAGTTTCGGCGGAATTTCCTAAGACTTGGGAAGTCCAAACGAAAGTTTCGTCAGCGTTTCCTAAGAGTTGGGAAGTCCAAACGAAAGTTTCAGCGGCATTTCCTAAGAGTTGGGAAATCCAAAACAAAGTTTCGTCAGCATTTCCTAAGACTTGGGAATTACATTGGCTCGTGAAGTCAATGATGTCATAAGAGGCACAATATCACGATGAAACTTTCGGACGCTTATCGCAAGAGTGTCTGAGCGTTGGCGATGGCCTGTTCGGTAATCTTCGAACCGCTCAACATGCGGGCAATCTCTCGGACACGGTCATCGGCAGACAGCTGATTGATGTGGGTAGTCGTGCTGGTATCATCGTCCTCCTTGTAAACGAGGAAATGAGCGTTGCCCTTACCTGCCACCTGCGGCAGATGGGTGATGGTGATGACCTGGAGGTGCTGGGACATCTGTTTCATGACTTCGCCCATGCGGTCGGCAATATCGCCCGATACGCCAGTGTCGATCTCGTCGAAGATGATGGTTGGCAGAGTGCGGGCAGAGGCAATGAGAGCCTTGATGGAGAGCATCAGGCGCGAGATCTCACCGCCCGAAGCCACCTCGTCGGCAGGTTTGAGCGGCTGGTTCTTGTTGGCCGAGAAGAGGAAGACAATCTCGTCTGATCCGGACGGAGAGAAAGACTTCAGCGGCGTAATCTGCACCTCAAACCTTACGTTCGGCATACCCAGATAGGTCATCTTCTCGACCAGCGCAGCCTCCAGACGCTTGGCGGCATCCTTGCGCGTCCTGGTCAGTTGGAGAGCAGCGTCGCCGAGCACTTTGAGCTGAGCGTCCAGCTGCTGCTGGGCTTCGGCAATCTCCTCGTCGCTGTTGTCGATGTGCTGCAGTTTCTGGTCGAGTTCGTCGCGCAGACTGATAAGGTCAGCCACGCTCTCGCATCCATGCTTCTTCTGCAATGAATAGATGAGACTCAGACGTTCCTCGACGGCAGCAAGCCGTTCGGGGTCGAACGTCACGTCTTCGGCCTGAGCGTCGATGTCGCCGGCAATGTCCTTGATGTCGATATAGTCAGATTCGATGCGGTCGGCAATCTCGGAGATGGAAGGGTAGATGCGGCTGAGCTGGCGAGCCTCGTCGCAGGCACGTTTCAAAGACTGCACCACGCTGTTGCCATCGTCGTCGAGCAGGCTGAAGATGCCCGACAGACCCGATTTGATCTCCTCGGCATGGCCCAGCATGTCCTGCTCGTTCTCCAGCTGTTCCAATTCGCCGTCCTGAAGGTTGGCATCATCGAGCTGGGCGAACTGAAAGCGCATGTAGTCGGCCTCCTGAGCATCGCGCAAAGCCAGATCCTTCAGTTCGCGCAACTTGCGGTCCAGTCGGCACATCTCATTGTAATGCAGGCGATAGTCGGCCAGCAGCTGACGGTTGCCCGCCAGAGTGTCGAGCACCTGCTGCTGGAATGAACCCTTGCCGATGAGCAGATTCTGGTGCTGGGAATGGATGTCGATAAGCGCATCGCCAAGCTGTTTGAGCACAGACAGCTGAACGGGCGAGTCGTTGACAAAGGCGCGACTCTTGCCCGTGGCGTAGATCTCGCGGCGCACGATGGTGTTGTCCTCGTCATAGTCGAGCTCATTGTCGTCGAACATCTGTTTAAGGCCATAGTTGGCAATGCCGAACGTCGCCTCGATGACGCATTTCGTGGCACCGTTGCGCACGGCCTTGGCATCGGCTCGCTGACCGAGGATGAGACCCAGAGCACCCATGATGATACTCTTGCCGGCACCGGTCTCGCCGGTGATGACGTTGAGCCCTGCCGACGGACAAAACTCCAGATGGTCAATCAGAGCGTAATTCTCGATGGTAAGTGTATGGAGCATCTTATTCCTTATATTCTTCTTTAATCTTTGCGAAACGTGTGCTGTAGGTAGGGAAATATTCCATCAGCTCGTTATAGACCTTCTGCTTCTCGGTCATCGGCGCCTCGCTGTAGATGTTGACAAGTTCCTCAAGCTTGGCCGAGATGAAGAAGCCGAGCAGAGGTGTCTGCGGTTCGGCCTTGCGCACGGCACCGATCAGCTCAAGTCCGTTGGTGACCTGGGCGCGGCCCTTATCGACCGACTGATACATGGCGTCGAGGCCGAGGCGGTGGTAGTTGTACCAATACTGGCGGAAGCCCGACTGAGCCTCTTCCAGCAAGGCGTTGATCAGCGCGTGGCGGTTGCGGCGGTCGTCAAAGGCCTTCCATCCCTTCGACTCGGAGCCCTGCATCTGGCTCACGATGCTCTCGCACTTGCGCAGATACTGATCGCCGCCGTTGGGCGCAAAGCTGTCGAAGTCAAGGCCAATGATCAGATAGACGTAGTATGCCACGATGGCGATGAGCTCGTTGTCGAGGTTGAACTCGTTGAACGTGAATGTCTGACCCTCGGTATAGTTGAACGCCACCTGATCGTCCTTCCAGTTGATGGCTGTGGTCTGATAGTTGGAGTAATAGACAGGCCGGCGCGACTGTACGGTGAGCGAGCCTCGGAACGAATCGTTGGACGGCATCTCGTTGATGGTCAGGGTGAAGGTGCATTGTATGCGTTCGAGCGTAGAGAACTGTGCGCCTGTCCATTGCTGACCGTTGATGAACTCCTGGAGGTCGGTCTGCAGGGTGTTGAAGCGGTCACGGAACGACGCCTCGATCTGCTGGGCGTTGATCGTGACCGTAGCATCGAGTTCCTGGGCCTTTATGACAATAAAGGATGTGAATATCAAGGCCGATATGCACATCCTTCTGAGTATGTTGGTCATTTTTTGCTAGACATCATTTGCAGTTTGATCTTTGTGACATACCGTTTGGTGGATTGCGCAAACTGTCCGTCCATGATCCAGACGTAGTAGCTCGGATCCTTGCGGAACACCTCGGTCACCGCGATGCCCTTATACTTGCCGAAGTTGAAGCAAGGCTCATGTTTGGCATTGTAGGAGAAATTGCCGGCGATGTCGGCAATGTTGTCCTTGCGGCTGAACTCGTGCAGGTATTCCACATCGTTGGAGAGGTCGTCGTAGCGGTCCAGCTGAGCCTTCAGCACCTCGTAGGTGGCACGGGTGTCGGCATCGGCGCTGTGGGCACCGTCCAGATCCTTGCCGCAGTAGAACTTGTATGCAGCGGTAAGGTCGCGGCGTTCCTTCTTGTGGAAGATGTTCATCACATCGATCAGGCTGCGGTTCTCGACCTCGAAGTCAACCTTTGCGCGGAGCATTTCCTCGACGAGAAGCGGGATGTCGAAGCGCGTAGAGTTGAATCCGGCGAGGTCGCAACCCTTCCAGTCGTCAGCCAGTTTCTTAGCGATATCCTTGAACATCGGCTTGTCCTTCACCATCTCGTCGGTGATGTGGTGAATGGCTGTCGTCTCGTCAGGGATGTGCATGCCGGGGTTGATGAGCAGGTTGTGTTCCTGTTCGTCGCCGTTGGGCAGGACCTTGATGTACGACAGCTGCACGATACGGTCGGTGATGATGTTCAGGCCGGTCGATTCGATATCGAAGAAGATCAGAGGACGTCGGAGGTTGAGCTGCATATCAATAGTTGAAGTCGGCGAGCTGCATTGGCATGATGAGCATGAGCAGATCCTCATTCTCATTGTTCTCTACAGGGACTATGAGGCATGCGCGGAACGAATCGCTGAGTTGGAACTCGACGTTCTCCGAAGGCATGGTGTTGAGGATTTCGATGAGGAAGTTGGCACGGAAGCCGATCTGCATTGGAGTGTCCTCGTAGCTGCAGGTAACCTTCTCAACGCCCGAGATAGAGAAATCGACATCCTGAGCGCTGACGGTGAGCTGGTTGTGATCGATCTCGAACTTCACCTGATTGGTGGCCTGGCTTGAGAAGACAGAGATACGGCGCAGGGTGTTGATGCAGTCCTGACGGTCGATGGTCAGCTTGTTGGTGTTGTTCTTTGGGATGACTGACTCATAGCGTGGGAAGCGGCCTTCGATAAGGCGGCAGCTGGTCTGATAGTCGCCGAGCTGGAAGCGGGCGCTCTTCGAGTCGAACGAGATGGTGGCATTCTCCATATCCTTGGCGATGGTGCCGCGGAGCAGGTTGGCAGGCTTCTTTGGCAGGATGAACGAAGCCTCGAAACCGGCGCTGACGCTCTTGTTGATGAGGCGCACGAGTTTCTTCGAGTCGCTGGCAACGAAAGTGAGAGTATCAGGCTTCACGTCGAAGTAGATACCGTTCATCACCGGACGGAGCTCATCGTCGGCCACGGCAAAGAGACAGCTGCTGATGCCGTTGAGCAGGGCAGGAGCTGGCATTGTGAAGGTGTGAGCATCAGCCTCAAGATCCTTGAGCACAGGATACTCGTCGGCGTTGCCGGCAATGAAGTTATACTTGCCGTTCTCGTAGTAAACAAATATTTCGAGGTTCTGCGGATCGATGGTGAAGGTCAGCATCTGCTGAGGCATTTCCTTGAGCGGATCGAGCAGGGTTTTAGCAGGCACAACAAAACGGCCTTCGCCCTCAACGTTCTCAATCTTGAGGGTGGTTATCATGGTTGTGTCTCCGTCAGAAGCGGTGACTTTAAGCGAATCGGTGAGCTCGAAAAGGAAGTTTTCGAGGATTGGCATAGAGTTCTTATTGTTGAGCACGCGACTGATAGTCGAGAGATGGCTCATAAGGTCTGAGCTAAGGACTTGGAATTTCATATACTATTATTTATAAATAAGTGGGGCAAATATAAGCATAATAATTCAATCATGCAAATATTTGTCCCCAAAAGTGTGTTTCCGATACAATTTTAATGCAAATTGACACGGAATGACGTCGTTAGAATATCATCAGATGCGGCTCAGCACGAGTTTGAGATACTCATAGAAACTGCCAACAGAAGGAATGAAGAGACGCTCGTCAGGCGAGTGGACACCCTCCATGGTTGGGCCGATGCTGATCATGTCGAGCCAAGGATACTTGGTCAGGAAGAGACCTGTCTCAAGGCCTGCGTGGATAGCGGTAACCTCTGGTTCCTCGTTGTGGAGGTCGCGGTAAGCCTGGGCTGCGATGGTGAGGATCGGAGAGTTGACGTTAGGCTGCCATCCTGGATAGCCGTCGCCCTGAGTGACGGTGGCGCCAGCCATCTCGAACACGGTCTTGACTGTGTTGGCAATGTCGCGCTTCTGGCTCTCGATTGACGAACGCTGGCTGGTCTCGATGCGGATCAGGCCGAGTTCCTTCATCTTGACAGATGCGAGGTTGGTCGAAGTCTCGACAAGTCCCGGCATTGAACGGCTCATGCCCTGAGGGCCGTGAGGACATGCCTGCATAGCCTTAAGCAGACGTTCAGCCACGCTTGGCTCGATGATGTTGGCAGGCTTATCCACTGTCTCGATGGTCATCTTCATGCCCTTCTCGATGTCGCCTGACTCGTTCTCGACCTCAGCCACGAACTGGTTGAGCTGAGCCACAACCTCATCCTTGCGGGCTGCTGGAATACCGATAACAGCCTCTGCCTCACGGGCGATGGCATTGCGGAGGTTGCCGCCATTGATGCTTGCAATCACGATGTCAGGCTGGCTGAGCAGGAAGCGCACCAGCATCTTGTTGGCATTGACATGACCGAGGTGAATGTCGCCGCCCGAGTGACCGCCGAGCAGACCGCTGACCTTAACCTTGGCATAGTAGCGGTCAGGCGATGGGATTGGGTTGTATCTGAACTCAGCCACGGTGTCCATGCCACCTGCGCAGCCGATGAAGATCTGGTTCTCAGTCTCAGAGTCGAGGTTGATGAGAATCTTGCCTGTCATGAAACCTTCCTCAAGGGCAAACGCACCGCTCATGCCAGTCTCCTCATCGTAGGTGCAGAGCACCTCAAGAGGACCGTGCTCGAAACTGTCGTCCACGCAGCATGCTAGGGCGAGAGCCACGCCGATGCCGTTGTCAGCGCCGAGAGTAGTGCCGTTGGCAGTAACCCACTCACCGTCGATATAAGTCTCGATAGGATCGTTGTCGAAATCGTGCACGATGTTGGAGTTCTTCTCGCACACCATGTCGATGTGTCCCTGCATAACGACAGTAGGATGGTTCTCATAGCCAGGAGTTGCAGGCTTGCGCATCAGGATATTGCCTGTGGCATCGACCTTGCACTCGATGTTGTGATCCTTGGCAAAATCAACGAGCCACTGACGGATCTTGCCCTCCTTCTTGGATGGACGAGGCACTTTTGTGATGGCATCAAAGATGCTCCATACAATCTCTGGCGACAGATTTTTGATTTCCATAGTTTGTAAAAAAATTAAAAAAGGTTAAATATATTATAATAATTCTTATTTTTCAAAAAAGTTTGCCCTTTACCTTTGCCAACCGAGAAAATTGTCGTATCTTTGCGCCGCATTCGTGCAGGCGCGTCCTCGTTTGGAGCGGTTTGACGTTGCAAAGATACAAAAAATGTTCGAAACAATCATCATTTCAGTCGGATTTCTTTTAATATCTTTTGTTTTTTTAGCAATTAAGATACTTTTTAAGAAGAATGGAAGCTTTCCGAAGACACATGTGAGCCAAAATAAGGCCATGCGTGAACGGGGAATACATTGCGTGCAGGCTCAGGACTTCGAGGAGCGCACACGCAAAGGCTTGTATGATTGAGCGCCATCGGACATCGAGCGAACCGACAATAATAACTTAAATTTGAATATGAAAACAATCAAAATCCTTGCTTCTGCACTCATCCTGGCAGGAGCTCTCGTAGGAGGCATGTCCTCTTGCAATCAGCAGCAGTCTGCTGCATGCGCTCCTGTAGCTGCGTGCGATTCACTGCGTCTTCCAATTGCCTACATCAATGTTGACTCACTGCTCGTCAATTATGACTATGCAAAGGATCTCAATGAGGAACTCCTCAAGAAGACCGAGGATGCCCGTATGAAGGTCAACGCCCAGGGTCAGGCCCTTGAGAAGGAGACCGCAGCTTTCCAGAAGAAACTCCAGACCAACGCATTCCTCAGCGAGGAGCGTGCTCAGAGCGAGTACAACCGCCTTCAGACCAAGCAGCAGGAACTCGAGCAGCTCAACTACAACCTGCAGAATGAACTGGCTCAGCAGCAGGCTCAGATGAATGCCCGTCTCAGCGACACCATCCGCACATTCATTAAGGAGTACAACAAGGTGATGAAGTTCGAGCTTATCTTCACCAACACAATGTATGACAACATCCTCCTCGACAATCCTAAGTACGACATCACTACCGACGTGCTTAACCAGCTCAACGAGCGTTACGCCAAGTCGAAGAAGTAATCATCGCACATATTATATATAAGTATATAAGAAAAGCCGTATCCACTGTGTGATGCGGCTTTTTCTTAATAACTCTATCAGAGGAAATATACTCCTTCATAGGAAATCAAAAGAAATCAAATAATGTTGAAACCTAAGACTGATTTTCTATAATTTCCTTTGATGGAAGATTATAATGTATTCTTTATGAAAAAGATTCTTTTCGTATGCCACGGCAACATTTGTCGCAGTCCGATGGCAGAGTATGTGTTCAAGGACATGGTGCATAAGGCCGGCCTTGACAATGAATATTATATCGAGTCGGCAGCCACTTCCACCGAGGAGATTGGCAATCCGGTCTATCCGCCTGCACGACGCAAGTTGGCCGAGCATGGTATCACATGCTCAGGTCATGCAGCCCGACAGCTACGCCGTTCGGATTATGAGCGTTTCGACCTTCTTATCGGCATGGACTCGTGGAACATCCGCAACATGAATGCCATTTGCGGAGGCGATCCCGACCATAAGATCGTTCGCCTCCTTGATCTGACATCACGTCCTGGCGATGTGGCGGATCCTTGGTACACCGATGACTTCGATGCCACCTACCGCGATGTGGTTGAGGGATGTGAGAACTTGCTGAAAGGATGAATTATGATCTCCAAATATACTAATTTCTTGAAAACTCTCGGTTTATTCTGGTATTTTTGAGATAAAAATTGGAATATATTTGGAAGTTTGAAAATATAAGATTACTTTTGCAGCGGAAAATAAGACGTAAATGAGCATTTGCTCCGCCATGTAGTAATTCTAGCAGCATAAGTCCCCGCTTGTGAAGCTTCACTCAGATTGAGTAAAATGGTGTGCGCATTTCTGGGGCAAGAATAAAGACATCTCACCTTTGGGGGTGAGATGCCTTTTTTTAATGTTTCTTGTGCCTGCTCTTTTTGTCTTTTATCTTCAGATCACTATTTATAAGGGGCGTACCTTCTTTATGTGCCGTCAGTCCATACTCTACTTTCTCATGAGTGTGACGGCGCACGCCGACAGTGAGCTTCACCAGGCCTATGCCTTCCAAATGATGGGTCATAATCAACATCTTCTCGAAGTTTTTCTGACTGTTATCACCTGGTTTGGTGTTTGACTCACCCACTTTTCGGGCTTCTGCCAATATTGTTTCTAATTCCAACACGGCTTTTGTGGAATAGTAACTGCGAGCAGAGTGTTTGCAAGCTTCCCGAAGAGATACTTGAACAACTTGTATTGGTTCGTTAAGATTCTTATTGAATACAGAAGATTTTGAATCAGAATGTCTCCACTCTTGCAAGAATCTGTGAATAATCTGACGACGTTTGCTTTCTGCAATTTTCCCTTCTCCTGTTGGGATGCCCATTTCATCCTCTTCGACAATTTCATCTTTGTCTTTGCCGGATGTGGAAATAACAGATTCATCGCAAACAATGGCAGGCTTAGTATTATTTAAAAAGTCATAAGGCCATTCAATGCCGAGTAGCTCGTATTCAATTATTGCATCTGGTGTGTTCATTGTTTCTTCCAGAGCTTGGTCATATCCTCAAGAGTCTTGCCCTTAGTCTCAGGAACAAGACGCCATACGAAGACAGCGGCGATGACACAGATCACGCCATAGAGGGCATAGACAAACCAGAAGCCGAGGCTGTTGGCCATAGGCACGAACGAGGTCGATACGATCCAGTTGAAAATCCACTGGAAGGCAACAGCGATAGCCACAGCACCGCCACGGATGGTGTTAGGGAAGACCTCAGCGATGAGAACCCAGCAGATCGGGCCCCAAGAGAACATGAACGAAGCAGAATAGACCATGAGTGAGATCATGCAGAGAAGCTGCATTGTCTCATTGTTGGCAATGGCGCCCTCGAAGGTGCAAGCCACGCCGATAGCACCAATGGCCATGCCGAGCGAACCGACGATGAGCAATGGCTTGCGGCCAAGTTTCTCGACGGTGAAGATGGCGATGCATGTGAAGCCGAGATTGACGATGCCGTTGAATACGGTCAGCATCATTGGGTCATCGAAGCCCATTGCGCCATAGATGCGAGGAGCAAAATAGAGCACAGCGTTGATGCCCACAGCCTGCTGGAATACAGAAAGCATGATGCCCACAAAGATGCAGAGGAAACCATAGGTCATCAGTGGCTCGGTCTTGACGGTCATGGTCTCCTTGATTTCCTTGAGGATCTCCTTGGCCTTCGAAGAACCGTTGATACGAGCGAGAATGCCCTCGGCCTTGCTGTCCTGACCTATTGAAGCCAGATAGCGAGGAGTCTCAGGCACAAAGCAGATGAGCAGGGCAAAGAGTCCGGCAGGAACCATCTCCGAACCGAACATATAACGCCATCCTGTCTCGATGGTCCAAGGGTCGCTGTTAGGAGCGAGTGAGTTGAGACCATGTCCGATGCTCTCGATGATAGGCTGTGTGTGTTCGCCAAGGATGAAGAAGTTGACGAAATAAACTACCAGCTGGCCGAAGATGATGGCGAACTGGTTCCAGCTGACAAGCATGCCGCGGATGCCGCTTGGTGCAATCTCGCCGATGTACATTGGGCAGACAGCCGATGCAAGACCAACGCCCACACCGCCGATGACGCGGTAGATGTTGAAGACGATGAACAGGGTGAGGCTTGGCTGACCCTT
Organism: Candidatus Liminaster caballi; assembly: GCA_018065085.1. Taxonomy (GTDB): domain Bacteria; phylum Bacteroidota; class Bacteroidia; order Bacteroidales; family UBA3663; genus Liminaster; species Liminaster caballi. The sequence continues at coordinate 73,776 of JAGHUA010000001.1, read as the reverse complement.
GGCAAGAATCATCGTCTCAGGACACATCGAGCCCCAAGCCGAGATAAAGAACATAATGCCGGCGAAGATAAGGCTCTTCTTGCGTCCCCAGTTTGAGGCAAGTGCGCCCGAGATGGCAGCACCGATGATACAGCCGATTAAGGCGCTTGACGATGTGAATCCATGCCAGAAATCGGTGTAGGCAAAGTCTGTGGCGCCCATGAAGAATGCCTGCAGACCCTTCTCGGCGCCTGAGATCACTGCAGTATCATATCCGAATAGCAATCCGCCGATGACAGCCACCAGCACGATTGAGAAAAGATAGGTCTTAGACCCTTTTTCGTTTTGTGTCATAATATTATGTTTTATTTAGGTTTCGAAAACGGTTATTTCTTGAGCTTGGCAATGATCTGAGCCACCACGTCGGCATTCTTCTTGTATTCCTCGTTCTTGGTGTTCTGTGCCATGGTTGTCCAGAGCTTGTGTGCCACCTCAAGGTTGCGCACGGCATCGCCGTAACGACGAATCTTAGGTTCTGCCTGCACCTGGCCGCAACGGGTGTGGATCATGGCCATATCCTGACAGAGCTGGTGATCGATGCGCATGTTGTTGAGCTTGACAAACTGGCGTATGACTTTCTCGTATGTGCCGCATTCAGCAAGCAGACCGCCTGTCTGATGCTGCAGGGCGCCGAGTTCGAGGGCTGCGTTGATGGCAAAATGCACTACGCGACCGTCGCGAGGATAGCTGTTCATACAGTCCATGGCAAGATTGAGGTTGCTGGTCAGCACAACGTTCAGGTCATGCTGTGACTTGCCCTTGCGACGATAATGACCTGCCAGCATGTGGTTGGTCACCGAAAGGGCGAGACGCTGCAGCAACTGCTGAGGCGACATCTTATCGCCGTCACGTTTCTGCATCTGACCCACAAGGCGCATCTGAAGGATCTGAGCCTCAACCAGGGCGTCATAACTCTCGTCGTGGCGTTCGAGGTGTTCGCTCAGTTCGCCCAATGACTGATAGTAGCCGGCAAGTTTGGCAGTGTCGTCAAAGCTGTCGCTGTCCTGTGATGATTCTTCATCCTTGGCGCCTTCGAGGAACGCCTTGAGCAGGACGATGGCAGGTTCGGTATAGTTGGTGAACTGTTCCTTCAGTTCCTTTGGGAAGGCATAGTACAGCTTGCTCATATCTACGTGCTGGGCGATGATGTTCTCGGCAATCTGAGCACGTTCCTCGTCCTGACGGTTGGTGTCCTGAGTCTGAGCCTGCTCCACTTTGATGATTGCCTCAAACAGGATGGCAATGGCCTTAGGCTGAGCCATATCCTGGCAGATTTTCAGAGCCAGCCAGTACTGACGGATCTGTTCGGCACTGATGGTGAGTGGATCGGCTTGCTGGAGAGGCGGCATCAGATAGTTGAGGGCAGCAATGAATGCCTGCTGAGCCTCCTGTTCCTGACGGCGGATGCGTGCGTTCTGTGCGATGCGCAGGCGACCGATGCCCAGGATGACGGTAATCTCCTGATGGCCCAGAGCGATGAGTTCCTCGACAAGCTGGGTGAGACGCAAGGCTACAGGCTGCTGTTGCTCGGCATTTCCGATGATGCCGATACAGTCGTTCAGCATTATCATGAGCAGCTTTGTGAGGTTGACCTTCTCGCCTTCGGTGCGTGGCATGTCATAGACCGTCTCCTTAACATAGTCGGGCGCATCTTTCAATGCCTGGCCGAGAGTATTGACGGCGATGCGGAGCTGTTCACCTTCAGCCTGGCTGACATATTCGGCTGCAGCAGCCGTCTCGCCGCCGTCCAGGAGGAGGTGAGTGATCTGCACATCGCGCACGATGTCGCCAGCCTCGCAGTGTTCCAGAAGATAATAGCCAAGATCGCTCGCACAGCTTCGGAGGCTGCTTTCGCCAACAATCTGACGCATCTTTTCGCGCATCATCGGTGTGAGGTCATAGAGCTTGGCGTTCGGCAGGTTGCGATATTGGCATATTGGGAAACCAAGCGCATTGTTCCACTCCTCGAAAACCGTCGGGTTGAAATCATCGCCGATCACAGCCTGCAGGTCGGTGGAGCGCAGGCCGCCTAATGAGGTGATGATGTATCTGATAGGTTCTGCAATCTGATCTTCGCCCAATGCCTGAGCCGACTGTTTGATGTAGCCGTCAAAAGTCTCGACGTCCTCAGGAGTCAGATTGTCGGTTTTTTCGATTATTGCTTTGAGTCGGTTTATCTGTTCCTCGGTGAGCGAGGCTTTAAGTTCTTCGATAGTCATTATGTTTTCAGTTTTTTGGAATCATTCTTCTCAATAGATTTGTCTCGGAGCCTTGTCAGACGATGGCATCAATTTCCTTCTGCCATTCTGAAGCCCAGGCATCGCTTGGCATACGCCAGTCGCCGCGTGGCGAGATGCTGACCGTACCGACCTTAGGGCCGTCAGGCAGGCATGAGCGCTTGAACTGCTGCTGGAAGAAACGGCGGAAGAATGTCTTGAGCCACTTTTTGATGGTCTCGTCGTCGTATGTGCCTTCGCGCTGATCGGCATATTCGGGCAGCTGGAAGGCTTTCTTTGCGAGCATGAACACCTTCTTTGGCGAGGCTCCGAAACGGAACGAATGGTAGAGGAAGAAATCGTGCAGTTCGTATGGACCTACCAGATCCTCGGTCTTCTGTGCGATGTCGCCCTTCTCGTCGGTAGGAATAAGTTCGGGCGAGATCGGAGTGTCGATAATGTCGAGCAGGGTAGGGACGACTTTCTTGGCATAAGCCTCGTTGTCCTGCCATTTAATTGCCACATATTTCACCAGATATTTCACTAAGGTCTTAGGGATTGACGTGTTGACGGCATACATCGACATGTGGTCGCCATTGTACGTACACCATCCGAGACAGAGTTCCGAGAGGTCGCCCGTGCCTATCACGATGCCATTGTGCTGGTTCGAAGCGTCCATCAGAATCTGGGTGCGTTCGCGAGCCTGGCAGTTTTCGTAGGTCACATCATGCACGCTTGAGTCTATGCCGAGGTCGGCGAAATGCTGGTTGACCGACTTGGCTATGGATATTTCCTTTTGCGTGATGCCGAGTCCCTCCATCAGTATGTTCGAGTTGTTGCGTGTGCGCTTCGATGTGCCGAATCCAGGCATGGTTATGCCGATGATGCGCTTGCGATCCCAACCCAGTTTGTCGAAAGCCTGAACGGTGACGAGCAGGGCGAGGGTCGAGTCAAGGCCTCCCGAGATGCCGATCACAGCCGATTGGCATTTGATATGGTTCAGTCGGGTGACAAGTCCCTGCACCTGGATGTTGAAAATCTCCGAGCATCGCATTTCCATATCGTCGTCAGAGCTTGGCACGAATGGGCGAGGGGCAACGAAACGTTTCAGATCATGTGCAAAGTCGGGGGCTGGCAGACGGGTGAGCTGGATGGTCTGGTAACCGCCTACGCGAGGCAGCTGGTGGCTGTAGTATTCGCTGTGATACTGGCTGGCTGATGCCTGGGCATTGTCCATGAGGTTGTGGAAAGTGGTCTGTGTCTGGCGCAGCACCTTGAGCTTCTCCACATCCACATCGCGCACCATGAGCTGATTCTCCATTGTAAATCGCTCGCTTTCGCCAAGCAGGGCACCGTTTTCGGCAATGATACCCTTGCCTGCAAAGACAAGGTCGGTGCTCGACTCGCCGAAACCAGCCGATGCATAGACGTAGGCGCAGATCAGACGGCCCGACTGAGCCTCGATCATGCGGCGCAGGTAGGCATGCTTGCCCAAAACCTCGTCAGAGCAAGAAAGATTGACTATCACCTGAGCGCCAGCCAGAGCCATGCGGTTGGACGGAGCCATTGGAACCCACAGATCCTCGCAGATCTCGATGCCGAGAGTCGTTCCCTCAAAGTCGAACAGCAGGTCTTTGCCAAAGCGTACACGCTGCTGGATGCGCTTGCCCTTGCGGTCGGTGGTGGAGAGTTCCATCATGCTGCCGTCAGGAACCTCGGCACCTGATGCAAACCAACGAGCCTCGTAGAACTCATTGTAGTTAGGCAGATAGATCTTTGGCACTATGCCCACGATGACGCCGTCGCCAAGCAGCACGGCGCAGTTGAAGAGGCGGTTGCACCACACAAGCGGAGCACCTACGATCACAGCCATGTCAATGCCGCGAGTAGCCTCGGCAAGATGCATCAATGCCGTGCGGGCAGCGTTGAGCAAAGGCTGATGGCGGAACAGATCGGCACATGTATATCCGGTGATAGAGAGTTCGGGGAAAGCCAGCACCTGGACGCCCTGGCTGTGTGCCGAACGTATCATTTCGATGTGCTGCTGGAGGTTGTTTTCCACGTCGGCCACCCTTACTGTAGGTATGGCAGTAGCCACACGCAGCAGGCCGTAGTCGGGATTGAGTTTGTCTTGCATAGCAGATTTTAGTAAAATGTGCTGCAAATATACTCATTATTTATTTAAACGCGCGTATAAGCAAAGAAAAAAATGGCCGATTGCACATTTTTAGTCAAAAAAAGGCCGTAAAATGGCGGCTAATCAAAAAAAATCAGTATATTTGCGCTCGCAAAACGTACCAGACACACCATGGATTGTTTCAGAGTCAGCATACTTGGCTGCGGAAGCGCCAAACCTACATTGAGGCACAGCCCCAGTGCGCAGGTCGTTGATTTCAGGGGCAATCTCTTCCTTGTCGATTGCGGCGAGGGTGTTCAGGTGGGCTTGCAGAGGTGCCACATACCCGTGGGCAAGATCGGTCATATCCTGCTGAGCCATCTGCATGGCGATCACTGTCTTGGTCTGGTTGGGTTGATCTCGACGCTCGGTCTCGGACAGCGCACAGGAGAGATTGTGATCCATGCCCAGCCTGATGCCGAGCGCATCTTCCGTCCGCTGTTCGACTATTTCTGTCCTGAACTGTCGATGGAGGTGAGGTTCGAGCCGTTCGATCCGACACAGAACGCAGTGATATACGAAGACAAGGCGTTGCGCATCTCCACCATACCGCTTCATCATCGTGTGCCGTGCTGCGGATTCCTGTTCGAGGAACTGCCACGTCCGCGTCATCTGCTCATCGACCGTTGTGAGGAATTGCAGATTCCTTTCGCCTACTATCAGGGCATCAAGTTGGGCAATGACTGGACTGACCCGGAGTCTGGCAAGGTTGTGCCAAATGAATTGCTGACGTCCGACCCTACGCCGAGTCGCAAGTATGCCTATTGCAGCGATACCATCTGTGCCGAGAGCGTCATCCCGATCATCCAGGGTGCAGACCTGCTCTATCACGAAGCCACTTATCTGCATTCCGATGTGGTCAAGGCCCGCCAGCGCGGTCACAGCACATCGCTGCAGGCTGCCCAGATTGCCCAGAAGGCCAACGTGCGCCAGCTCGTCATCGGTCATTTCTCCGCACAGTTCATCACCGAGGAACTTGAACGTCCGCTGCTCGATGAGGCACAGAGCGTGTTCCCCAATACCATGCTGGCAAACGAAAAACTTGTCATAAACATCTAAACATGCATATCGCAATAGCTGGAAATATCGGTTCGGGCAAGACTACCCTGACCCGTATGCTCGCCAAGCATTACGGGTGGGAGCCTAAGTTCGAGGCCGTGACCTACAATCCATACCTTGAGGACTTCTACAAGGACATCGAACGCTGGTCGTTCAACCTTGAGATCTATTTCCTGAAGCAGAGGTTTCTTGACATCCTTGAGATAGCCAAGGCCGACCACACCGTCATACAGGATCGCTCGATCTTTGAGGGCGTCTATGTGTTTGTGGCCAATAACTATGCTCAGGGCAATCTCTCGGAGCGCGACTACACCACGTTCATGGATCTGTTCGATCAGATGATGGGCTTGGTCAAGGTGCCTGATCTTATGATTTATCTGCGTGCATCGCTGCCTCATCTTATAGGCAACATCCAGAAGCGTGGACGTGAGTACGAACAGAGCATCAAGATCGACTACCTTCAGGGACTTAACGACCGATATGAAGACTTTATCCTCAACCGTTATAAAGGCAAAGTGTTGATTATCGATGTCGATCCGCTCGACTTCGAACATCGACCGCTCGACTTCCGTGGTATCGTCGATAAGATTGATGCCCAGCTGTTCGGTCTTTTTTAACATTACTCCTTACTCTTTACTCCTTACCCTTTACCCTTTCTCCCCATGCACATCGCAATCGCCGGAAACATCGGATGTGGCAAGACCACACTAACCAACATGTTAGCCAAGCGCTACGGTTGGAAACCAAACTTCGAACCTGTCGATAACAATCCATATCTTGCCGATTATTATGACGACATGGCCCGTTGGTCGTTCAATCTTCAGATCTACTTCCTCAGCAAGCGCTTCAAGGACGTTGTCGAGATCTCAAAGTCTGACGAGTATATAATCCAGGATCGCACCATCTTTGAGGATGCACGTATCTTTGCGCCAAACCTCAACGAGATGGGACTTATGTCCGACCGTGATTTCCAGAACTACTCCGAGCTCTTCGACCTGATGATGAGCCTTGTCAAGCTGCCCGATTTGATGATCTACATCCGTTCGAGCATTCCTAATCTCATCGCCCAGATTGCAAAGCGCGGTCGCGAATATGAGCAGACCATCCGCATCGACTATCTCACAGGCCTCAACAAACGCTATGAGGACTGGATTGCCACATACAAGGGAAATCTTATCATCGTGGATGGCGATACCTGTAAGTTCGAGTCAAATCCAGAAGATTTCCTCAAGGTCACCGATCAGATTGACTCAAAACTCTTCGGCCTGTTCTGATTTCCTTTCAGCCAGGACAAAATTCTGGTATTGATAAACAAAAAAATAGCCGCTTGGAAAACCCAAGCGGCTGATTTTATTTCTGCGTTAAAGTATTCTGATGATTACTTAACGAAGATAGCCTTGTTGCCACGGATCATGAGACCCTTAGTAGCGTTGGTCTTCTGACCGTTGAGGTTGAACAATGTAGCGTTCTTAGCTGCCTGCTCGCTCTTGAGGTTGTTGATGCCAGTAGTAGCATTGTTATCCCACTCCCATGAGAGGCCATGCATCCAGTGACCGAACCAGTAGCCTACTTCTGAAAGCACGACATTGTAAGCAGGAGAGTACTTGCCCTGTGCTGCCTGCTCAGCAGTCTGCGAACCTGCCTGGATAGCACCCTTGCTCAAATCCTCTGAAGCACCCCAAATTACTGGAGTGAAAGCCTTGGCATCGGTTACTTCGTAGTCATTGAGATAACCCTCTTCGTCAACCCATGCAGAAGCGAGGTACCAGTCGCCAGTTGTAGAGCCGCCAGCCTGGAGGAACTGAGCATGAGCGAAGCTGCCTGTGCCGTCCTGATTAAGGTCAACAACGATGCAACCGCCAGCGTCCTCTGTAGCATTGTAGATCTGGGCAGCGTCATCCTGGAAATCAACGAAGCAAGGAACGTCACCTTCACCTGTCCAGTTGTTATCAGAGAAAGTACATGTTGCCTTACCGTTAGCCTTTGGCATTACGGTGCCGTAACCAAGTGCCCAGCACTGACCTTCATACTCGCCAGTGGTAATCATGATGTACCAGCCAGCCTGGTCGAGAACAAGCATGCCGTCTTCCTGAACAGTGAATGTGATGTCACCCCAGATGTGCTCTTCATCACCCTCGTGAATTGACCAGATTTCGAACACACCGTAGGTCTCGTGCTCATAGCACTCCTGTGTGTTTGCGATGAGCTGACCTGCCTCTGCATCATACTCAGCGAGAATGTCTGCATATGTGGCACCGAAACCGTTAATGGCAACGTATGTTGTGCCCTCGAACTCGTAAGCCTCAAGCTCAACTGCATTTGTCTCAGTGATATCACTTGGGTCAACCTCGATGTACTTGCCGTAGAGTGAGCTCTGAGCTGGAGCAAGGAATGAGAGGTCTGACTTTGTAGCCTGACCGTTCTTGATAGCCTGGCGAACAGCGCTGTAGTCAACTGTCTCACCTACCTTAACCTTGTTGTCAGCCTTTGGCATGATAACGTTCTTCTGAGCCATCTTGTAGCTGGCTGGAGTGAATGCAAAGTCACTTGCAGAAGATGAAGCAACAAACTGTGCTGAAGCAGAAACTGCAATTACAGCAGCAGAAGCAATAAGTAAAGCTTTCTTCATAATAATTAATTATTAAAATGGAACAATAAAAAGATTGATTGTCTATGTTTGGACTTTGGCCGAGAGTGAAAGTTTAAAAGTGACCGATGTCGCTTCGTCCGACCCTCACTCTCTGCCTTATTTTTAGTACTTCATTACGAACCAGCTGTCGTCAGCACCCGACTTGGTGAGCTTAACCTCTGTACGGGTGATAGAAGGAGCCGTGTCGCTGAGGGTGAAGGTTGCGTCCTTGAAATAGTCGAGGATCTCTACAACCAGAGCCTTGTCCTTGTACTTGGTAGCGTTGGTGTTATCAGGTGTTAAGTCGCCTGAGAGGGTGAAGCCGTCAGCATTTTCAGTGAAGTTGCACTTGAATGACAGTGTGCTCTCAAGATTGGCAATACCAGATGTATAGGCAACATTCACGTACATATAGCGGTTCAGGATTTCACCGTCCTTGTTCTTCTCAATCTCGCCGCGAAGCTGGATATTCTTGAACTTAGAGTTTGATACTACGCCCTTCATGCCAGAGTTAATCTTGGCAAGGAATGCAGCCATTGACTCAGATGCAGACTCGCTTACGCCAACCTTCCAAAGGAGACCTGTAGTAAGGGTGTGGTTGAAGAAGTCGGCAGCGTTGTCGTATGCAGGGAGGAGCTTAACCTCTGGATTCTGCTCGCACACGAAAATGAGTTTCTCAGTATCGAATACGAAATCCTGATAAACCGACTCCTCGTTGCCGCCAAGGGTGTGTGGCTTCTCGATGTGAAGTCCTTTAGGAGTGAACACACAGCTCATCTGCTCGCTCTGAAGAGGATCATCAACGCGGTCGTTGACAGTGAAGTCGCCCTTGTGGAGGTTGAGCACATAACGCTTTGTCTTGCCATCAGTGAGGGTGAGTGGGTTCTGGATGTCATTGCAGAATGAGCTCTTCATTGCGTTGCAAGCATCGATGTAATCCTTAGGATCCATATTGCAAGGGATCATACGTGAACGGGCCATGTAGCGCTCGCCGCGAAGCTTAATCTCATCCTTTCCGTATGACATAACGATGAGGTTGTAGTCACCGCCCATACCGAAACCGTCTGGAACCAGTGTGCCAGGAGCCTGACTTGGATCCATTGGGTCGGCGAATACGCTCAGGATGTCATTCCATGAGTTGAACGAAATCATTGGACCTTCCTCTGAAAGCATATCATAGAGACTGCTTGCCTCTGTGTATTTGCCAGCGTTGTTGTTGCGGAGGTATGCATGGTCCGAAGCCATTGTCACCTTACCGTTCTTTGTGAAGTTGGCCACGATATTGAAGCCGGGGAATGAGTAGTCGTCAGTGCCAGCCACAAAATACTGGAGAACCCAACCGTTGCCTTCAGTTGACTGAGTGCAGAGCAAGTCCTGGATCTCGTCGTTGGTGTGCTGGATACGGAGTGATGCACTCTCGTCGAAGAAGTCGTCCTGCTCGAACATGCAGCCGGTCAGCATAACCGATGCAGCCGTCAGAGAGAATGCTATGCTAAAAATTTTCTTCATCTTGATTGGATATTTAATGAGTGCATTAATTACTGAAAGTCATAGATTGTGACAGGACCCTCAGATTCCCATTCGCCTGTGCCGTTGAGATAGTCATTGACATGATCCTGACGGTACTGAACCTCTCGACGCATGTCGTAGATGTTGATGCCCCAGTTCTCGACATACCACTTTGTGGCAATCTCGATCTTCTTGAGCACAGCGTTCAGACCCTTGGTCTCGCCTGAGTTGTCAACCTCAACCCATTCCTTCACGAAGTCACGGAATGAAGTGAAACTCTTTTCTGCCTCGAACTTGAGGGCTACATCTGAGTTACCTATGGCATCACCCTTGTGCTGATCGAGCACGTAGCGGCCTGTCTCCTCATATTTCTTGGTTTCTTCGTTCTGAGCGAGCTCCTTGTTGATGTTGATCTTGTTCCAAACGGCACCTGCCTTGTCAACATCGATGCCGAGGCTGTCGATGAAAGCATACATAAGGTCGATATCGCCCTCGCGTACGCCACCGTTAAGACAGCAGAGAGTCAGACAAGACATCCAGCGCTCTGGAGTATCGGTGATGATACAAGAGAGGTTCTCAACGAAGTCCTCGGTGTTGGCGCTCGAACCGTACTGGGTGAGATAACCGAGTCTGTGGCTCTCTGTAGAGTCGCGCTCCTGCCAGTTACGTGGATCGTATGAGCCTGGAGTAACCTGACCGAATGCCACAGGATATGACTTGGTCTGGTGCATGATGTGCGAGAACTCGTGGTGAAGAACGTGGAACTGATCCTTGTTCAAAGCAGCGATGTCGTTAGGAGTGTAAACAACGCCCTCGTTCCATGTACGCATGTTGTTGACATTGACCAATGTGATCTTAACACCGCCAGAAGCGTAACCCTGGGTCTCGGTGTGGGTTGATGGAGAAGACATTGGAGAGCCGATGAAGTGGAACAGACGTGGACCGTACTTCTTCATGAACAGAGGATTGCCATTAGCATCCTTCTCGCCGTACTTGTTATATACGTCATAGAACAGGTACTTGATGAAGTGGGCAAGAAGCTGAGACTTCTTATAGTCGGCTGGAGTAACCTGATATGCCAGGTTGGTGGCTGTGAACACCAGCTTATAGTCAATCTGAGTGTTGTAAGGAACAACAAACTCATCGTAGATCCACTGGTCGAAAGGATAGGTTGTGGCATTAGGATCGACTACTGGAGTTGTGGTGTCGAAGATGCTCTCTGTGAAATCTTCGTCATTGCCACATGCTGTCAATCCGCACAAAGTAGCCAGAATGGCAAATGTATAGATAAACTTTTTCATAATGTACTACAATGATGCTTTATTTGTTCTCAAATTTAGTTGGGTTGCCAGCGAGTGGACGCTGTGGCTCAGGAGTGTGAGTCTGATAGCCGCTGCCGCTGCCACCGCCAGCTGATGAACCAGGACGGCTGCCAGGGAAACCTGCCTCGATAACGTTGTTAGGCAACTGAAGCACACGGCGAGGATCGTTCCAAGTCAGTGAGTCAGTGTGGATGTCATCCTCGTTAGCGTCACGATAGTGGTGACGAACGGTGATGCCATAACGCTTGATATCGTACCAGCGGAGACCTTCGTAGAGAGTCTCGATACGGCGGAAGTGGAGCAAGCAGTCAAGTACTGATGCGTCATCGCCGGTGAGAACTTTCTCAAAGCCCATCTCAGCAGGGTGAAGATCGCTTACCCAGTCATTCTCGCTTGAACGGCTGTACTTCTTGCGGATGTTGGCAATTGTCAGAGGATCCTTGACAAGCTTAGAGCCTGTCCAGTACTCAAGATCCTGGATTGCACCGTTGCGGTCGCCAAGATAAAGCTTAGCCTCGGCACGGCAGAGAAGAGTCTCCTCGGCTGTGAATGGCTGATAGAGCATGTGTACGAAACCGATACCTGCAATCTTGTCAGTATATTCAAAATACTCATATACGCGGAAGAGCCATACGCCAAGCTTCTGCTCACCCCAGATGAAGAGGTTACCGTCGTAGCAAGGGAGCTGGCCGCTCCAGTTAGGACCAGAGCTGGTCATTGTAACGCCGAGAACATTAGGAACATTCCATGTGTTGCCATCGCAGTCGGTGATAGTGGCACCGTTGTTTGAAGCGAAGCGGCAGGCAGAGAGCATACGATCCTGCAGTGAGTAGGTTGACTGGATGAGGAAGTTGCAGTTTGCCTTCTCGTCGTTGAAGTCGTTCAGACGCGAGTTGATGGTGTTCTGGTTGATGGCATTCCACTTACGGAGCATTGACGAAGGATTGCTGCCAAGAGCTGCGTTGGCATACTCAATAACCTTGCTGTAGTCACGCTTGTAAAGGTAGAAACGTGCAGCAAAGGCATTGGCTGCATTCTTGTTGAAGTGGTATGCAGGCACCTTGTATGCCTCGTTCTTGATGAGATCGATGCCCTCAAGAAGATCCTTCTCGATGAGTTTGTAGGTCTCAGTGACGTTCTTGCAGAACTCAGAGGTAGAGTAATCGACCTGAACGGTAGTCTCAGGTTCTGTTACATAAGGAATGCCACGGTCAGCTGCACTTGCTGCATCAGTCTTGTAGCTTTCAGCGAAGACATTGACAAGCACGAAGTGGAGATAGGCACGGAGTACGTGAGCCTCGCCCCAGTATGCAGAGAGCTGAAGGTCATTGGCAGGATCCTCAGACATCTCTTTCATGGCAGCGATTGCATGGTTACATACAGAGATGCCGCCATAGTATGCCTCCCAAACCTGATAAGGAGTGTCGTCAGCACCGATTGAGTAATTCTTGATATCCTCCCACTTGTATGTCTCCTCATCGAAAAGTTCGTAGGCTGCATTGTGGGTGGCAGGAACAACCACGTTGTCATCGACATAGTTATCGCCGCTGAGCTCGCAGATACGTGCTGGAGTAGAGTTTGGATATGCTGTTGCAAGCAGGAGCTGTACCTTCTCGACAGAATCAATCTCTGTACGGTTATCAGGCACCTCATCGAGCTTGTCGCACGAAGCGAAGGTGGCAAGAGCCAGGGCAGCGAGTGTGAAATATTTTAGTTTCATATTCTATCTATATTATATAATGTACGCGTAATTAGAAGCCGAGACGGACGGTGAGTGTCCACTGCTTGCTGATTGGTGAAGAAACACCACCAGCGTTGATAAACTCAGGATCCTGACCATTGAGCTTCTTGTCGGCATAGAGCAGGCAGAGGTTTGTGCCTGAAACCTTGAGTGAAGCATTGCTGATGAAGCCGCTCTTGGCAACGAGCTTCTGTGGCATTGTGTAGGTGAATGCAACCTCCTTCAAGCGTACGAAGTCGCCAGAAGCGATACGTGCGGTAGAATAGTTGTATGCATTGTATGCCATAGAGAGTGCAGACGAACCGTAGCGGTCGAGCTGGTTGCGTGTGGCAATGGTAGGAATGTCAGTCTTCTGCTCGTCGCCAGGCATCATCCAGCGGTTCTTGAACTCGCGTGGGAGTGCGCTAAGGTCAGAATATGCGCTGCTGAATACAGGCTCAAGACGAACGACGTTGCCACCGCTGTAGGTGATGAACACGTCGAGACCGAACTTGCCGAGCTTGTCGTGGTTGTAAGAGAATGAGTTGTTGAATGAACCGTACCAGGTTGGATCTGATGGACCCTCATACTTGAGGAAGTTCTCAAGACCCTCAGTCTCCTGGAAGTTGATGTCACCAACGGTCTCCTCATTATATTCATTAACGATTACAGGCAGACCTTCCTCGTTAAGACCAGAGAACTGGTAGCTGAAGATGGCGCGAACAGGGAAGCCCTGAAGAGCGTAGCCTGAAGCACTTACGAGGTCGATGGCACGGCTCGAAGTCTTGAGGTTGGTGATCTTGTTCTTAGTCTTGGTCCAGATGAGGTCGGATGTCCAACGGAAACCTCTCTGCTGGATGTTGACAGTAGAAAGACCGAGCTCGACACCGCTTGACTCCATGTCGGCAACGTTAGCCCACTTTGCAATCTGACCACCGGCACCCTGGGTGTATGTGCGACCGATGAGGTCGAAGTTGTTACGCCAGTAAACGTCGGCTGTAAGAGCGAGACGGTCGTCGATGAAACCGAAGTCGGCACCTACGTTGAGCTCGTGCTTCTTCTCGTAGGTAAGCTCGGTGTTGGCGATGCTCTCGATCTCAATACCAGACTCAGCAGCTGATGTTGTTGGACGCCAGATGTTGACAGTCTTATAGATAGCTGTAGCGTTGGTTACGAACGAAGGTCCTGTATCGGCGGTAAGAGAGTAACTGCCGCGGAACTTGAGCTGTGAGAGCCAGTGACGGATAGACTCCATGAATGGCTCAGAACCCATGTCGTAGCTACCAGAGATGTTCCATGTAGGCAACCAGCGTGAAGATGTGGCCTTGCCGAGACGGTTGGTACCCTCATAACGGAATGTACCGTTGATGGTGTATCGCTGATCGAAGCTATATACAGCCTGGCCGTAGAAGGCGAGGGTGTTGGTCTGTGTGAACGACTCGCCGAAGTATTCGGTGTTCTCCTCGTTGCACATCTTGAGCCAGAGGTATGGAGTGTAGGTGATGCCACCATTGTTGTACTGGTAGCCCCAGCCAGTCCAGTTTGTAGCTGTACGGCGTACGGTCGAGAGCTCTGTACCTGCCATAGCGTTGACAGTGTGCTTCTCGTTGTAAACGTCACGGTATTCAGCGATGAAACGAAGGTTGTTAGAACGCATCTTGTCATCATACTGGTACTTGATACCGCCCTGTGGCAATACAGACTCAGGAAGAGCGAGGTCGTTGTCTGGGTCGGTATAGAGCAATGGGTTCGAGTCGCGGATGGTAGAGTTATCATCGCTCTGATCAGCACCTGCGCGGTAAGCGTTGGCCTGGTTCGAATCGTCCATTACGTTGTGCTGACGCTTGGTGTGAGACATACGGGCAGAGATCAAACCTGAGAGGGTCACGCTCTTGATAGGCTTGTACTCGATCTCGCCACGCATCATGATTTCGTCAACCGCGATGTCGTTATAGTTGTTCTCCAACTCATTGAAGATGTTGAATGGGTTGTAGAAGCGAGTGTAGTTGATGTTTGGATCCAAGCAGCGGCTGGTGTTCATCGCGAACGAGAATGGGTTGATATCGAAGTCACGCTTCACCTCACCTGTTACAACGTCGGTGGTCTGGTTGAGTGAGCCAGGAGCCTCCTGATCACGGTGGCTACCCTGGGCAGCGAGCTTGACAGTCACATTCTTAAGAATATCATAAGATGTATTGCCGTTGAAGGTGTAACGCTTAACGCTGTTGCGGTTTACGAAGTAGCCTGGGTCGTTCATCAATGACATTGAGAAGTATGTCTGAGATTTCTCAGTACCACCGGCGATGCTGACAGAGTGGTTCTGCGAAACGGCTGTAGAGAACAGCATGTCGAACCAGTCGGTATTGCGGAACTCAGCCTCCTGGAGGTAAGCGTTGCGGGCAGCGATAGTGTTCTCAAGACCGTACTTGCCGCTTGTCTCATCGAACTTGCGGAGCTGTTGGAACATGTAACCATATACACCAGAGTTAGAAGCATTTGAAAGGCTTTCGATCTGCAACCAGCCCTTGTCCTCCATTTCCTTGTAGATACCCATCATCTCCTGAGAGTTCATGATGTTGTAGTTCTTGTATGAAGGCTTGAGACGAGTAGAGAACTCGCCGGTGTAGTTAACCGAAGCGCGGCCCTTGGAACCCTTCTTGGTGGTGATAACGATCACACCAGCCATGGCGCGAGCACCATAGATAGATGTAGCCGAACCGTCCTTGAGGATGGTGAATGACTCGATATCGTCTGAGTTAAGACCGGCAACGGCAGAAGAGATAAGGGTCTTGGCATCGCCCGAAGAAAGTTCGTCAGCCGACACATCGACGTTATCCTCATAAATCACACCGTCGATAACCCAGAGAGGCTTAGAGTTACCATAGATTGATGTAGCACCACGGACACGGATCTTAGGAGATGCACCGAAAGCACCACTTACGTTGGTAACCTGTACACCTGATACACGGCCTTCGAGTGAGCGACTCACGTCGGTAGCACCGGCCAGCTGTACCTTGCCTGCGTCGATCTTCTGGCTTGAACCAGTAAAGAGACGCTTGTCCATGTTACCCATACCTGTCGATACGATCTCGATATCGTCCAGGACCTGAGAATCTGATTCGAGCTTGACAGTGATCTTATCCTTCACTGGCACCTCCTGAGAGGTCATGCCGAGGTAAGAAACTACAAGCGTCTTGGCCGAAGCTGGAACCTTGATAGTAAAGTTACCATCGATATCGGTGGCCACACCCTGTGTGGTACCCTTCACCATAACGGCTGCACCGATAATCGGTTCTCCATCTTCGGCAGCAACTACGTGACCTGTAATGGTCTTTTGCGCCATCATCATGGTTACGCTCATAACGAGCACAACAATGACGGACAGGAGTTTTTTCATACTTTAATTCCTTATATAATTAATAATGTTGATTCCTAAAACACGTAACCAATAATTGTCGCTAACAGCATAACACGATGTAAATACATACCAATAGCGTGCGCAAAGGTACTAAATATATATCAAAAATCTACATGTTATTACATAATAATGGCAATTATATTATAAATTTTCACAAAAAATGCAAAAAATGCAAACTGCACATGTGTTTTTATTCGCATAAAAGATGAATTATGTGAGCAAAACTGTTTCCTAAGTATTGGGAAGTGCTCGCAACCAATTCCTAACTGTTCCATAACTGTGAAAAGGTGCTTGCTTGTTGCAAAATAGCATTCCCTTTTTGTTGCGAAACGGTTAATAATTGTAAATAAGGTGTATGAAATTGCAAATAAATGGCCAAAAATTTGGCAATATGAGTATTATTTGCTACCTTTGCCCCGTATTTGCGCACTCGCGCGTAAATTTAATTGTATATAATAATCAAAAAACAGTTATAGACTATGAAGAAACTACTGAGCATACTCGTATCTGCCCTTGTGACAGTATCCGCAGTTGCCGCACCAGCCAAACCTGGCGTCTGGCGTAACATCCGTTTGCACAACGGAACAGAAGTCCGTGCTGAGCTTTGCGGCGATGAGTTCGCCCATTGCTGGCGTGATGCCGATGGCACCCTGTATCGTGCATTGGGCAATGACAGGTTTGAGAAGGTGTCGCTTGAGAAGATGAACGAGATCCGTTCAATCAGATTTAAGGAATTCAAGGCCAAGGAGCAGTCGAACATGCTCAAGGCTGGACAGACTCCACGCACATTTGCAGGTGCTGATCATGTATATACTGGTGTTAAGAAATGCCTTATCATCCTGGTGCAGTTCCCTGACTGTATGTTTGAGGAAGGTCATGACAAGGCCCTCTACGAGCGCATCATCAACGAGCCTGGTTATACTTCGTCAGAGGGTTATGTGGGTTCTGTGCGTGATTACTATCGCGATCAGAGCTACAATGACTTCGATATTGACTTTACCGTAGCCGGCATCTATACGCTCTCGCACAACTATGCCTATTATGGAGCAAACTCGGGCGACCGCAATGATATCTATGCCGCCGAGATGATCCGTGAGGCTGTGAACAAGGCCGATGCCGACGTCAACTATGCCGATTATGACTGGGATGGTGACCGTGTGGCAGAACTTGTGTTTGTGATCTATGCCGGTCGTGGCGAGGCCGACGGTGGCAAAGACGACACCATCTGGCCGCATAAGTCTGGCATCGACCCTGTGCAGAAGGATGGCGTGAGAATCAGCACCTACGCCTGTGCGCCAGAGTTGCAGCGTGGCGGTTGCAATGCCGCTGATCCACGCGACACACAGTCTGTGCTCGATGGTGTAGGTACAATCTGCCATGAGTTCAGCCACTGCATGGGTCTGCCTGATGCCTACGACTCGCAGTATTCCGGTTTTGAGGGAATGGGCAACTGGAGCATCATGGCCAACGGCTGCTATCTTGGCAACAGCTTCCGTCCTTGCGGATATACCGCATACGAGAAGATGTGCTGCGGATGGGTCGATCCAATGCCTTTGAGCGATACCATCGAGGTGCGCGACATGCCTGCCATTGAGGACGAACCTGTGGCTTACGCAATGCAGAATCCTGCTTTCCCAGAGGAGTTCTTCCTGCTTGAGAACCGTCAGCAGAAGAGTTGGGACAAGTCGCTCTACGGCAACGGTCTGCTCATCACCCACATCGACTATGATGAGACAATCTGGGCATGGAACATGGTGAACTCAAAGTTCGACTCATGGTGGTATAAGAACGATCACGAGCGATACACCATCGTGCCAGCCGACGGCAAGCACACCTCAAGCGGTGCCACACAGCTTGCCAACGACCCATATCCAGGTGCCGGCAACACTACGTTCTCGCCAAACAGCTATCCTGCCACTGTGCTTTATCACAAGAATATCGACGGAACCAACAAGTTGAACGTGACCGTTACCAATATCTCAAAGAGAAATGGACTGATATCGTTCGACTTCTATGAGGGATCGACAGTCTATGTTAACCCAGAGGCTCCTGAAGACGCCTTGTTCTATGAATCGTTCAACAGCTGCACAGGTCAGTGCGGTCTGAATGATAACTTCGCAGGCGGAACCGGTGATTTCAATCCGGATAATGAAGGATGGACATGTCCTGTGAAGTCGGGCGGTTGGAACTGTGCTGTGTTCAACACTCAGACTCCTGGTGCATACGCCACAACTCCAGCCTTCAACCTCGGTGCTGATGAGGGTCATTTTATCGTTACATTTATGGCTGCACCATTCGATACTGACAATACATCCCTTAAGCTCAGCATCGGCAGTGGCAACGGCACGCTCGGTCAGACATCATTGACCATGGAGACAGGCAAGTGGACAAATTTCGAGGTGAAGCTGAAAGGCAGCGGCGAGCAGAAGATCAAGATGCGCGCGCTCAAACGCTTCCTCATCGATGAGTTTGCCATCATTCCTGATCCAAACCCAGAGGATGACGACCCATCGGCCATCACCACGGTCGAGGCAGTGTCAGGCGAATCGGCTGCATTCAACCTCTTCGGTCAGAAGGTGGATGCCAATGCCAAGGGCATGGTAATCATCAATGGCAAGAAGATGATGAAGAGATAAGGAGAGATTGATGATTTGAGGCCATATTCCTCAAATCATCGGAATCTCGAATCATGACTCGGTTTTTTTCGATGAATCGAACAACACAGAAAAAGGTCAGGCTTAAAGTGCCTGACCTTTTATGTTTTCGCGACTCTGGTTGATGTAGTTCAGCAACCTGTCTGTATCGTGTTCGCGTATGATCTCAGATAGCTCCTTGAGCTTATCGACGATGAGGTCGATCTGCTTCGGGGAGTTCGGATTGAACAGGATCTCGGTGAGGAGATAATCGTCCTCGCTGAGAAGGCCGCGTGCAATGGCCATGTGCTTCTTGAACGTCGTGCCAGGAGCGTCCTGCGGCTTCATCACGCCGGTGAATGCCAATGTGGAAACAAACGGAATGGAGAGCGAGTAGGCGATGGTCTCGTCATGCTCCTCGAACGTATAGTCGTATATGTTGAGCTTCAGGGCAGCATATACCTCGCGGAAGAAAGCCTTGCCGAACGGATCGGACTCCTTGATGATGATGCAGTAGTTGTGGCTCAGGTCATTGAGGTTGGCAAACGTAGGACCGAACATCGGGTGGGTCGAGACGAACGGATGTCCCGAAGCTGCATAGAACTCAGGCAGACCGGTCTTGACCGATGCTATGTCAGAAAGCATGCACTTCTTGTTGAGATATGGCAGCACCTCGTTGAACACATTGAGCGTATTCTTGATGGTTACGGCGTTGATGACCAGATCCGGATCGAACTCGCGAATCTCATCATAGGATGTGAATCGGCGTGTGTTCAGACAGTAACGGAGTTTCTCGGCGTGACGGGCATAAAGCGCCACATCATGATCCATGCACAGCGTGTCGGCCATGAACATGCCCATCTTTCCACTGCCTAAAATTACAATCTTCATATCAGCTCCATTTATTAATATGCTGCATCTGTGTGCGCACAGACTCGCCGTGGATAGCCTCGAACACCTCCTTGACAAACTCCGAACTCATGCCGAACGCAACGCCCTGCTCAGAACGCTTGTTGAGGATTTCGTCATAACGGCCGGCCTGAAGGACAGGCATCGCATGTTCGAGTTTATACTGTGCAATCTCGCGGCTGACGCGCATACGCTTGGCAAGGATCTCAAGGATCTT
This sequence comes from Candidatus Liminaster caballi, assembly GCA_018065085.1. Lineage (GTDB taxonomy): Bacteria > Bacteroidota > Bacteroidia > Bacteroidales > UBA3663 > Liminaster > Liminaster caballi. The sequence continues at coordinate 53,929 of JAGHUA010000001.1, read as the reverse complement.
ATTGTCGATCTCGTCGATCTGCTGACGGAGGTCAACGAGGTCCTCGGTGGTCTGAACGGTGTCGCGGATGACGAGGTTGCTGATGATCTCGTCAAGGACATCAGGCGTAACCTGCTGCTTGGCATCGCTCCATGCTGCGTCCGGGTTGCAATGGCTCTCGACGATGAGACCGTCGAAACCGAGATCCATAGCCTGCTGGCACAGAGGCTTCACGAGGTCGCGACGACCGCCGATGTGCGAAGGATCGCAGAAGATCGGGAGGTTAGGGAAACGGCGGCGCAGCTCGATGGCGATGTGCCACTGTGGGACGTTACGGTAGATGGTCTTGTCGGCCGATGAGAAACCGCGATGAATGACACCGATGCGATGGATGCCTGCACCGTAGATACGTTCGATGCCGCCGATCCAGAGTTCAACGTCCGGATTGACCGGATTCTTGATCAATACAGGTACGTCATGGCCGCGGAGTGTGTCGGCAATCTCCTGCATGGCGAATGGGTTGGCTGTGGTGCGTGCTCCGATCCAGAGAATATCGACGCCAAAGGCAAGTGCAGCCTCGACGTGTGCCTTGGTGGCAACCTCGACTGCTGTGAGCATGCCGGTCTCTTCCTTGAGCTTCTGGAGCCATGGCAGACCGATCACGCCGACGCCTTCGAATCCGCCTGGCTTGGTGCGCGGCTTCCAGATTCCGGCACGGAAGATCTTGAAACCTTTGGCGGCAAGTGCGCGGCCTGTGGTCAACACCTGTTCCTCACTCTCTGCGCTGCAAGGTCCTGCTATCACCATTGGGCGCTTGTTGTCCATCTGCGGAAGCAGTGGCTCGAATGTCATTTCCATATTTTATTTATTTAGATTTTTAATTCTTTGTAAAGCTGTTTCCATTTTTTCTGCCGGTGCGCAAAGGCTTATGCGGATGAAGCGTTCGCCGTTCTTGCCGAAGATAAAGCCGGGAGTGATGAAGACACGGGCTTGATGGAGAACAGGCTCGGTGATCGACTCGCAGTCAGGAGCCGATTCCGGAATACGACCCCAAAGGAAGAGACCGCTTTGCGACGGATCGAACTCACAGCCCAGCTGGGTCATGATCTGTTCGGCCACGACGCGACGTTCGCGGTAGGCATCGTTTTGGCGAGAATAATACTCCTCGGGATTGTTGAGGGCAGCGATGGCAGCCTTCATCATCGGACGGAACATGCCCGAATCGACATTGCTCTTGACGCGCAGTATCCAGCTGATAAACTCCGCATTGCCGCAGACGATGCCCTGACGCCAGCCGGCCATCGAGTGACTCTTGGACATAGAGTTGAACTCAAGGCAGATGTCCTTGGCACCCGGCACCTGAAGGATGGACAGCGGGTTGTCGTTGAGGATGAACGAATATGGGTTGTCGTTGATGATGACAATCTGATGGCGGCGACCGAAATCGACAATGCGCTCAAGGAGCTGGGTCGAAGCCTTGTGTCCGGTAGGCATGTGCGGATAGTTGACCCACATCAGCTTCACATCGTCAAGGCCGGGGATACGTTCGAGGGCATCGAAGTCAGGTTCCCAGTTGTTCTCGTAGGTAAGGTCGTACTTGATAATCTCAGCGCCTACCAGCTTGCTGACCGACGTGTAGGTCGGATAGCCGGGATCAGGCACGAGAACCTTATCGCCAGGATTGAGGAATGCCATCGACACGTGCATGATGCCTTCCTTCGAACCGATGAGAGGCAGCATCTCGGTCTGCGGATCGAGATCGACATCATACCATCGCTTATAGAACTGGCCCCAAGCCTTGCGCAACTCAGGCAGACCTACATAGCTCTGGTAGCTGTGAGCGTCCGAGCGCCTGACATCGTCGATCAATGCCTGGATGGTAAGGTCTGACGGGATGAAGTCAGGGCCGCCGATGCCAAGACTGATGACAGGGATGCCACCGTCCTGATTCATTCGTGCCACTTCCTTCAGTTTGCGACTGAAGTAATATTCCTCGACATGGCTGATACGGTCAGCCGGCTGTATGGTTTTCATTTCTCAATAATTTCAGTTTTTTCCTTATATTCGCCAAGAATCTGGAAGTCGGTGGCAAACGGCATGATAGCGTCGATGGCCTTGCGATAGGTCAGATAGTCATCGAACGTCAGATCGACATAGAAACGATATTCCCACTCACGTCCGATGATCGGCATAGACTGTATCTTGGTGAGGTTCATGCCGTAGAACGACAGGATGGTGAGCACTTTCGTAAGGCTGCCCTGTGTGTGGCGCACGCAGAAGTCGATGCTGGCCTTGTTGACATCATGGCGGCGCTTCTCGGCGGCGACGAACTTGTCTTCGAGGATGAGGAAGCGGGTGAAGTTGCGTTTGTTGGTCTCGATGGCGCGAGCCAGAATGTCGAGGCCGTAGAGCTTGGCAGCATATTCCGAGCAGATGGCAGCATGGCCCATCAGATGCTGGTCGCGGATGATCTTTGCCGAGCCTGCCGTATCGTCCATCTCCACCACCTTGGCGTCAGGAAGCTGGGAGTGGAGAAATTCCTCACACTGGAGCAGGGCGATAGGGTGGGAGTTGACTTCGGTGATGTCGGCGAGCGTCTGGCCGGGCAAGGCACAGAGCACGTGACTGATATGCACGCGATGTTCACCGGCAATGCTGCGCTGCGAGGTGCGGAGCAGCTCATGGTTCTGCAGGATATTGCCTGCGATGGTATTCTCGATGGCCATGATGCCGAGGAGCGACGGGTCGGCAGCCATCGCCTCAAACTCCGACTGGAACGTAAGGCATGGAACAACCTCAACGTCCTCGCCCTCGAAGTACTGGCGCGCAGCCCATTCGTGATAGCATCCTTCTTCGCCCTGAATGGCGACTCTTAGCTTACTCATTATATATATTATAATATGTGTTGCAAGTCTGCAATGATTCGTTACGTACAAAAAAAATCCCAGCCAGTCTCATGGTCGGGGTTTCATGTGCTAATCTCAGTTTGTCTGTCTGTGCCTTTCGTCTTCGTTGCTCAGCGGCACACGCTTACCCGACCTTACATTCCTTTGCAAAGTAATAAAAGAAATAATAAAATCGGCCGTACAAACTCATAGCATTTTCTTTTTTTCGGGTGCAAAGATAAGTCATTGCTGATTAACCTCCAAACTTTTTTCCGTTTTTTTGCTATTTAAATCTTACTTTTCTTACAAAAGTATCTGTTTGTGTGCAAAAATCCGTTGGTTTTTGCCGCAATTCGTCAAGAAAGCATTATCTTTGCAGCGTTATTTCAAACAACATTAGTAACAACTAACATATTATTATTATGGTAAATTACAAAGATCTCGGTCTTGTGAACACCCGCGAGATGTTCAAGAAGGCTGTTGCAGGTGGTTATGCTATCCCAGCATTCAACTTCAATACAATGGAGCAGATGCAGGCTATCGTAATGGCTGCTGTCGAGACAAAGTCTCCAGTTATCATGCAGGTTTCTAAGGGCGCACGCAAGTACGCTAACCCAACAATCCTCCGCTACATGGCTCAGGGTGCTGTTGAGTATGCTAAGGAGCTTGGTTGCGAGAAGCCTGAAATCGTTCTTCACCTTGATCACGGTGACAGCTTCGAGACTTGCAAGGACTGCATCGACTGCGGTTTCTCTTCAGTAATGATCGATGGCTCACACCTCCCATACGAGGAGAACATCGCCCTCACCAAGAAGGTTGTTGAGTACGCTCACCAGTTCGACGTAACTGTTGAGGCTGAGCTCGGCGTTCTCGCCGGTGTTGAGGATGAGGTTTCTGCAGCTGAGTCACACTACACAAAGCCAGAGGAGGTTATCGACTTCGCTACACGCACAGGTTGCGACTCTCTCGCTATCTCAATCGGTACTTCTCACGGTGCTTACAAGTTCACTCCTGCTCAGTGCACACGCAACGAGAAGGGTATCCTCGTTCCACCACCACTCGCATTTGACGTTCTCCACGAGATCGAGGCTAAGCTCCCAGGCTTCCCAATCGTTCTCCACGGCTCTTCATCTGTTCCACAGGATGAGGTTGCTACTATCAACGAGTTCGGCGGCAAGTTGCCAGATGCTATCGGTATTCCAGAGGAGCAGCTCCGTGAGGCTTCTAAGTCGGCTGTCTGCAAGATCAACATCGACTCTGACTCACGTCTCGCTATGACTGCAGCTATCCGCAAGCACCTCGCTGAGAACCCATCACACTTCGACCCACGTCAGTATCTCACTCCTGCCCGTGACAACATGAAGAAGATGTACATCCACAAGATCGTTGATGTGCTCGGCTCTAACGGTCACCTCGGCTAATCAGTCACTGACAATCATATTTAAGCACGGCTCTCTGCGGGTCGTGCTTTTTTATGTGTGTCGGTTACAACGTTTCACCATCTGACACACCTGTCCCCTTAGCATAAAACAAGCACGAGTCACTCCACGGCGCGCTTGAGTGACCAAAATTTTCTCCGAGTCACTCCACGGCGCGCTTGAGTGACTAGAATTTTCTCCGAGTCACTCCACGGCGCACTTGGGTGACTGAAAAAGTTTCGTAGTCACTCTACGGCGCACTCGGGTGACTGAAAAAGTTTCGTAGTCACTCACGGCGCACTTGAGTGACTGAAAAAAGTTTCTGGTCACTCCACGGCGCACTTGAGTGACCAGAACCGATTTTTCGAAAGCATGCACAATCTTTGGGTATGTATTCAAAGTCTTTTGATGGGCATTCTAATTCTTAGGCATTAGTCACTGCTGCATTTCGGATGCTTACATCTTTTACCGTATATTGAACTACATGTACTTTCTCGGATGCTTACATTGTAGTAACAATACAAAAAATACAGCACCTATCCGCAAATAGGTGCTGTAACTATCATAGATTTGTGATCAGTCAGGGATTAATCCTCGTCGTCACCCCAGAGGTTTGAACGGTAGCCACCGGCAGCTTTAGTGAAACCTTCTTCGTTACCATTGGCATCTCCTTTGCTACCCAACTGAGAATCGGCGATGATTGACTCAGTTTCAATCTCAACTATTTTTGCATTAGGGGCAATATATAACTTTTTCATTTTCTTACGTTTTTAGATTGAATAAATTACTTTACCAGTACAACTTTGCCGTTCTCAATTAAGAGACCCTTTGCATTAGTGCGGCGACCCTGCAAGTCGTATTTCACAACATTGTTGTTATTGGCGTTGATGTTCTCAATAGCAGTCTGATTTCCTTCCTCTCCATCTTCGATTACTATGCGCATTGTTGAAGCACTATTTGATGGAGCTTCTACATAAATGTCGCCTGCATCGAGTGCAGAAGTGTAGTTATAGAAGCCAAGACCCCTAGCTGTGGTATATGCAAGAATCCATTTGCTAGTCTCGCCGCCATCAGCGACACGCAACTGGTTTCCATCAAAATCATTGCTTGAAACTGTTTCTGTTGTTGTCAATGTGATCTTGTAATTCGATGTAGTAGATGCCTTCAATATAACAGGAGTACCAGCAGGAATAATCTTATCAGCCGAAACAGAAGACAACGTTACAGCGTCGTCAGAAGTAGAGGAAACCTTATAGATAGTAGTATTTGCATCTACTTCCATATTAGTTTCAGCATTGAAATAAGTCTTGTAGCCCTGAAGGTTTTCAGAAGAAGAAATAGACTTTTGGGTACCTGTAAGCAAGAAATCGTCAAATCTTTGGTTTGATGAACTGTTATTTACAATTGTGAAAGTTAATGTGCTTTTTCCTTCTGGCACGGTAAAAATCCATTCTTTTGCATTATCACCCTGCCTATATGTTACACCAGCATCTTCAGTTTTTACAAATACGGCAGTCGCACCATTTGCAATAGTTGATTTAAATGTTAGAGTTAAATCTCCAAAACAACCGTCCAGATTTACAGTAATATCAATCTCGGTTGCCGTTATAGAGGAACCTGATCCAGCTCGCTTTGAAATGAAAAATTCTGGAGCTGTTCCACCGGCATTATTGTCATTCTTATAAATAGTTGCATCTGTATTTCCTTTTACTCTTTGCACAAAAGTTGCAGATGTGATCTTGCTGAGATCGGTTTGTGTGACACTTGTGCCAGAAAAGGCGACTTTTGAGAAATCTTCAGACCAAATGGTGATTGTATTTCCTGCACCGCCGCCTTGATCTGCTTCGGTGGTGAAATTAGCGTTGGCAGCATATGCACTTGTAGAATAGTTAATGCCATCACCTACGGCCTTAACGGTCCATGTGTATTGAGTGCCAGCGGTTAAGCCTGTTGCAGAATAAGAGTTTGTATTTACACCAGTGTATTCTGTTTCGCCAATCTTCACGGTGTAGCTGCTTGCATTGCTTACCGCATTCCAAGAGAGAGTAGCACCTGTTGTGGTGACATTCGAAGAAGAGAGGTTTGATGGAACGGATAGAGCAGTTGGGGTGGAAGGAGTGTTGCCGCCACCATTATCAGCAGTAGTGATAACAATTGAAGTAATGTAAGCTCTACGATCGCCAGATGTATGCAAAGCGGTTTCAATTATGATAGAATTTGTACTATTTCCACTTGGATAGGCCTGTGTGTAGTCGGCAAACACACTCGTCAACGCTTGAGCAGAACCTCCAGCTATCTTAAGGTCTGCAACCTTCGACGAAGCATTCTTCGCTGTTACCTTAACAGATGCTACTTCAACTGCATTTGCTAAGTTAATGGTAATCTTACCAGCATTTGATGAGTTTCCGAATTTCCAGCCACAGTCGGTTTTTGCTTGAAATACATATGCATTTCCAGCCACAATAGTGTTAACAAAGTTGTTAGTGCTAACAGAATACATTTGTGCATCAATGGTAGCGTTGGCATTTGCGATTTTAGAAGAACTGTCAGAATCACCATTACAATCCTTGAGGGTAATAGTCACTGAGTCTGCCCACGCATTGCCACACATAGCGACCATCGCTACGAGTAGCAAAAGCTTCGTAAATAGTTTTTTCATAAGAATAATAATTAAAGTAAATGTATAAATTGTATAAGTATAGTCAGTAATGTATAATAGTATAAATCTAAGTCAATGAACGGAGATGCAATGATAATTGCGATGCAAAGATAGTGATTATATTGATATCTTGCTCATTATCGCCCTATTTTCTTCATAATCTTGTAATAAATGCCGATAATATGCGTTTTTTTGCAAAAACTCTGGTGCAAAAGAGTTAGAAATATAGCTGATCTGGTTGCCGGTTGGCATCGAAGAACATAATATTATATATAGGCATATAGATGGTCTTTTGGTCAATGAAGATTCTTGACTCATTGGAAAGGACAAATGCCTGATGGATATTATATTCGGATGTATCGACAAAATGGGAAAGCGCGCTGTGAACGGTATAGTCCTTGCCTGACTTGATCTCAAGAGGCAGGGTAGTGAGATTGTCTGAGTCATCAATCAGAAAATCAACCTCTCCATTCTTCTTGTTGTCATAATAAAATAAGCTGTAACCATGAGCCTTTAGTTCCTGAGCCACAAGCGTCTCGTAAACAGCCCCGAGGTTGATGCTGGCGATGTCTTCGAGAATTGGTTTGATGTTATTGCGATAGAGTATGTTGGTTAACATACCGATATCGTTGATATAGAGCTTCAATAAATTCTTGCCAGCATTCTGAACCAATGGATATGACGGTTTGCTGATGGCATTGACATCAAGGACGACACCAGCAGAGATAAGATAGTCGAATTCGTTTTGATAATCAGATGTGCGCTTGCCTGTTTTATACTCGATGTCTTTGACCACAATGCGTTTCTTCCGGCTCTCCATATTGGATGGCACCATCTGATAGATGCGTTGAATTTTCAACTTGCGCAAAGACTCTTGCTCGTACTTTGCCGCATCGTCGATGTAGAGCGAGTATATATTGGTCTGTACCTCACGAACCTTGACGATATTATGATCTGCGAGATAAGTATTTACGGCATCTGGCAGTCCGCCCACCAGAAGATAGCGCCTGAAATGACCCATTATAACCTGATGCAAGGCATTGGGCAACGATGAGCGAGACTCGAAGCTGCGTCTCATTTCGTCAATTACCATTTCGCCAACGCCGTTTGCCCAAAGAAACTCCTCGAAGTCGAGTGGGTACATGTGGAGGACAGAAAGACTGCCAACGGGAATTGATTGGGTTTTCTTAAGAGTGACGCCAAGAAGCGAACCGCTGGCTATGTAAGTGTATCTGTTGTCTTCCTTCAGGAATTTAACGAGTGTCATCAAATGGTCATAGGCTTGAATCTCGTCAATGAATATGAGCGTGTTCTCACGTTCATGCATTTTATCACCTGCTATGGCACTCAAAGCCAGATAGAATGATTCGACAGAGTTGGCATCGGCAAACAGACGGTCACGCTGCTTGTCCTTCTCCATATTGATTTCAATATAGTTGGCAAACAGTTTCTGACCGACATGTCGGATTATGAATGACTTACCTATCTGTCGGGCGCCATCAACAACAAGTATCTTGTTTGAATCAGACGTTAGATAATCTTCAATTTTCGTTTCAATTTTCCTCCTTAGCATGGTAAACTACATTTATTCCGTTAAAAACATGCTGCAAAAATACATTTATTCCGACAAATAGGCAAGCCAAAAATACATTTTTTCCGAAAATATGCTGGGTCGGAATCACATTTTTTCTAAAAGATAACGCCGAGATAGCATTTCATGGACTTCACGAGCGATAAGAAGACAACGAACTGATGCGGATCAATACTTGAAGCCGCGATAGCTGTGAGGTGGGAGTGTGAGCGTGAAGAGATTCTCCTTAGGAAGACCGTTGCGGAAGAAGCGTGACGGAGCCTGCTGTTCGGCAGCGCCACGAAGGGTCTCGGAAGAGAGAAGATCGTGGAGTTCAGTGTATTGCTCGCCCATGACAATAGAAACGGTGACAGGCTCGTCGTTGAAATTCTCGACCACAAGAGTGCGATTGTCATAGAGGAAGAGCGACACCTTGGACGGAGCGTCGAGATAGGCAGGGAGATCCTGACTCAGGATGCGGCGGATAGGACGGAGCGCTGCCTGCGGATAGTCATAGAGCTGTCCGAAATCGTCAGGGATGGTGAGCACATAGAGATTGCCACCGCCATAGAGCGCACGATGGAGGATAGGATAGCCTGACACGCCACCGTTGAGCGGACGACCGGCGCTGACTATCTCCCACGAATCGTTGGTATAGTAATGGAGCTGCGGAATGAGAATGTCGCGTGTGCTCTGACCATAGTGACCGAAGTCATTGACCAATGCCTTGCTGTTGTCGATCTGCAGTTCGGCAATGTCGGCGAGTCTGTCCTGCTCAAGGGCAAGCAACCCGGTGGTGATGACCACATCGCGACCGCTGAGAAGCTGACGGCGGATGAGCTCGACGAGATCGGGATCGCCGGCAGCCTGGGCTGTGAGCAACACTACGCGCTGGTCGGTAGGATAGGACTGATGCATATCCATCGGCAGGCCAACCATGCCGAGATAGTTCTGGAGGAATGCCTCGCCGCGCGAGTGGAAACGCTTGTATGACTTGATGCCGACAGGGTTGCCGAGCTGACGGACAAGTGCGTCGGACTGATGGAGAACGACATCGGCAATGCGAGCCATGGTGGTAGGCTTGACCTTGCTGCCATCAGGCTGAACGACAGGCTTCTTCATCTCGTCGAAACGCCAGCTGACATCCTTGCGGTTCTGCCATGCGGCTCGCTGAGAGTCGGCAAGAGGAACATCGAGCAACTGATTGTAGGCAAAGAGTGCAACCTCAGGAGCCTTGGCGAGAGCCGTGAGATGGAGCTGCTCGGCATAGCGATCCATGCTCATCTGAATGCCTCCGCAATCGACCCAACCGCCTCCGTTATAACCCGGACGGAGATTGTTGAAATAACGGATGATGTTATAGCTGAGATAGTTCTGAAGATGCTGTGCCGAACCTGGGTCGCGCGTTTCGGTGCCTGTCCAGATGCCGTCGAAGAGGAATGGACCCTTTTCGAGATTGAAGCCGAGTCCCTGGAAATGGTCATACCAGTTTGGGTACTTGATGATGACCTTTACCTTAGGATTGACACGGCGTGCAGGACCAAGCACCAGTTCGCGACCAGCCTCGGTCATGAGCTGCAGACGATATTCCGTCCACGAACGGCTGCCCTTGGCCTCGATGTCGAACGTAGATTTGGCGCTGGTGAAGAAGAAATCGTCGAGGATGAACTCGTCGAAGTTGCGTGCGGTGTGTTCGGCAATCTCCTGCACCTTGCGACGATGCTCAGGATTGGAATATGAGAATGTCTCGAAGAGATTAGGCTCGGAGATGGTGTAGGTGATGCCGCCGCAGACCTCCAGACCTTTCGACTGGAAGAAACGCTTGGCCTTCTGAAGTGTCTCGTCGGGCACGATGAGAAGGTCTCGGTGTGTCTCGAGATAGATCTTATCGACCGTGAGCTGCTGCGAGATAACCTGCCACGTAGAGTCGAGCCAATGGTCGTCGGCCATCTTTTCGACTTCGTAGGCGCGTGTATAGATGGATACCTTGAAGGCATCATATTCGCCTGCTACCATCTGTGTGATGGCAGCAAGCAAGGTGAGTGTGGTCAGAATAAGGCGTTGCATGGTGATTGGGTAATGATAGGTTTGTTATTTATTTCAGCCAGATTACTCGGCTTGACCAGTCGTTCTGCTGGTTGTATTCAACGATGTGGCGATATGGCATCTCAAGGCCGTGCTGCATGAGATAGGCGCCGGTATATTGCTTGCCCTCGCAGTCGAGTGGCTTATTGTCGATGCGGTTGAGTTCGCATACGGTATATACGCGGTCGGGATCAAGACCCTGCATCTTGACGATAGGGAGGTGCTGGTTCTTATAGGTCTCGAGCTTGTACCAGAAGAAGACGGCCTGCTTCTTGTCCTCGCTGACATACATGAGCGAAGCCAGATCGTCGCCGGCGTATGGCGAGTGCAGTCGATAGAGGTCGCCAAACTGGATGACAGGGCGCACCTTCTTATAGTCGCTGATGGCCTGACGGCAGAGAGCCTTCTCGGCATCGGTCATGTTCTTTGGCTGGATCTCCATGCCGAGACGACCCGACATAGCCACGTCGCAGCGGTACTTGAGCGATGTGGTGCGGAAGACAGCGTGGTTTGGCACAGCCGAGATGTGTGACGCCATGGCGATGGCAGGATAGAAATACGATGTGCCCCACTGCATACGTATGCGCTGGAGTCCGTCGGTGTTGTCGCTTACCCAGAACTCGTCGAAATAAGGCAGGAGACCGTAGTTGACGCGACCGCCACCCGAGGCACAAGCCTGAATAACGACGTCAGGATACTTCTCGCGTATGCGCTGGCAAACCTTGATGATGCCCTCGTGGATGGCTATGAAGAGATGCGACTGATCGGCCATCGGCAGATACTGCGAGCCGTGGTTCATAAGCGGAGCATTGGCATCCCACTTGATATAGGCAATCTCAGGGTACTTGGAGAGGAGATTGTCGGTGATGCTGAACACAAAATCCTGAACGGCAGGGTTGGAGAGATCGAGCACCACCTGTGTGCCGCCACGGCCAAGCACAGGGTCGCGCTGCGGAGCCTTGACAATCCAATCGGGATGAGCTTCATAGAGCTCGCTGACGGTGTTGGCCATCTCAGGTTCGATCCAGATGCCGAACTTAACGCCGTTCTTCTTAGCGTCGCGCAACAGGCCTTCGATGCCATCGGGAAGCTTGCGTGTATCGACAACCCAGTCGCCAAGCGAAGAGTTATCGACGGCACGCGGATACTTGTCGCCAAACCAGCCATCGTCCATCACGAAGAGTTCGCCGCCCATCGATGCGATGTCGTGCATCATCTGATCCATGCCCTGCTGGTTGATGTCGAAATAGACACCCTCCCATGAGTTGAGCAGGATCATGCGTTCCTGGTCGGCATGACGGAGCTGATACTTGCGAGCCCAACGATGGAAACTCTGGCTCACGCCGTTGGTGCCGTTCTCGGTGAAGGTGAGGGCTGTGTGTGGAGTGGTGAATGTCTCGCCCTTCTTAAGATGATATTCGCTGTTGTCAGGATTGATGCCCGACATGTAGTAGTGGTAGTCGCTCTCGTCGGTGTCGATGCTGACACGGTAGTTGCCCGAATAGCAGAGCGAGGCACCGATGCAGGCGCCATGACCTTCCTGCGGACGGCCATCGAGCGAGAAGAGAACGTCGTTGCGGTCGCTGGTGGCATTGCGCATACCGTCCTTGTTCTTGATGATGAGCTGTCCATTGTTGAGCGGTTCCTCAGTCAGCTGACCCTCGGAAGCCCACGAACCGTGGCAGTGTGACACCCACACGTTATCGCGATGGATGGGGAGAATAGGATTATAGAACTGTGTGAGGGTAATGACATTGTTCTTCTTCTTGGTGTCCTGATTGGTAATCTCGGTCCAGCACTCGATGATATCGACGTCATCGTAGGCAAGATAAAAGAGCTTGGCGCTGACAGGATATACGTTGTCGGCAAGGGCAACGGTGAGAAGCTTGCCGTGACGGTCGGCGCCGTTAGGAGCCTTGTCAGAGACGCTGGTCACGTCAAAAGACTGGACAAGCATATCGGTCGAGAGATTGCCATCGGCATGACGGATGGCAAGACAGGCCTCATTCTGCATGACGTTGGCACCGTATGCCGGATAGACGTTGAGGTGGCTCCAGTTGTCATCGCCATTCCAGTCGAGCGACTTGAGGTCGGTGGCAGACAGCTTGGATCCATAGTAGCGGAACTCAGGATGACGGTTAGCATTGAGTTCGAGCACAAGCGATGTGTGCTGAGTGGAAAGCTCCACTTTTTCGGCTATTGCCACAACTGACGACAGCGCGGCAGCCACGAAGAATAAGGTCTTTTTCATCGTATGGATATGATGTGTGTTTGGTATTTACTTGATGTGGGCAGTTAGGAATGTGGCATTGCCGAAGATGTAGAGCACATTCTCGGAAGCCGGCACGAGCAGAGTCTCGCCCTGACGAACCTTGACACCGTTGATATTGGCCTCGCCCCAGAGACAAACGACAACGACGAACGAGTCGCAATGGAAATCGATCTGCTGGGCAACCTGAACCACGACGCGATGAACCACGAAATACGGACAGTTGATGAGCTGCGAGGTAGGCTGGGTTGAGTCGTACGACGTGCGATATTCTGGCCATACCTGATAGTCGATGGCATCCTTGGCAAGCTCGGTGTGGAGTTCGCGCGGATTGCCGTGGGCATCCTTGCGGCCAAAATCATAGACGCGATAGGTGATGTCACTGGTCTGCTGGATCTCGGCAAGGAAGTTGCCGGCACCAATGGCGTGCAGACGTCCAGCAGGGAGGAAGAAGAGGTCGCCCTGATGTGCCTCGTGTGTGGCAATCACATCGGCCATAGGATTGGCGCCCGGAGCATCGGACGAAACCATCTGCTGATAGTCTTCAGGCGTAATCTGCTTGCGGAGACCGGCATAGATCTTAGCGCCGACGTCGCTTTTGATGATATACCACATCTCGGTCTTACCGGCACAGCCGTGACGTTCCATGGCAAGTTTGTCGTCAGGATGTACCTGCACGCTGAGATCCTGGCGCGAGTCGATGAACTTGACCAGCAAAGGGAACTTGTTGCCAAAGCGCTTATACACCTTATTGCCCACAAGCAGGCCCTTGTACTTGTCGATGAGTTCGGTAAGTGTGAGTCCGAGATCGACGTCATCGATCAATCCGCGGTCGATGGCAACGCTCTCATGGCCAGGCACACCGCTGATCTCCCAGCTCTCGCCGATATTAGGCTGTGCTGTGTAGATGCCCTTGAACGGGGCAATCTGATAACCGCCCCAAAGGGTGGTCTTAAGATATGGTTCAAACTTATATGGTTTCATAAGACCCAGTTATTAAATTCTTTCGATAAGCTCATTAAATTCTTTCGATAAGTTCAAGGCACATGCGTGAGTTATGGTAAGGACACTTCCAGAAACCAGCCTTGTCGTCGCGGCGGTTGATGTTGCCCTCCGGATCGCGGCTCCAGAACCACTCGCCATTGGCCTCGTCGATGAGGTTGTTCTTGATATACTGCCAGCAACGGAGTGCCTTCTGTAAGGCTTCCTCGTCATTGAAATGCTGATAGATATTATAGAAGCCGACAACGGTCTCGGCCTGTACCCACCAGTGTCGGTCGGCATCGATGTGTCCGTTATCAACATTGGCTTCGTGGGTCATCGATCCGTCAGGGTTCAAGCCTTTCTCGCTGGCCTTGGCAACAAGCTGGACGATCGGCTCGACATGACGGAGTACCTCTTCGTCGCCCAGCACAAGCGCTGCCTCGTGAAGAAGCCACGAGCACTCGATGTCATGACCGTAGGACTCAAGCCAGCCGGCACCGCGTGTCCACTCCATGTCGAAGAAGAGGTCAAGGTGATAGGTGGCAGGATTGAGGATGCGGTTGCAGAAGATGTCGATGAGATTGCGCAGCGATGCCTCGACCTGAAGTGTCACCTCGCGGTATTGAGCAGCATGCTTCTCGCACGTCGAGATGCTCTTGAGCACTCGATAGAGATTGGCATAAGGCTCGATGATATGGAGGTGGGTATTCTGGCTCTTGGGGTAATTGGCGTCGAGGTCGGAAAGACGCATGTCCTCAATCTTTGCCCACTCGCGTGTGCAAGCCTCGATATAACCATTGTGAATGTGGTCGAGCGAATGCTCCTCGATGCAATGATAGAGTTCGATGGCGGTGTCGAGACTCTCGACGTCGTGTGTGGCACGTGCATACTCGCTCAGACCATAGATCATGAAGCCGAGGGCATAGAACTGCTTCTTGGTGTCAACGGGATTGCCGTCGGCATCAAGTTCCCAGTATGTGCCGCCGAACTCACGGTCGATGAAATGGGCGAGGATATAATCCTTGGCATTGGTTGCTGCGGCAAGATATTCCTTGTTGCCAGTCACGCGATAGGCTGCTGAGAACGACCACAGGATGCGGGCATTCAGGATGCCGCCTCGGTTGGCGTCCTTCATGAGCTTGCCCTCGCCTGTCATCTGTCCGTAGAAACCGCCGCGCTTCGGGTCCTGCATCTTGAGCCAGAAGGGGAGGATATTGGAGGTCAGGCATTCCTGAACTTCTGTTTTTAGTTGGGTAGGGGTCATTTTTTTTTATTGTTGGTGATAGTTGGGAGCGCTTATTGGCCTTATTGGCCCAATTAGTAAATTGGTCTAATTGGTCTAATTGGTCTAATTGGCCTTATTAGCCCAATTGACCTAATAGAAAGCCTTGGCCTAATAGCTTATACCCGCTTTGGTTAGAAGCTCCTCAAGGTATTTGACTCTTTGAAGGAGCCGGTTATTCTGATTGGTTAACTGTTCGATTTCTTCTTTCTGACCATGACGGAATCCAAGGCGGGCTGCTGTCATCTGCTCTTTGATGCCGCCTAATTCCATAAAGTCTTTCTGAAGCCTTTCCAATAGCTTGCGTAACATCACATCTTCTTGATGAATTAGAGTGATTGCAATATTGGCAATGGTTTCGTCCGAGCGATTCTGCAAAACGCTTAAATAGTCGGAACTGTTGTTATGAGTGTTGCAGAACGCTTGTGTCTGGCGTGTTCGCTCATCACGAAGGCTCCATTGCTCCAATCCTCTGACTCGAAGATAGTCTTCAAAGTCATCAAGAAGCTCCTGTAAACTTGCTCTGGCAACATTGGTCAGCTTGATTTCTGTTTCTGACGACGTTGCCCCTGCTGCACTTCCCTCTGCAATATTCTGTTTCCCTGATCTGGCTGCCTGAACCATCTGATCGATTGTGCGATCCTTTTTGTCAAAGAATTTGTTGGCAAAGAAGAAGGTGATATCATAGATGATCTCCGCTTTCTGATATGCAATCAACCCTTTGTAATTGCCTTTCTTTGGCAAAAAAGGTTTCGGCGTTTCCATAATTGTGGGGGTAGTGGTTTATTGGAGGGAGTGAAAACTATTGGTCTAATAGGACTAATTAGCCTAATTGGGTAAAAACCTTACTTCTTGATAGGGAACTTATAAATCAACAGACCCATTACAACAGCAATAGCTGCTGGGATGAGCGAGAAGATATTCCATACCATGCTCTTGACAGACTCAAGATCAGTGATGGTGATGATGGTCTCGCCGGTTTCCATGCTTGTCTCAGAAGAAAGACCTGCCCAGCCGAGAAGGAGTGCGATGAGCGAACCAGAGATGGCGCCACCGAACTTCTGTGCCATTGTGCCTGACGAGAAGATGAGACCTGTAGATGATGTACCATATTTCTCAGTAGCATAGTCGGCAACGTCAGCATACATAGACCAAAGGAGCGGAGAATAGAGACCAACACCAATAGATGTGATGACTGACACGGCAATCATAACCCAGATATAAGCAGCATCCATCGGGATGAAGAAATAAATGACAGATGAAAGACCGCAGATAACCGATGACCATACGAATGCCATACGCTTTGAACCTACCTTCTTGGTGAAAATAGGAGAAACACCGCCGAAGATCATACAGAAAGCCTCGCCAATGCCCATGAATGCTGTATAATTGATGATAAGTTCGCCAAATGTTATGTCACCACCAAGACAATAGGTGAACATATAGCTGGTTACAGCATAGCGGAAGCCGTTGAAGAAGTTTGTGCAGACAGCGGTGAGTGTGATGAATACCCATGGCTTATTCTGTACAAGATCAACATACTGTCTGAACGAGAACTTCTCAGCACGAGCAGGCTTCAGACGCTCCTTAGTGAGCAAACCGCAGATGCAGGTGAGCGCAGCAGCAACAAATCCGAACACAGCACCAATCACAGCATACTGATGTGCCTCTGTTCCGCCAATAGCTTTCTGAAGGTATGCGAACGAGAACATCATGATGAAGCCCATGGCATAGGCTCCGACCATACGATAGGCAGAGAACTGATTGCGGTCATCGGCATTGTCCGACATCACGCCAAGCAGCGATCCGTAAGGCACATTGACCAGAGTATAGACGGCCATCATGAGCAGATAGAGAGTGTAGGCATAGATGCGCTTGGTGCCTGGCTCGAAATCAGGAGTGAAGAGAAGCAGAGCAAAGATCAGACCATAAGGAATGGCACCGAAGATAAGCCATGGACGATATGTGCCCCAGCGTGACTGTGTGCGGTCAGCAATGGATCCCATCAATGGATCAGTGACAACATCGAACATACGTGCGAGGAGCATCAATGCTGCAGTGTCGGCAAAGGTAAGACCGAACACGTTGGTGAAGAAGAATGGAAAGGCTATGGACATGATTTTCCAGGTAATGCCGCCTGCAGCAGCGTCGCCAAGAGCATAGCCGAGTTTTTCAGATAAAGAAGCCATGGTAGTATTATTTTTTTCTGATTAGAGTTATTGTGATGACTGGAGTTATTGGCCTAATTGGCCTAATTGGCCCAATTGGTCTAATTGGTCTAATTGGCCTAATAGGTCTAATTAGCCTAATAGGTCTTATTTTGCTAATAGTGCCTTATTGCGGTCGATGAGGGCGTTGATGGCCTCGACAGACTTGCCGGTGCGCAGACCGTCCTGTGGGGTGTTCATGCAATAGTCGATGAGTTGACCGATGGTCGAGGTGGCAACGTGCATGCGGGTGTCGCTCGATGCATAGTAGATAAATACCTCTTCGTCGAGCTCATGCATGGCATTGCCAGGCAATACGCCCTTGACGTCGGTCTTAGGTTTGGCAACCCAGCCGTTGGTGAAGAGCACGTTCATCACGTCACCGATATACTCACCGTCCTTTGGAACCATGAAGGCGCCGGCTGGCTGTGCAATGACGCGAGTCGGGTCGTCGAGCGCAGTCATATACATATAAAGGACGTAGCGAAGACCTGAAGCACAGCCACGTACGCCGTGGGCAAGGTGAAGCCAGCCCTTTGGAGTCTTGAATGGGTGTGGACCCTCGCCGTTCTTCACTTCCATGATGGTGTGATAATGGCGGGCATTGATGATCTTCTCTTCCTTGACTACTGCATGCTCGATGTCATCTACCAAAGCCCAGCCGATGCCGCCGCCCGAACCTGCATCGATGAATCCATCCTGCGGACGGGTATAGAGAGCGTACTTGCCATCGACAAACTCAGGGTGAAGCACAACGTTGCGCTGCTGGCTGTTCGATTTCAGGTCGTCGAGACGCTGCCAGTTGACGAGATCCTTGGTACGGGCGATGCCGCATGTGGCAGTGGCTGCCGAGAGATTGCCCTTCTGGCTGTCGTCATGACGTTCAACGCAGAAGAGACCGTAGATCCAGCCGTCCTCGTGTGCTGTGAGTCGCATGTCATAGACATTGGTTGCCTCTGGAACAGGCGACTCTGCAAGCGGCGAAACCTTAGCTTCGGGCATGGTGATAGGACGCTCGGCGAAACGGAAATTGTCAATGCCATTGTCAGAAGAGGCAACGGCAAAGAATGACTTGCGATCGTCGCCCTCGGTGCGTACTACGAGATGAAACTTACCGTCGATGAGGATGGCGCCGCTGTTGAGGGTGGCGTTCACACCGATGCGCTGCATGAAATATGGGTTGGTCTCTGGATTATAGTCGTAGCGCCAGAGAAGGGGAGCGTGTTCGGCTGTGATGATAGGATTTTCATAACGGCAGACGATGCCGTTGCCCTCAATTGGGGTATTCTTTTTGGTCAGAAGTGCCTCGTGCTGTGATTCGACGAGTGCTTTGCGTTCATTGAATGTCATTTCTTAGGAGCTTTTTCGTAAATTGACTGAAGGGTGTAGTTAGGATCGTCGCTTGTTGCAGCCTTGACCATTGTAGATACGAGGTCGCCGCAGTTGTTGACAAACGAACCGTCCTTGTGATTGAAGTAGCCGTGGCTCTCAGAGCCTGTGGTGGCAACATTATTGTCCCAAAGCATCATCGAGAGACCTGCAAAATATGCAGCGCGGCAGAAATACTCAAGATAGTATTCGCGGCATTGCTGGCCGAGTGCGGTGGTGTGTGCCGAGCAGCCGTATTCGCCGAGGTAGCAAGGAATGCCCTTCGAGATGAAGTTGTCGTAAAGCTGGTTGAGGGTCTTCTCGATGTTCTTCTCGTCGTTGATGCTGTTGGCATTGTGTCCCCAAGCCTCGGTCAGAGGATTGGCAAGAGTGAAATTGTATGGGTCGTAGTTGTGCACGGCAACGATGATCTTGTTTGCTGCATCGGTAGGAACCTTGAAATCGGCCTTGAGAGCATAACCGATGTTGGCCTGATAGCTTGGAACGGCAATCCAACGTGTAGCGTTCTCGCCGCCTGTGGCACGGATTACGTCAACCACGAGCTGGTTCCATTCGTTCTGAATGCGAAGCTCACCCGATGTAGGACCTGCCCAGTTGTGGTTGAGCTCGTTGAAGGCTTCGAGAATAAGGAAGTCGCCCTCATCCTTGAATGCCTCGGCAATCTGTGTCCATGTTGCAGCGAGACGTGCCTTGGTCTCTGTGTTTACGCTTGGGTTGGAGCTCGCAGTATAGGCATCCTGCCAGTATTCGTCATGGTGGGTATTGAGGATGACGTTAAGTCCGGCTTCCTTAGCCCACAGCACATTCTGCTTGACAACAGCCATGTAGTTGGCATCGATGGTGTAGTTGCCGTCGGTCATATCCTCGTAAGGACCCCATGTCACAGGCATACGCACAGTCTTGGCACCAGCTTTTGCAAGATTCTTATAGAGGCTTTCGGTAGGATTGGCATTATCCCAGTAAGGGCAGTCCTTACTCCATGTGATGCGGTAGTTATCCTTTTCGTTGCCACCGTCGTATGAATCGAAGTGGTTGCCGAGGTTCCAGCCCCAGCCAAGGGTCTTGGTAAGACGTGTGGCGTCGTTGTCCAATGACTGTGGTGTCTCTTTGGTCTTGAAGGTGAGTTTGAACTCCGGCGCAAAGCAGTTCTTATCCTCATCGCTGACGATGGCGCCGGCAGGCACATGCAGTTCGTAGCTTGTGCCATCCTCGAGTTTAACATTGACATCGACTTTCATCTTCAGGTCGCCGTTGCCGGCTTCGACAGCCTGTCCGTTGAGGGTGATGTCGCCAACGACAGTAACTTTGGTGTTGTAGGAGAGTGTGATGACGGTCAGTTCCTTTGCGTTTACCTCAGCGCCTTCTTCGAGGCTGCATGAACGCATGATGACCTTGTTGTCGCCATTAACATCTCCACCTGCATCTTCGTTGTCATCGCTTCCGCATGACGACAGGCCAAGACAGGTCATGGAGAGAAGGCATGCAAGGCTCAATTGAAATAGTTTTCTCATATTAATATATTATATGTGTATTATTAAACAAAATATCTGTGTTATCAATGAATTTTCGTTTCGGGATCCGTTGTGATGTGCCTGTTGCGGATAGTTGGTTCATGGTTGTTTTTTATGGAGGAGGCAACCAAAAGACTCCTGTTGTCGGTTATGCTTTCGCTGATGGCAAAAAGCATCTGTTTGGGCGTTTGCCTTTGATGGAGGCGATTGTTGAATGATAAAGAAAAAGTGCCCGCCCGCCATCATGACGTGCGGGCACTGATATTATGTGAAGAATGAGGATCACTCAAGACCAACCTTAGTTGCAATGAACCAAGCGCCACAAACGACGAGACCGCCATTGTTTACAAGTTCATCGAGGTCTTCCTGTGTGAGTTTGATTTCCAATGAACCATCCTCAGAGATAGGCACATTGCCTTCGTTATCAGAACCAGGAAGGAGTTTCCAGCTTGGGAGGGCAGCCCAGCTACCATTACCAGCACGAATGACTGCGTCATACTCCTTGGCAGGATTGATCTTGAAGTGGATACGCAGTGTCTTGCCTACTGAAACAGTTGACCAGTCATAGCCACCCCAAGAAAGAGCGCCCATAGAGCCAGACCAGCCACCAACAACTGCCTCGCCTTTCCAGATTTCCTCCTCGAGGGAAACCTTCTCAACAAGGCTTATCTTCGTGATAATGAAGCCGGTGCCGCAGACAACGAGACCGCCATTAGCCACCATCTCATCAATCATCTCCTGGGTGAGAGCGAACTCGTAGCTTGTAGCATCGGCAGGCATAGAAATGTTGCCATCATTATCTGCGCCCTCGAATTCTTTGGTGCCAGGAAGAGCATTCCAAGAGCCATTGCCGAAACGCATCTGGCAGTAGCCGACTTCTGGATCGACGGTAAACTTGACACGAAGTATTGTGCCAGCCTTCACTGTGCTCCAGTCATAGCCACCCCATGAGAGGTCTTTACATGCATCTGCCCAATTACCTGCCTTGACGAGGCCTGTCCAGATGACAGTCTCAATCTCTGTGTTAGGCTTGAAGTCATAGGTGTACTCGATAGAACCATTGTCTGAAATCAACTTGATGATTGAACCAGGCTTGCCAGCGTATGGAGTAAGCATGATAAGCTTATCACCATTGACGATGAACTGCATAGGTTCACCATTAATCTCAACACCAGTCAAGTGCTCGCCATTGGCAATGGTAACAGTCATTAAGTCACCAGCCTGAATCATCTCGCCCTCGCCAAGCTCTGGCCAACCAATGATGTTGCAGAACTCTGGAGCATTGATGGTCAAAGCGCCGGTCTCAGCGGTCTCACCATTGGCCATAACCAAAGTGAGAACACCAGACTCAGGACCAGAAGCAGGCATGCTGACAACAATTTGAGTAGGAGTAGCACCCTCGAGGACAGAGCCTTCGCCAGCACCGCTATAGAGAACTTTAACAACGAGGTCGAGGTTCTCACCGTTGATAGTTACGTCGTTGCCCATTGAAACCTCAGCCTCGGCAAATGATGTGAAGGTTGGCTTGAGAGTCTCGATAGCTACGGTAACAACTACACCGCTATTGGTGGTGAGTTCGATGTTGCCCGATGTGAAACCTTCTGGACACTTAACGACGATGTTGCCGTCCACTGTGTTGAACTCTACTTCAGCATCAACGCCAGGGAACTTGACAGCCTTAACAACGTCGAGATCCTTACCGCTGATTGTAACCTCATCACCATTGCGCAGACCTGCTGCTGGAGTAGCAACGAGCTCGGTTGGCAGTGTCATGCCGATGGTGGCGATTGTAACCTTAACGCCAGAAGCTGGATACATTGCGATCTCTGCAACACTTGGAGTGCTGACTGGAAGCTCGAATGAAACCTTGCCGTCAGCAACTGCGAACTCAACCTCCTCGTCAGCTACGGTAACCTTGGTAACGAGGTCGAGGTCCTTGCCTGCAAGTTCGATCTTGTCACCAGGCTTCTTGCCGGTGAGGTTGGCGATCTCAGCTACAGAAGGAAGAACAACTGTGAGAATGTCGTCAGAAAGAACCTGGTTAGGAATTGTGTCGCCATTGACATAGAAAGAGAGGAAGATCTTGCCTGTCTGAGCCTCAGCAGGAACGACAACCTTAATGGTCTCGTCCATTGGCTCGGCAGGAGAGCTGCACTCAAGTTCGCTAACCTTAACGTCCTCAGCAAAGATCACGCTCTCAACGAGGTGGAGATAGGTACCGTTGATGGTAAGAGTCTCACCTGGCTTGATAGTAGCCTTGTCGAAGTTGGTCTTGGCGAAACCGATAGGCTCGGTGAAGGTAAGACGGGTCTTGGTTGTGATCTCGCCCTTGCCGTAGTGAAGAACTACGAAGCCTGGCTCAGCAGTCTTAGGAACGATGATCTTGATCTCATTATTGCTTACGCGGGTGATGTCAGTAACGTCAGCACAGCCAGGGATGGTGATGCTGCTGATCTGATTCAAACCGGTACCGATGAAGGTGAGTTCGCCACCACGAGCCACTGGACATGGACCGAACGAGAGCAGGCTGACGCCGCCCTTGAACTGGTTGGTGTCAAGCTGATCATCTTCATTGCATGCTGTGAAGGTGAATGAGCTCACCAACACAAGCATTGCCATCAGCATGGCAGAAATAATATATTTTGTTTTCATTGTTGTAGTTTACATTAGAGGTTTGGTACTACACGAATGTTGTCATAGCGGAAGATTGGATCGCACTCCTCGCCGGTAACACCACCTGCGTCTGGCCACATGATGAAGCTGTCGAAACTTTCCTCAGAAAGCTTAACCTTGCCATCTGTGCCATCCTGGTTGTAGGTGAACTCTGAGAGAGGGATTGTAACAGTGATCCACTTGTCGCCTGTGTCGAATGAGCCTGTAGAAGCCCATGGACGATAGAGACCACGGCAGAGATCCTCACCGCCATTAGCGCCTGTATGGATGTACTTGTTGTTCTGCCAAGAGTCGTTGGCGCAGAGCTGGTTGTTGACAAACAGAACCTGCATAGCGCCAGCCTTCCAAGGATTAGACGATGGGATGAAGAGCTCGAACTTGAAGCTCAGCTTGCTTGGATTGGCAAAGTAACCCTCTGGGAAAATATTACGAAGAGGAGCGCCAGGACCTGATGTGATTGACATAGGGTCGCCTTTCCAGTTGCCGCACCAGTAAGGGAGCTTAACGCTCTCAACCCAGCCGCCACCATCGGTAAGATGACCGGTCAGCTCAACATAGTTGTTGCAGATGCCGCCTTCGTTAGAATAAGTAGCTGCGATGTTCCAACCCTGTGGAACGATGCCTGACTTGCTGTCAGCGCCGCCTTCACCTTCGAAGTCGGTGATGATGCCGCGTGAGTCATGGAAATAGAAGTGAGACTTGCTGTCGCCATAGACGGTGTGAACCTCGATGATACCCTCTGGAGCGCCATCAGGAACAATGAAGCGAACCTTGTTCTCGGTGATTTCCTTGATGTCGCCGGCAGGAACCTGCAGGCTTGCTGAGTTCTGGATGCCGGTGAATGTGATTGTCAAAGGATCACCTGGGTCATTTACAAAGAACTGACCCAAAAGGGTTGCCTCCTCGCCATAGCGAGCCCACTCACAATCCATAGAAGCCACGTCGGCAGCAGGAACTGTTACGTGGAAAGGATAAGACACTGTGTCATTGCCGTTTGTCACCATGTAGATCTTGTCGGTCACATAGCCAGGGATTGACTTTGGCACGTTGACGAGCAAGCTGTTCTTGGTGATGTAGCTTGTGTTGAGCACAGCCTTAATGTCATTGAAATAAAGCTCTCGGATGCTGGTGAGGTTGTTACCGATGATGGCAATGGCAGCGCCCGAACCTGCAGCAGTGATAAGTGAATCCTTCGCAGCAACATCCTGAACGCGGATGTATGTGATCGAAGGTTTGCCACCTGTCAGCTCAAATTTGTTTGGCTGATCCTCGCAAGAGGCAAGGCTCATGGCCAGGACACCGCAAGAGATGGCTGCTAAATAAGAATATTTCTTCATATTAAATAATATCAATAAGAGTATGTACTACGGACGTCAACATGGATTGGCTCAGCCTCTGACTTCAAGTTAGGGTTGATTGCGCAGTCCTCAGTTGGGAATGGCATTGTGAAGACAGTCTTGGTGATATTCTCTGGTACAGGAATGCTGTTGTTGTATGAGAGATATGCAAGGTTGCCGTTGTCGTCGAGGTAAGTCAGATCGGCAGGCCACTGACCGCTCTCATAGTATGTCTTGTAGAAGAGGTTGCAGCCCCAGATGTTATTGCGGAACTGAGACTTGATTTCAGCAAGACAAGCGTCAGCATCATAGTAAGAGCGACGAACGAAGTCATACCAACGGTCACCTTCGCCTGCGAACTCAAGACGACGCTCCTTCCAGATGAGGTCGAAGTCGAGAGCTGCAACAGTAGGAACATGAGCACGTGTACGTACAGCATTGAATGCGTCGAGAGCAGAAGCGTCACCGCCCTTGCCGTCGAGAAGCATAGCCTCTGCGTAGATGAGATAAATATCTGCAAGACGGAGGATGTGAGTTGCGTTGGCATGAGCCATACGTGCAGCAGAGATGCCAAGCTCAGCTACGTGGTCAGCGTCGTCACCATAGAGGTGCTTAACGTTGTTGCAGCCGCATGGACCCTGGCACTGGCCCTCAGAGAAGGTCTTGCCATACTCTGTCTCAGTGTCGTAGATGGCACGGAGGTAGTCGAAACCACCCTTGTCACGCCAGAAGTAGCTATAGACATCACCAGGCAGCATCATAGTGCCCTTGCGACGAACGTCGTTGTCGAGACGGTTGTCTGGTGAAGGGAAGCTGGCAATATAGACAGAGTCCTTGCCTTCAGAGTTTACGGTATGATCGAACTTGATGACACCGAAAGCAGCCATGAGGTCAGAAGATGGGCCACCCCAGCCGCCCCATACGTCGCCGTACTCGTCAAAACCGACGATGCCAAGGTCTGACTGAAGAGTATTCTGGCAGGTCCAGTGTGCACCAACTGTCCAGCGCCAAGCGAAGAGGCTCTCAGGATCATTGTTGTGTGAACCGCGGAAGATGTCCTCATAGTTCTCTGTGAGTGTACGGCCAGAGTTGTCGATAACATCCTTTGCATACTTTGCAGCAAGCTGGAGATCCTCAGAGTTGAGTGAGCCGCTCACACCTGCCTTGGTCAGATAAACCTTGGCGAGGAGAGCCTCAGCGCAGTAATAGTCGATACGGCCAGGAGCCGATGACTTAGGAAGGAGTTCCATTGCCTTCTCAAGGTTCATGATGATGTAATCATATACGTCAGCCTTCTGAACCTTCTGGGCTGTAGCGTAGTTGCCTGAAGCGAGTTCGGCGGTATTGTCGTGGATGATTGGCACATCGCCGAATGATCGTACAAGGAAGAAATATGCCATGGCCTTCCATGCAAGGCACTCGCCCATGCACTGATCCTTGACTGCCTGTGATGCAGTAGCACCCTTGAGTGAGTTATAAACGGTAGAGCAGTGTGCGATCTCAGACCACAGCGAGTAAGCCATGTTCACGAGGTCGTCGTCAGTGCCGTTGACAGAGAAGTTGAGATATGGAGAGCTACCCCAGTACATGTTGCCTGAGAATACCTCACCTACCTTGATGAAACCGCGCTGGAAATCATACCAAGGCGAGTTGTAAAGGTAGTTGACACCGGCAATGCATGCATTGTCAGATGTGTAGTAGTTGTCAGAGTTGTAGCCGTCTTCAGCAGGGCAATCCAGGAAGTCCTCGCAAGAGGTGAAGAGCATAGCCGAAGAAATTGCCACAATCCCCAATGACTTGAATATATTGGTTTTCATATAATATCAGTTTTTATACGATTTTTAGAATGTGACATTGACGCCAGCAGTGAATGACAATGGTGAAGGGTAACGACCGTTGTCAAGACCGAACACATTGTTGCTTGCTGTAGAAGCACCGATTTCTGGATCATATCCGCTGTACTTTGTCCAGGTCACGAGGTTGTTGCCTGTAAGAGTGATGCGGGCATTCTCAAGGCCGATCTTCTTGATGAGCTTCTTGTCGAAGGTGTAGCTCAGGCTGACGGTCTTAAGACGGATGTACGAACCGTCCTCGATGTAACGTGATGACCATGCGTCGTTGTCGTTAGGGTCGTTGATTGTGGCACGAGGAATGCTTGCGCCTGGGTTGGAAACCTTAACATTCTCAACGTGCTCATACCAGTCGCTCTGGCTGTCATCGATAGCGACGAGCTTAACGCGATTCTTGACATCGACTGTCTGGTTGGTCCATGCAGAATTCATGGCAGTGAGCTTCATGGCAGTGTAGTTACCTACCTTGTTGCCGTAAGAACCATTGACGAAGATGTTGAGATCCCAGTTCTTGTAGTGGAATGTGTTGTTCCAGCCGAATGTGAACTTAGGAAGTGGAGAACCGATGTTGGTCTTATCCTGCTCGTCGATCTTACCGTCGCCGTTGACATCCTTGAACTTCAAGTCGCCTACGAATGTGGTGTTGGTGCGGTTGTACTTCGAAGGATCAGTACTCCACTCATAGCCGATAACATTGTCATCTGCATCCTTGAGAACTGTGTATGGGTTGTTCTGCTGGAGAGTGTTGACTGGCGAGTTGATGATGTCGTCGAAGTCCTTATAGACGCCAACAACCTGATAGCCGTAGAAGTTGTAGAGAGACTCGCCCTCAGCCGAACGTGATACAACGTCTGTCCACTGACCGTAGCCAGGGAGTGCTGAAGAACCTGCGAGGCTTACGAGCTTATTCTTGTTGAATGAGATCTGGAAGTCAGAATTCCAAGAGAAGTCACCGATTTCGATTGGACGTGCGTTAACGCTGATTTCAAGACCCTTGTTCTCGATGTCACCGTAGTTACCCCAAGGTGCTGCAAGAGCAGAAGAGCCGTTGCCTGATGTACCCATGATAGAAGGTAGGGTGAGAGGCATGAGCATGTCGCTTGACTTCTTCTTATAGACATCGACAACGAGGTTGATGCGATCGTGGAGGAAGCCGAGGTCGAGACCTACGTTGACCTGCTCCTGTGTCTCCCAGTGGATTGACTCGTTCTTGATGTTGCCCGGACGGTAGCTGGTGCCGAGCTGGTTCTCCATGATGCTCATGGCTGTGCCCCACTTGTAACCACCGATGTTTGAGTTACCTGTCTGACCCCAACCGAGGCGGAGTTTACCGTTAGAGAGGACGCCGCTGTCCTTGACACCCTTCATGAAGCCTTCTTCGAGGAAGCGCCATGCGCCTGCCACTGAGTGGAAGCCTGCCCAACGCTTGCTTGGACCGAAGTTTGAAGAACCGTCATAACGATAGGTGTAGGTGAGGAGGTAGCGATTGTCATAATTATATGTTTCGCGCGTGAAGAATGAAGCCATTGCTGCTGTGCCGAAGCCGCTGCCGATCTGAGGAGTACCGGTACCGAGCTGTGGATTGTGTACAACGTCGAGAGGAAGACCTGTGTTGTAAACCATCACATAGTCCCACTTTGACTGCCAAGCCTCCTGACCAGCCATTGCTGTGAACGAGTGCTTGCCGATCTTGCCGTTGTAGGTCAGGTAGTTCTTGAATGACCAGTAGAGGCTTGAGTTCTTCTGCATACGAGCCTCGTTCTTGCCGCGGCTCCATGTGCCGAAGCTTACCATTGGGTCGTAAGTCTCAGCCTTGTTCCAGCCGAGATCCCAACCGAGCTCAGTGTGCCATGTGAGGTCCTTGATAGGAGTAACGTCGAAGAAGATGTTACCGTTGAGCTTCTGACGGTCGAGGGTACGTGTCTCGAGTTCGGCCATGGCGATTGGGTTAGGGTTAGAGAAACCCTGCTTGCTTACTGAAGAGTAGCCGCCGTCGATGTTATAGATCTGAATGTCAGGAGGTGTGGTGAGGGAGTAGGTGATGAGACCTTCTTCCTGGTCAGCCTTCTTGAGCTCCTCTGATGTGCTGCTGAATGAGATGTTCAATCCCATCTTGAGCCACTTCTTGAGATCGGCATCGATATTCGAACGGAGAGAGTAGCGCTGGAACTCAGTACCGATGATGGTACCTTCCTGATCCATCCAACCGCCGCTCACGTAGTAGCGAAGCTTGTCAGTACCGCCCTGAGCGCTGATCTGGTGCTGCTGCTGGAATGCAGTGCGGAAGATAGCGTCCTGCCAGTTGGTACCAAGGCCGAGGATGCTTGGGTCAGAGTATGCAGGGTCGCCGTTGTAGATTTCGCCCTGAGCAACGAGGTCGTTGTAGTACTCAGCGAACTCGCGGAGGTTCAGCATGTCGATGCGGGTCATCTGACGAGACCATGAGGTCGAACCGTCGTAAGTGAACTTAGCTTCGCCAGCCTTACCGCGCTTTGTGGTGATGAGGATTACGCCGTTAGCACCCTGTGCACCGTAGATGGCGGTTGCAGAGGCATCCTTCAAAATCTCCATGCTTACGATATCGGCAGGGTTGATGGTTGAGAGAGGCGAAATGGTAGATACTGAACCGTTGCCGAGCTTGTCGCCCAAACCGTAATCAGAACCTGATGTGCCGCCTGACTGAACGATTACACCATCAATAACGTAGAGAGGTTCAGCGCCAGCATTGATGGTGGCCTGACCACGGACACGGATTGATGAAGATGAACCTGGAGCACCGGAAGTGGTGACAGCCTGTACACCTGAAACGTGACCCTGAAGTGACTGGTCAAGGGCAGTGATGCCAGGACCCTTCACGAGGCTTTCGTTCATTGATGAAGAAGCACCGGCGAGGTCGCTCTTCTTCATCGTACCGTAGCCGACAACAACGACTTCGTCAAGAAGCTCGTCGTTCGACTTGAGCTCAACATTAACTACTTTACGTCCGTTGAGAGCCTCTTCGATGGTCTCCAAACCGACGTAAGAAAAAACAAGAGTGGCTTTGGCGTTTGCAACCTTAAGGCTGTATCGACCATCCATGTCTGTGATGGTACCCACATTTGTGCCCTTTTCGCGAACAGTAGCACCGATGATTGGCTCACCGCTCGTTTCGGTCACAACACCTGTCACTGTTACCTGGGCAAACATCACAGTCGAGATCAATCCGAATACGACTGTCAGCATAGCCCTCATAAAACGACTTTTAGTCATCATGGCAGTTTGTTAGTGATTAATAATAAAGTTTGTTAGTGATAATAAACAGGCGCAAAGATAATGAAAAAATATTGTTTGTGGTCAGTTTATGCAATAAAAATCGTAAAAAACGTGAAATTTTAACTCCAAAATGTTAAGAATTTGTTGCTGTCGTCTTTTTTTTGCACTTTTTTTGGGGGGGATTAGTGTTCTTTATAGCCAGCAACAACGTCCGCTGCGGCGCATCCATCCTTTGCTTATATTGTAATTTGCCTCATTATTGCACACCCACAGAACTGACGGACGCATGAGTTTCGGTATTTGTGGTTCGGGCGCTTCTCCGTCGGTCAGGATCATCAATCCGTCGTATTCCGACTTAGCCGCAACGTCTATGACGGGTTGGAAACAGGTTCCTCCACGTCCGCTGACGGTCACGTCGCGCACGATGTGGGTGAATGGGGTTATTGTACTGACGGTGACATCAAATTGCAGGCAGTCAATCTGAACCTTGCCATCGCGGAAGAGCCGGTTGACTGTGCCATAGAATCTTGCCAATGTTTCATTGTCGATGCTCGCGCTCACATCAATCGCCACAAGCAGGCGTGCATCGAATGTGCGGCGGCTGCCCATCTGCAGAAATCCCGTCCTTCGGTTTGGCCGCATTCGGGTGAGTGTGCGGTTAGTGGAAGTTATCTGACTGCGGAATCCTTGCATCACCATACGTGAATTGAGCCGGGAGCGAGTCGATGCTTGGATGCGTTCAACGAGTTCGCCGGGAAGAGTGCCCCAGTCGGTGGTGCGTTCAATGAGCTGGTTGATGCGCGTCTGCATCAGCTGGTCGTCGTGCCAGAGTTCTGACTGGTCGCGACGCTGGCGGTTGTTATCCTGATTGCCGTTGCCCTGCCCGTCGTTGTCATGATTGTCATTGTCACGGTTGTCATTTTTGTCGTCGCGTTGCTGCAGGGCCTTGCAGTACCACTCATAGCATTGTCCGATGGGCAGATGATAGAACCCGGGACCTTTGAGCAGTTCGGCTTCCTTGAGCAGACAATAGCCATCGGCAATGGTGCAGTCGCTGCCGCGTGCAATGACCTCGCCGGTGCATCCGTCGAGACGTCTCTCGTATGGATGCTTGAGGAAGAGTCGTATCATCTCGATGCGCAGCAACTGTTCGGTTTCGCGGAAGTTCTTGTGGCTTAGAATCAAGGGATTGATCTCGATGCGTCCCTCGCCGCAACGCACGGCACATTCCATCCGCGCATTCTCCCGCATTTCCTGCAGGCAGTAGAGCGAATAGAAAGCTGGCTCCGAAAGGAACCATTTCTCGGCAATGAGACGTAGGTTTTCGTTGAAATCGTATTGCACGCTGCAATCAGTGTTGGTGAGAGGTGCAGACATCGTACGCCTAAAGTGACGCGATGAAGTTCATAAGGCTTTGGGCAACGCCGGGAGTGCGCTCGGCTATAAACAGAATTGCCTTCGGGAAACTCTGACTCTCAAAGAGATTGGCAAAATGAGCCGTTGCCTCGCGTGCCTCCATCTCGGTCAGCAGATTGACATAGGCATCGAGGTTGGTGGCATATTCGGCAGGAGAGTCATCGCCCGCCACTTCGAGATGACGGAAGATGGATTCGTTGACCATCGCCAATTGATGAAGCAGGTATTTGCGGAGAGTGGCTTCGTGTTGCTCAAAGTGCTGCAGCACCTCGGCGCCGGTCAGCACGGCATGGCCTGTGAGGCTTCCCATGAAACGTGATGCCGCCTGAGGCCCGACAATGCCTGCAATGAGGTCAATGTCCTCGTCGGCAAGTTCGGTGTATGGTTTTATGCACTCAGAGACGCGCTGCCAGGCTCGGCGGTCGGGAATCTTGTCGAGACCCGTATCCTCGCCGCTGCGTTGACCCTCAATGCCATCGAGCCAATGTCCTTCGAGAGCTATGAATTTCACCACGCGCTGATCTATGCCATTCGACTCTGCCCACTGTAGCCATTCCTGCACTGTCGGACGGAACTCATAGACATTGAATCTCGAAACGAGGGCAGGATCCATGTGCGAGAGCTGATACTCGTCACCGTCATTGATGGCGGCAATTATTCGGCTGCCCTCAGGAAGATGACGTCCGGCGAGCGTGTGACTCAGCACAAGATCCATGACCGTCTGGAGCAGTTCTGGACGTGCGCGGTTCAACTCGTCGAGGAAAAGGACGATTGGCTGTCCGTCGGCAGGCCACCAGAACGGAGGGACAAACTCTGTGCGTGAATCGATACCCGATGTTTGAGCCTCTTGTGATGCAGTTGTTGCAGTTGCTACAGTTGTTGTTGCCACCTTCGGAAGACCGATAAGGTCGCCCGGATCGCTCATCTGTCCGAGGAAGAGGGGCACGACGCGCATCCCGCGTGTATTATAATAATGTGTGAGGATCTCGGATTTGCCTATGCCATGACGACCCACGAGCATCACGTTGTGCGATGCCGGCGTGACATCAAGGATGTGCAGCAGGCGCTGTGTATTGACAATAATTGACACGGCTCGGGAATTAAAGGTTGGTAATAGCACCGACGAACACAGGAGTGCCGGTCAGAGATTCCGTGATGACGTAGATGAACGGACGATCAACGTACATTTCAATCGGCTGTTCCGGGCGTGGACGTGCTGCGCCAATCCTCATGCTCACTGCAGTGGCTGCTGCGGCCTCGGCACCATCCTCATCGACCGAGATGAATGTCTTTTGCATCACCTCGCTGATGAGAAGCTTTGTGCGACTGATGCCCTTGAACTGAGCCGCAGGTGTGAAGCATCGGCTGACACCCATAGCCTGAAGATGAGGAATGAGGCTTGTTCCGTATTCGCATCTGAAACGTGGCAGACGCAGATGAACGCGCTTGTAACTGTCTGTCAGTGAGAATTTGCCCGATTTCAGCGAGTCGAGAACCTCCAGAAGTCCTGTCTCTTGCTTAGGCAGGATTACCAAGAGTTCGAAACGGCTTGTCGCCACTGGATTTTCGCCGTCAGAGAAGTCCGACTCGAATGGAAGTTCCACAGCCTGGAACATCTCCGTTTCGCGGTATTTGAAGCTCGCCGTCATTTCCATAGTCATGGCATCGGTCTTGCTGCCGTTGCTGTTGTAGAACGTGCGAGGCTGTGTGGCGCTTTTGCTGAATGTGTTTATCCAGCGAGCCTTGAAGTAGAGCGTGTTGACGAGCACCATCTTATCATCATCGGTCAGACGGTCGATGATGGCAGGGATCTTGCCATTAGTGTTTTCGTTGCACCAATTGTTGATGGCAGCCACTGTCTCAGCGCCGAACGGCTTGCTCTGAACCTCAGCACCGAAGTGCTTCAGGTTCTGCTTCACGAACTTTTTCTTCATGCTCTTGGCAAACGAGCTGTTGATCCAGATGCTGTTGGCCGAGATCAGTTGCGAGCATTTGCCGTCGAGCAGCATCTGCATCATTGCGTTGTTGCCCGAAGGCATGATGCTGTTCAGTTCGCTTCTTGTCTTTCCCTTTGCGCCTTCGTTGACCATGCCGAGTGCCAGCTGAAGACTCAGTGGCGAGAGGCAGGTGTTCTTTGGGTTCTCGCCCTGCAGACGTAAGTCTTCGTCGAGCAGAGAGAAAGCCGTGTTCCATGGGTCGGCGTCTGCTGCTGACATCATGTGTGGGATTGATGCCAGGAGGAGAAGCAGAGAAGCAAGCGTTTTTTTCATACCTTTTAGTTTTTTGATGTTCGGTTACTTCATTGGGTGGGCAAGCGGTTTTGCCAGACAATGGTTACTTACTTTCGAGGGTAAGCGAGGCGTCGTCCAAACCGTCGGCAGACAGGCGTACGCTGATCTGACCTGCATCGTGAGTTGTTTGGATGAGCACCATGGCCATGCCGTTGAAGCTCTCGATGCTGAACGACTGGCAGTCGTCCGTCGCAGGGTGTTCGTTGCCCTTGAATGCCGAGTCTCCGTTGCCTACGCCGAGGATGCGCGCATTGCCGCTGAGGGTGACGTTGATGTTCTGGCATGCGTCATGCACGAAACGTCCCTTCTTGTCGAGCAGACGCACGCAGATGACGCTGACATCCTGATTGTCGGCCTTGAGCGATGTGCGGTCGGCCTTGGCTTCGATCTGTGAGGCGCTGCCGGTGGTGTAGATATTCTGTTCGGCCACTTTCTTACCTTTATTATATCCGATGGCGCGGAGGCGTCCGGGTTTAAACTCGGCGTCCCATTTCAGATGACCGTCGCGTGGCATCTGCTGGCGTCCGAGGCTCTTGCCGTTGACCTGGAGTTCCACTTCGTCGCAGTTCGAGTATGCCCATACGCTCACCGTCTCACCCTCGTGACCAGTCAGGTTCCAGTGGGGGAAGATGTGGAGAACCGGCTCGTCTGTCCACCATGCACGCAGATACCATGCCTCGTCCTTCTCAAATCCGCAATAATCGAGCAAACCGAACTGCGAACCGACGGCAGGGAATCCCAACGGGTTAGGCTCACCACGGTAATCGAAGCCTGTCCAGTAGAAAAGACCGGCAGCCCAAGGCGTGTCGTGATAGAACTTCCATCCGCGTTCAATCTTATTCTCATATTCTGTCTCGGTGCGGTTGATGCTTGGCATGTGACGTCCCTGAGGGTCGGCAAAGTAGATGCCGCGTGTGCCGCAACCTGTGGTTTCCTCTGTGCCTACGATCTTCCATTCCGGATGCTGCTGATGGCGGTTGTGAACATCGTTCTGTATGATGTAGTTATAGCCAACCACCTCAAGACCCTTGATCAGTTCAGCTCCGCCTGCGTTGGCAACAGTCACCGGACGCGTAGGATCAAGTCGGTGTGTATATTCGCGCATTGATTCAGCCATGCGTCGTCCCATCTCATTGTTTTCGAGTCCCCATTCCTCATTGCCGTCGCTCCACATGATGACGCAAGGATGATTGCGGTCGCGGCGGATCATTCGGCCAAGGAGATCGAGGTGTTCGGCGTTGACGCCCATCAGTCGGTTCTCGTCGATGACCAGCAAACCCTCGCGGTCGCATGCTTCGAGCATGGCCGGCGACATAGGATTGTGCGAAGCGCGATAGGCATTGGCACCCATCGACTTCAGACGGCGCACGATGTATGTCTGCAGTGCGTCAGGAATGGCAGCACCGACGCCAGCCATATCCTGATGCATGTTCACGCCCTTGAGTTTGAGGCTGCGGCCATTGAGGAAGAAACCCTCTTCGGCTGTGAACTTAATGTCGCGGAAACCGGTCTTGGTGTCGTATGTGTCGCAAACCTTTCCGTCGGTGATAACTTCTGTGCGCAATGTGTATAAATACGGATCGTCAACGTCCCAGAGATGAGGATTGTCAACGTCCATGCTTACCTCCCAGCTGAGGGTGGCCTTAGGCAGGATGTTGATGTCGCGGCCAAGTGTCACTGATTCAGTGCAGACGATGTTGCCATCGGCATCGAGCAGAGTGAAATGGAGGTCGGCATGCTTGGTGGTGAGGCTTGAGTTCATGATTTCGGCTGTGGCAGTGAGTGTGGCTTTCTGCATATTGCCGTCCTCGAACTTGCAGCGCACGAATGTGCCGTCGGTCACAACATGAACCATGTCTGTCTGTCGCAGCCATGTGTTGCGATAGATGCCGGCTCCCTCATAGAACCATCCTTCCTGAAGCGTGGCGTCGGCGCGGACACAGATAAGGTTCTCGCCTCCGTAGTTGAGATAGTCAGTAATGTCGAACACCTGCGACACGTAGCCGCTCGGTTCCTGACCCATATAAACGCCGTTGCACCATACCGTTGCGTTGCGGAAAATGCCGTCAAACTGTACTTCGAAGTGCTTGCCAAGATCCTCGGCAGCGACATTGAACGTCTTGCGATACCAGCCGACGCTGTTCTCAGGATACTGATAGCCAACGGCACGGTAGCCATGGCTGTGACTTGCCTTAGGGTCGAATGGCAGCTGTGTCACCCAATCGTGAGGCAGACGAACATCGATCCATGCCGAGTCGTTGAACTTCATTACATACGGCCCTTCGTTATGGATGCCGGCTGCCTTGGTCAGATAATTGAAATATTCGGTTCCGCAGCCGAAGTCCTTCTCTGGCGATGAGGCATTGCCAAGAGAGAAGCGCCAGCCTTCATTGAACGATACTACCTCGCGTGCCATGAGCATGCAAGGTAACATGATGAGCAGAGTAAATAAGGTTTTTTTCATAGTGATTGGGTGATTAGTCTTTGATAAGGTCAGGACGCAGGCGCATGGTGCGTTCCATGGCTTGTTCATGTTCCCATTCGCGAATCTTGCGTTCGTGTCCGGAGAGCAGGATTTCAGGAACGGCCGATACGGTGCCATCCGTGAACGTGTATTCTGCCGGTCGCGTATAGACAGGCGGAGCGAGAAGATCGTCCTGGAAAGAGTCGGAGAGAGCCGACTGCTCGTCGCCAATGGCTCCGGGGATTACTCGCACCACGGCGTCGGCAATGATGGCAGCAGGCAGTTCGCCGCCGGTCAGCACGTAGTCGCCGATGGTAATCTCCTTGGTGATGAGATGTTCGCGGATGCGGTGGTCAATGCCCTTGTAGTGTCCGCAGAGGATGATCATGTTATCGCACATAGACAGGTCGTTGGCCATGTGCTGGTTGAATGTCTCGCCATCGGGTGTGACGAAGATGACCTGATCGTAGTGGCGCTGGCTCATGAGATCAGAGATGCAGCGGTCGATCGGTTCGCATTGCATGACCATTCCTGCTGAACCACCGAAAGCATAGTCATCCACACGCTTGTGACGTTGGTCGGTGCTCCAGTCGCGTAGGTTGTGTACGCATATTTCTACAAGTCCTTTGGCCTGTGCTCGCTTCAGGATGCTCTGGTTCAGCGGTCCGTCGAGCAGTTCCGGCAACACGGTTATGATGTCGATTCGCATTGTATGTCGTTATAAATTTATTGTCAATGGGGGAGAGCCGTGTTTTAGAGGCTCTGCATGTCGTTTAGTTTCTTATAGTAGCCACCCTTGGCGATAAGTTCGTTGTGGGTGCCGCGTTCCACGATTTCGCCCTCATAGAGCACGCAAATCTCATCGGCATTCTTGATTGTGGAGAGACGGTGGGCGATGGCGATGGTGGTGCGCGATTTCATGAGACGTTCGAGGGCTTCCTGCACAAGTCGTTCTGACTCCGTGTCGAGAGCCGATGTGGCCTCGTCGAGAATAAGGATTGGCGGATTCTTAAGGATGGCGCGTGCGATGGAGATACGCTGACGCTGGCCGCCTGACAGACGTCCTCCTCGGTCGCCGATGCAGGTGTTATAGCCATCCGGCATCTCCATGATAAAGTCGTGGGCATTGGCAATCTTGGCCGCAGCGATGACTTCATCCATTGTGGCATTCTCCACGCCGAACGTGATATTGTTGAAGATGGTGTCGTTGAAGAGGATGGCTTCCTGGTTGACGTTGCCGATAAGACTGCGGAGGTCGGCAATGCGTACGTCACGGATGTCCTTGCCATCGACCTTGATGCTGCCGCCTGTCACATCGTGATAGCGAGGTATGAGATCGACGAGCGTAGATTTGCCCGAGCCTGACTGACCCACCAGAGCCACGGTTTTGCCCTTTGGAACCTTCACGCTGACATGCTTGAGCACATCCACCTCGCTGTTCTGATAGCGGAAGGTGACGTCCTCAATGTCGATGCCCTCAGAGAAGTTGTCGAGCGACTTGGGCGATGCAGGGTCGGTAATCGGATTCTCAGCCCCGAGGATCATGTCGATACGTTCCATTGAAGCCAGGCCCTGTGGAACCTGATAGAATGCCTTTGAGAATTCCTTGAGCGGATTGATGAC
Source organism: Candidatus Liminaster caballi (assembly GCA_018065085.1). Classification (GTDB taxonomy): domain Bacteria; phylum Bacteroidota; class Bacteroidia; order Bacteroidales; family UBA3663; genus Liminaster; species Liminaster caballi. The sequence continues at coordinate 16,785 of JAGHUA010000001.1, read as the reverse complement.
CAGATAGAGGAGCGTGAGGTAATAGACAAACATGCCGGCGTCCATGATGCTTTGCGAGAGAATGAAATAACCACCGATCCAGAGCACGAACACAATCACGCAGGTGCCGAGGAACTCTGACGTAGGATGGGCGGATGTCTGGCGTATTGCTACCTCCGATGTGCCCTTGCGGTAGTTCTCGTTGGTCTGCACGAAACGGTTGAGCATCTTGCCCTCGGCGAGAAACGCCTTGATGACACGTAGGCCACCGAGTGTCTCATCGAGTTCGGTCATTATCTCGCCCCATTGCTGCTGTGTATATTTGGATTTACGCTTCAGCTTGCGTGTCACACTGCCGATGCCCCAGATCATAAGCGGAGCTGCAACCATGACACAGAGGGTCAGCTGCCACGAGATGGCAAAAAGCATGGTGAAGGTCACGAGAATGGCGATAGGGTTCTTGATGAGCATGTCGACCGACGATGTGAGCGAGTTCTCGACCACCTGGGCGTCGCTCGACATTCGTGCCACAATATCGCCCTTGCGTTCCTCGCTGAAAAATGACAGCGGCAGCTTGAGGACCTTCTCATACACAGCGATGCGGATGTCCTTGACAACGCCTGTGCGGAAAGGAATCATAATGGCCGACGACAGGAAATGGCTGCCACAGCGAAGGCCGGTCATGACGATGAGGATGCCACCCATAAGGAAGAGCACATACATCGCGCCGTCCTCGGCAATCATCTTCTGTACATACCAATAGGCATTGTTGACAATGGCATCCTTGTCCAATCCCTCTACCTCCTGATAGGCATATTGCTTGTCCTCGACCTGAAAGAGGATGTTGAGGATAGGCACAAGGGCTACGAATGAGAATACGCTCAGCCACTGGCTGATGAAATTGAGGATCACAGAGCCGACGAGGTACTTGCGGTAGGGTTTGACGTACCTTGCCATTATGCTGAAGAACTGTTTGAGCATCTTATATCAGATTTTTACTTTGTCGAATTTGGTTATTCTCATGTCGAGCATGTCGTGAGGGATGATGCGCCTGATGGCATTGACCACAACATTGAGCATGCGTTCGCGCACATAGTCACGACGTATGGCAATGCTCACCGTGCGGAAGAACTTGCCCGAATTGATCTTGTACATCCTTTCGCGCTGTTCGGGGGAGAGGCAGCTGGCATACGATTCGGGCAGCAGTGTGAATCCGCCGTTGGCATCGACCGCCGAAATCAGTGTCGAGAGCGAACCTGCATCGATGAACACATGGTGCAGGGTGCTCTGGTGTGTCACCTCGGTCAGCTGAGGATAGCGGTCGTGAAATGAGCGCAGAGTCCAGACGCTGCCGTCGAGAAGATCCTCCACGCGGATGCTGCCGCGATTGGTCAGATGGCTTGCGCTCGACGCATAGAGCATGAAACGCTCGGTGTAGAGGTCGAGGCTGAGCAGGTTGGTGTCGGTGATGTCGGTTGAATCGACGATGGCAATGTCGATCTCGGCTCTTTGCAGCCGTTCGATGAGCGATGGTGCCTCCTTCTCGAAGATGTGCACCTCGATGCCCGACGAAGCCTGTCCCACAATGTTGCAGAACTGCGGCACGAGCACAGGAGCCACCGATGGCATCATGCCGATGAGCAGTTTGCCGCGTTCGTCCTCTCGCTCGCTCTGCACCATCTCGCGCAGCTGTGCCGAATTGTGGAGAATGATCTCGGCCTGCTCTATGATGCGCTTGCCCATAGGTGTGGGTTCTATTGGATGCTTCGAACGGTCGAAGATCAGGACGTCAATCTCCTGTTCGAGCTTTGAGATGGTGGTGCTGAGTGTCGATTGGGTCACACCGCATGCAGTCGCGGCGTTGACGAAATGCCTCGACTTATCTACTGCCACTATGTACTCCAGCTGCTGGAAAGTCATGTGCGAATAATTAGTGTGCCGGAACTCAGCTTTTTTTGTTGAAAAGTTTTTTTATGTGCTAAAAACCGCCGTTTGCATAAGTCGAAACGGCATTATTGATTTTTATCGATGCAAAGATAGATAAAATCTGTTTGTGCAGTTCAAAAAAAAACGTTAAATTTGCACCCGAATTCGCAAAAAGACCTTCGATTGGTGCTTTTTGTAACTCCAAAATGCCTATTATTATATATAATGAGTATAAAATTATAACTCTAACAACAATGATTCAGAAAGTAATCAAGCGCGATGGCCGTACAGCCGACTTCAACTTCAGCAAGATTGAAGATGCCATCCGTAAGGCTATGGCAGCAAGTGAGAAGGGTATTGATGCCATCCTTGCTGCAACAATTGCAGACCGCATTGCAAAGCAGGGCGATCCGTTTATGAAGGTTGAGGACATCCAGGATGCAGTCGAGGTGGCTCTCATGGAGTCCGACCGTAAGGAAGTGGCCCGTATCTACATCTCTTATCGCAACGCCCGCAGCGTAGCCCGTAAGGCCAAGACCCGTGCTATCTTCGAGAGCATCATCGGTGCTGACAAGAACGATATCACACGCGAGAACGCCAATATGAACGCCGACACACCAGCCGGCATGATGATGAAGTTCGCCAGCGAATCGACCAAGCCTTTCGTCGATGACTATCTGCTCGATGAGGATGTGCGCGATGCCATGCGTGCAGGTTACATCCACATCCATGATAAGGACTACTATCCAACCAAGTCGCTCACATGCGTTCAGCATCCGCTCAACACCATCCTGCAGCACGGTCTTAAGGCTGCCCATGCCGAGAGCCGTCCTGCCAAGCGCATCGAGACCGCTTCGGTTCAGGCTTGTATCTCGCTCGAAACCGCACAGAACGAGATGCACGGTGGTCAGGCCATTCCTGCGCTCGATTTCTACTTTGCCCCATACGTCCGCATGACCTACAAGGAAGAGATAAAGAACGTGGAGGACTTTGAGGATAAGGACTATACATGCCTGCTCGATGCCGAAATCACCGACTACATCAAGCGTCCGCTCACAGGTCTCACTGGCATGGAACGAGCCAAGCAGCAGGCCATAAACCGCACCGTAGCACGCGTTCATCAGGCAATGGAGGCATTCATCCACAATATGAACACCATCCATTCGCGTGGCGGCAACCAGGTTGTGTTCTCATCTGTCAACTATGGTACTGACATCAGCCCGGAGGGCCGTTGCGTGATGCGCGAGCTCTTGCATTCGACCTACGAGGGCGTCGGCAACCATTCGACAGCCATCTTCCCAATCCAGATCTGGAAGAAGAAGCGCGGCGTGAACTACCTGCCAGGCGATCCTAACTACGACCTCTATGAACTGGCATGCAAGGTGTCGGCCCGTCGTTTCTTCCCTAACTTCCTCAACCTCGACGCTACTTACAACTATCACGAGGAATGGAATGCCGACGATCCTGAGCGTTTCAACTACGAGGTGGCAACCATGGGATGCCGCACACGTGTGTTCGAGAACCGTTTCGGTCCTAAGACCTCTATCGGCCGTGGTAACCTCTCGTTCACCACAATCAACATCGTGGCTCTTGCCATCGAGAGCATGAGCGAGCCAAACCAGGAGAAGCGTATCGAGACCTTCATGCTCCGCCTCAACGAGAAGTGTGAGCTCGTGGCCAAGCAGCTTCACCAGCGTTTTGAGTTCCAGAAGACTGCACTTGCCAAGCAGATGCCACTCGTGATGTCTTGCCTTTGGAACGGCGCTTCGCAGCTCAATCCAAACGACAAGATCGAACCTGTCATCAACCAGGGTACACTCGGTATCGGCTTCATCGGTCTGGCTGAGACGCTCAAGGCACTCATTGGCAAGCACCACGGCGAGAGCGATGAGGCTCAGAAGCTTGGTCTGAAGATTATCGGTTTCATGAAGAACAAGGCCGATGAGTTCTCAGAGCGCTATCAGCACAACTATTCCGTGCTCGCAACTCCTGCAGAGGGCCTCTCAGGTCGTTTCACACGCATCGACAAGAAGCGCTATGGCATCATTCCAGGTGTCACCGATCGCGACTATTATACCAACTCTAACCACGTGCCTGTCTATTATAAGTGCTCTGTGAAGCATAAGGCCGAAATCGAGGCTCCATATCATGACCTCACCCGCGGCGGTCACATCTTCTATGTCGAGATTGACGGCGATGCTACACACAACCCAGAGACTATCAAGAAGGTTGTTGACCTGATGGATCAGCTCAATATGGGTTACGGTTCGGTGAACCACAACCGCAACCGCTGCATGGAATGCGGTCACGAAGATGCAGTTGAGGGCCTTACCGTATGTCCTGAGTGCGGCAGCACTAACATCGACCGTCTGCAGCGCATCACCGGCTACCTTGTAGGAACCACCGACCGCTGGAACTCAGGTAAGATTGCCGAACTCAAGGATCGCGTTAAGCACACCTGATCTCAGACGAAATGCTGCAAATATCATACAATAATAAATATAATAGCTCTTTATGAAAATAGGATTCGATAACGACAAATACATACGCATACAGTCAGAACACATCAAGGAGAGAATCGCCCAGTTCGAGGGCAAGCTCTATCTGGAACTGGGCGGTAAGCTCTTCGACGATCACCATGCTTCGCGCGTGCTTCCGGGTTTTCAGCCCGACAGTAAGTTGCGAATGCTCAAGCAGTTGTCTGACAGTGCAGAGATTGTGATTGTCATCAGCGCGCTCGACATCGAGAAGAATAAGGTTCGTCAGGACCTTGGCATCACATACGATGAGGACGTGCTGCGCCTGCGCGGCGAGTTCCAGAAGCGCGGCTTCCTCGTAGGCTCGGTTGTCATCACCCACTATAACGGTCAGAGTTCGGCCGATGCCTATCGTCAGCGTCTTGAGCGTCAGGGCATCCGCACATACTATCACTACACTATCGAGGGTTATCCGACGAATGTGGCACTCATCGACAGTGATGAAGGTTTCGGTAAGAACGACTATGTTGAGACTGAGCGTCCTTTGGTCATCGTCACAGCACCAGGTCCTGGCAGCGGCAAGATGGCTGTGTGCCTCTCGCAGCTCTACAACGAGCATAAGCGTGGCATCACAGCCGGTTATGCCAAGTTCGAGACCTTCCCTGTGTGGAGTCTTCCGCTCAAGCATCCGGTCAACATCGCATACGAGGCAGCAACAGCCGACCTCAACGATGTCAATATGATCGACCCATTCCACATGGAGGCCTATGGCAAGCTTGCCATCAACTACAATCGTGATATTGAGATCTTCCCTGTGCTCGATGCGCTGTTTGAGGGCATCTATGGCAAGAACCCATACAAGAGTCCGACTGATATGGGCGTCAATATGGTTGGTTTCTGCATCTGCGACGATGAGGCATGCTGTGAGGCATCGCGTCAGGAGATTATCCGCCGTTACTACACAGCTCTCAACCACATGGCCGACGGTGCAGGCAACGAGTCGGAGGTTCAGAAACTCAAGCTGGTGATGAAACAGGCAGGTGTGACAACCGACGACCGTCTCTGCACCGTGGCTGCCAAGACACGCAAGCAGGAAGCCGGTGTCGATTGCTCTGCCATCGAACTTGCAGACGGCACGATCATCACAGCATCGTCAAGTCCGCTTCTCGGCACAGCTTCGTCGCTCTTGCTCAACGCCACCAAACATCTGGCTGGCATCGACCATGACCTGAAGCTTATTCCTCAGGAACTCATCGAACCTGTGCAGAAGACCAAGGTCGATTACCTGGGCGGCAAGAACCCTCGTCTGCATACCGATGAGGTGCTTGTGGCTCTGTCTGTCCTTAGCAAGCACGATGAGAACTGCCGCCGAGCCCTGTCGCAGCTGCCCGAACTAAGAGGCTGTCAGGCTCACAGCACGGTGATGCTCAGCGAGGTCGATCGCACCATCTTCCGCAAGCTCGGTGTGGGTCTCACTTGCGACCCAACACGCAAGAATTGATAATTATGTTTAACAAATGTTAATTGCTTTTTGTTAAATATTGAAGAAATCTCTATGATAGTTTTCAGTATTTAGCAAAAAGCATTATCTTTGCACCGTCAAAATCAATAAAAAAGCTCTGGATTATCATACAGACCTGTTTATTTGAACGTAAGGTATTAAAGTGTTATTTCATTCATACATTATTTATTTTTTAAACAAAACAACAATGAAGAAATCATTATTGGTTTTCGTTCTCTCAGTCGTTGCTACTGTTGTAGCTATGGCTCAGGTAACCACAGCCTCTATTTCTGGTTTGGTAACTGACGAGAACAATGAGGAGCTGATTGGTGCTACTATTGTAGTAACACACGTTCCTACCGGATCTGTTTCTGGTGCTATCACCAATGCCAACGGCCGTTACTCAGTTTCTGGTCTTCGTGCTGGTGGCCCTTACACCGTTAAGATCTCTTATGTAGGCTATCAGTCAATCTCTTACTCTGGCATCGACCTCCCTCTCGGTGAGAACTACGTGCAGAACGCCAAGCTCGGCAACGATGCATCAGTTCTTGAGGACGTAGTGGTGGTTGGTTCGTCTAACAGCAACATGCGTTCTGACCGTGCCGGTGCAGGTATGCGCATCAGTGCTGGCAAGATCAGCGCTGTTCCAACTGTAAGCCGTTCGATGAACGATGTCATGAAGATGACTCCACAGGGTGGTAATACTGGCAACGGTTTCGCCGTAGGTGGTGGTAACTACCGTCAGTCATTCGTTACTGTCGATGGTGCTGCATTCAACAATGCCTTCGGTATCGGTGCTAACCTCCCAGGCAACGGTTCTCCTATCTCGCTCGACGCTCTCGACCAGATCTCTGTCAACATCACTCCATTCGATGTTCGTCAGTCAGGCTTCACAGGTGGTGCTATCAATGCCGTTACAAAGTCTGGTACAAACGAGATCGAGGCTTCTGCCTACATCTATCAGACCAACGTACACCTCCGTGGTAACGAGATCGGCGACGTTAAGCTCGATCGTTCACAGAGCCACTCTACAACATACGGCTTCACTCTCGGCGCTCCTATCATCAAGAACAAGCTCTTCATCTTCCTCAACGGTGAGTTGGAGAACAACATCAGCGCTGGTCCTACAGCCGTTGCACGTAAGAGCGATTCTGACGAGTGGAAGACCTCTGGTCCTGTTCACCAGCCAACAGAAGGCTTCATGACCGAGGTTACTGACTACCTCACAAGCAAGTATGGTTACAACCCAGGCAAGTATCAGGGCTACTCACTTGAGACTCCAGGCTACCGTTTGCTGGCTCGTATTGACTATATCATCAACGACAACCACAAGCTCTCTCTTCGTTACAGTAACACACACAGCAAGGATTCTAATCCTCCTTCATCTTCATGTAACCCAATGAGCGATGCTAAGATTTATGATGGTGGTCGTAATGCTGCTGGCCGTCAGTCTAACTATGCTCTCTACTTCATCAACAGCCGCTACTATCAGGAGCGTAACTTCATCTCATGGGCAGGCGAGTTGAACTCTAAGTTCGGTAACGTTCGCAACACTCTCCGTGCTACATACTCTCACCAGGATGAGCCTCGCTCTCACGAGGGTAGCGTATTCCCAACTGTCGATGTTCTCGATGGCAATGGTCACTGTCTCGTTTCATTCGGTATGGATCCATTCACCCTCGGTAACCTCCGCGACGTGAAGACCGTACAGATCACCGATGAGGCTACATGGTCATTGGGCAAGAATAACTTCCTCGCTGGTGTAAGCTACGAGTCTAATGCAGCTCAGAACGGTTATGCACAGTTCGCCAACGGCTACTTTGTGTATAACTCATGGGATGACTTCAAGAACGGTGCTACTCCTAAGGCTTACGGTGTGACTTATCCATTTGCAGGTGCTGACAAGGATCAGTTCATCGCTGAGATGACCTACCGTCAGTTCTCTTACTACCTCCAGGATGAGATTAACCTCACCAAGAACTTCAAGCTCACAGCAGGTGTTCGTTTCGAGCACTCTATCTATCCTCCACTTGAGAATAACTACAACGAGCTCTTCGCAAAGTGCACATGGGCCGATGGCAACAAGTACGCTACCGATCAGGTGCCAGACACCAAGATGTCTATTTCTCCACGTGTAGGTTTCAACTGGGATATGACAGGCGATCGCAAGTATGTGCTTCGTGGCGGTACAGGTCTCTTCTACGGTCGTCTCCCATACGTATGGCTCGTTTCTGCTGTAGGCAACGCTAACGTTGGCCAGACTCAGTACTACGGCTATGCAAGCGAAGGCACAACAATGCCAACATTCGACCCATCAATGCCTAAGCAGGTCGCTTCAATCTCTGACCTCCCAGCAGCTAAGCAGCTCATGCCAAGCGGTGCTACCGTTCTCGACAAGGATCTCAAGATGCCAGGTGCATGGAAGACTTCTTTGGCATTCGATGCTAAGCTCCCAGGTGACGTTAACTTCACTCTCGAAGGTATCTTCAATAAGGAGATTAACCCTGCCATCGTGAAGGATCTCGGTCTTAAGAAGGACGATGAGACTGTCAAGATTATGGGCGTTGACGGCACTACAGTCATTGACGAGCGTGCTCACTTCACCAAGATCAAGCAGAATGACCTCGACGGTAAGGCTTACAGCGCTTACAAGATCACAAATGCTGGCGGTTCGGCTTACTACTATTCTCTCTCTGCTCAGTTGAGCAAGACCTTCAACTTCGGTCTTGATCTCTCTGCAAGCTACACCTTCTCTCGTTCAAAGGCTTACTCTGATGGTATCGGCGATCAGGTTTCCGGTGCTTACTACACCAACCGCTACTCTCGCAATGGTCTTAACGACAACGAGACTGGCTACGGTACATACGTATCACCTCACCGCGTTCTTGTTAGCGTTGGCTACGGCAAGGAGTATGGCAAGCACTTCGGTTCACACGTCAGCTTCATCTATGAGGGTATGAACATGGGTTACAACGGCTCATACGCATACACCGGCTATAGCTACACTCTCGGCACCAACCTTTCTGGTGACAACTCTGGTAACTACAACCTCCTCAACATCCCAGCTTCTCGTGCTGAGCTCGACAACTGGAATTTCGCAGACTCTAAGCTCGGCACTGAGGTTTATACTGCCGATCAGCAGCGTGATGACTTCTGGGCTTACATCAACCAGGATGACTACCTCAAGAACCACAAGGGCGAGTATGCTGAGCGTGGCGGCGCTATGATGCCTTGGCACCATCAGCTCGACTTCAAGTTCAACCAGGATTTCTTCGTTAAGGTTGGCGGTAAGAAGAATACTATCCAGCTCGGCGTTGATATCAAGAACGTGCTCAACCTCATGAACAGTGAGTGGGGTCTCTACAAGCAGGTTAGCAAGACTCAGCTTGTTAAGTACGATACTAAGACCGGTGCTTACACCTTCACAACCAACGGTAACGAGCGTCTCACCGAGACATACGCTGACTATGCTAACTGGGCTTCTACCTACAGCATCCAGTTCAGCCTCCGTTACATCTTCCACTAATTTCCTGATTAGTTATGCTGGCTCAACGCATTTGAGTCAGGCTATAATAAAAGCCGCATCCCTTGTGGGTGCGGTTTTTTGTTGCTTCATGATCAGATGAAAATGCTCAAAATAAAGCAAAATCTATTTCCCAAGACTTAGTAAATCCCAGACAAACTTTCGCCAGCGTTTCCTAAAAGTTGGGAAATCCAAACGAAACTTTCTCCAGCGTTTCCTAAGAGTTGGGAAGTCCAAACGAAACTTTCGCTGGCGTTTCCTAAGAGTTGGGAAATCCAAACGAAACTTTCGCTAGCATTTCCAGAAACCTGGGAAGTGGTTTTGCTTTATTTTTCGCCACTTACCTGCCTACATGAAATAAAAAGCTGACTCCCAGGGAAGGAATCAGCTTTTTATAAATGTATGTTTACCAGTCTTCTTCAATAAGATCGGATTCGGCAACGCCATCGATTATCAGATCGCCAGGTCCGAACGGATCGTCCTCAGTGTAGTCGTCCTCAAGACCGCGACTGACGTCCAGGTTGCGATGAGTGAATGTCTGCACGCGATTAGACTCGTCATTGAGCATCACCCAGAGCATGTCCTTCAGTTCGTCGAGTCCCTGATTGGCAACAGCCGAGATAAATACGGTCGGAACATTGTCTGGGAGCTCCTGTCGCATCTGTTCGATAAGTTCGTCGTCGAGCATATCGCACTTGGTGATGGCCAGCAGACGCTGCTTGTCGAGCATCTCGGGATTGTAGGTGCCGAGTTCGTTGAGCAGGATGTCATATTCCTTGCGGATGTCATTGCTGTCGGCAGGAATCATGAAGAGGAGAGTGGAGTTGCGCTCGATGTGGCGCAGGAAACGCAGGCCGAGGCCCTTGCCTTCAGATGCACCCTCGATGATGCCTGGGATGTCGGCAATGACGAACGAACGGTTGTCGCGATAAGGCACGAGACCGAGGTTTGGTTCCATCGTGGTGAACGGATAGTCGGCAATCTTCGGCTTGGCAGCACTCACGCTGCTGAGCAATGTCGATTTGCCGGCATTCGGGAATCCTACGAGACCGACGTCGGCAAGAAGTTTGAGCTCGAGCACGATGCGACGTTCCTGGGCGGGTTCGCCTGGCTGGGCATAGCGTGGCGCCTGATTGGTGGATGTGCGGAAATGCCAGTTGCCAAGACCGCCGCGTCCGCCCTTAAGCAGCACTACTTTCTGATTGTGATCGGTGATCTCGCAGAGGTATTCGCCCGTCTCGGCGTCGTAAACCACTGTGCCCATCGGCACTTCGATGGTTACGTCCTCGCCGTCCTTGCCAAACGATTTGTTCTCAGAGCCTGCCTGTCCGTCGGTAGCGAACACGTGACGCTGATAACGAAGGTGGAGGAGGGTCCAGTAGTTGCGGTTGCCATGCAGGATGACAGAACCGCCCTTGCCGCCATCGCCTCCGTCAGGGCCACCCTTTGGAATATATTTTGCACGATGCAGGTGCGAACAGCCACGGCCACCCTTTCCAGAGCGGCAATAGATGGTTACGTAGTCAACAAAATTCGATTCTGCCATGTATTGCTTAATTTATTGTTTATAAGTTAACCCTGTTTGTATCTGCACCCCTCCCTTGCGGAGGGGCTGGGGGAGGGTCTTTACTTTACGGCATCAATAGCCTTCTTGATCTCGGCATAGATGTCATCGATCGAGCCTACGCCCTGAATCTTGGCATACTTGCCCTCGTTGATATAGAAGTCCTTGAGAGGAAGTGTCTGGCTGTAGTATGTGTTGAGTCGCTTCTTGGCTGTCTCCTCATTGTCGTCGGCACGTCCGCTTGTCTTGCCACGGGCAATGATGCGCTTGATAAGCTCCTCGTCATCGACCTCAAGACCGATAACTGTGCTTACTGCCTGACCGCGCTCTGCTAACATTGAGTTGAGAGCCTCGGCCTGAGCGATGGTGCGAGGGAAACCGTCGAAGATCACGCCCTTGATGTCCTTGCCCTTGGCGTCGAGTACGGATGCCAAAATGTCGATGATAAGTGAGTCAGGAACGAGCTTGCCGTCGTTGATGAATGAAGCTGCGGTCTTGCCCAGTTCGGTGCCTGCCTTGATTTCAGCACGGAGTACATCACCTGTCGAAATGTGCTCTACGCCATACTCTGCAATGATCTTGTCACTTTGGGTGCCCTTGCCTGAGCCTGGAGCGCCGAAGATTACAATGTTCAACATAACCTTTAAGAGTTTTTTATACCTTAGATAAATGAATATATGTTTTCTCTCCGCATTTAGGGGAGAAGGTTCGTCAAAAAACCGTGCAAATTTAGTCTTTTATTTCGACATGTGCAAACATTTGCCCTAAACTTTGTATTTTATTTGGCTAAAAGCACCTTTTTCGTCCCGTTTTGTATCAGAATCATTGATTTGCGCACAGGTTTGCCCACTCTGCGCCCCTGCATGTCATACCATTGACCGCAATCCGTGACATTGCGTTTCTCGATGACCTGCGGCTGGCTGATGGCATCTGGATCCTTGGGTTCGGCAATCTCAAAAGCACGCTCAAGGATGACGCTGAAGTCAGGAATACCATAGCCCATCTGTGCGGTCGGGTTGTCGGCCAATGAGCCTGACTCGCGTACCAGTGTGCGAATCTGTGCAGGGGTGAGCGATGGAACGGCACTCCATAGCGATGCGCACAATCCGCATAGCAGCGGACAGGCAAACGAGGTGCCATAGACGGCTGAGATATCACCCAGATAAGGATCGTATGCAGGTACGGCAGAACCTCGGCAGCACACATCGGGCTTGACGTATGGCGAGGTAAAGCCAGGACTGCTGAAATAGCTGGGATTGAGCCATGCGTCGGTGGCACCAACTGAAAGCACGTCCTCGGCGTCCGATGGGAAGTCGATGGTGCCCCATGCTGTCTGACCTTCGTTGCCTGCGGCATTGCATATCAGCATGCCTTTGGAAGCGGCAATGGCTGCACCACGCGATATGAAGACCGTGCCTTGGGTGAGATCTGACTGTGTGTGGTTGAAGGCAGAGTTGTCGAATTCGTAGTATCCCAGCGACGAACTGATAAGGTCGGCGCCGATGCTGTCGGCCATCTCGGCTCCTGCCACCCACATGTCCTCCTCGATGGGACACTCGGTGAGTGAATATTCTGTGCGGATGAGGAAGTACTCAGCGTCGGGAGCTGTGCCCCAGATACCTGTGGTGCTGTCGCTTGTCATGACGGACAGACACATGGCACCGTGATCCTCTCCATAGAACATCTCGTAGGTGTTGCCCTCAGGGTCGTACATGTCATACCAGCCGATGACGTTGCGACACAGATTGTAAACGGTGTTGGCATTCATGAAACCTCCATCCAGCACGGCTATGAGCATACCTTGTCCGCGGTAACCGTTGTCAATCAGCGCATCACCGTGCACCTCGGTCAGCGGCAACTTGTTGTTGGGTACTGACGATGGCGACAGGCGTGGGGTTGAGGTTCCGGATGCGTCGCCAAGCTTTCGTTCGGCTTCCCGCTTGGATGTGTGTCGCGTTTGGGACATGGCAGTCTGCGTCAGGGCATCATATTCGTAACCCAAACCTTCCACCGGTTCGTGCCTGACCACGAACGACAGGTGCTTGAAGGATTCCAGTGATATGGCCGAACCGTCCTGACGCTCGACGACCACGGTGTTGAGCCATCGCGACTTGCTGACGATGTTGAACCCCAGCTTGCGGAGTCGGTTAATGTATGTGGGAGAAACCTCAAGGTCGGTGCTGTCAAGCTCGATGCCCTGGCGCAGACGGCGCTGCATGGCTCGTTCGCTCAGCGCACAATACTGGCTTCCGGCCTTGTCCTTGAGGTAAAGGCGGTAGCGGTTGGCAGCCGTCATGTCGATGATGGTAATTGCCATTGCCGCCAGAAGTATGTAAAGTCTCAGTCTTTTCATTGCCCCAAAATCTCTTGTCGGGTGTTTATTTGCCGGTTATGAGTACGGTGGCATAGGCAGCGATTCCTTCCTGGCGTCCGGTGAACCCCAGTTTCTCGGTTGTGGTGGCTTTGATCGAGATATCGTCCGAGTCGCAACCGATCACATTGGCAAGACAGGCTCTCATCTCCTCAATGTGCGGATTGAGCTTCGGGCGTTCGGCAGCCACGGTGATGTCGGCATTGCTGAGCTCATAGCCCTTGTCGCGTATCAGGCGCATGGTGTCGGCAAGAAGTATCTTGCTGTCGATGCCCTTGAAGTCGGCGCTGGTGTCAGGGAAGTGATAACCGATGTCGCGCATGTTGGCGGCACCCAACAGGGCATCGCACAGGGCATGTATCAGTACATCGGCGTCGCTGTGGCCAAGGAGACCCATGGTGTGTTCCAACTTGATGCCGCCGAGCCAAAGTTCGCGACCTTCCACCAGTCGGTGAACGTCATACCCAAAACCTACTCTTATCTTCATAATCTTTTTTTCTTGTAAAAAACGTTTGAATGGCACTCTTCGCGTACCTATATATATTTAAAGCGCCGCAAAGATAGTGACAATTTTTGAACTTAGCAAATAAACGCTTGCCAAAATGTCATTTTTTATCGCAATTTTGTCATACTTTCACTTTGGCATGGGTTTTGCTACTAATAAGGTGTCTCCGCAACTGGAGGCATCAACAAAACAACACAAGAACAAAATAACAATTAAAAAATATACAACTATGGGAAAGATTATTGGTATTGACCTTGGCACCACAAACTCGTGTGTAGCCGTTATGGAGGGTAACACTCCAACCGTCATTGCAAACTCAGAGGGTCGCAACACGACTCCATCTATCGTAGGCTTCGCTGATAATGGCGAGCGTAAGATTGGCGAACTCGCAAAGCGCCAGCAGGTAATGAACCCAACTCGCACCGTTTATTCTATCAAGCGTTTCATGGGTTGCGATATGACCCAGGCTTCAAGTGAGATCGGCCGTGTGCCTTACAAGGTAGTGGGTCAGAACAACCAGCCACGCGTTGAGATCGATGGCAAGCAGTACACTCCACAGGAGATCTCGGCAATGGTGCTCCAGAAGATGAAGAAGACCGCAGAGGATTACCTCGGTCAGACCGTTGACGAGGCTGTAATCACCGTTCCTGCATACTTCAACGATGCTCAGCGTCAGGCCACCAAGGAGGCTGGCGAGATTGCAGGTCTCAAGGTTCGCCGTATCGTGAACGAGCCAACAGCCGCTGCTCTTGCTTACGGCCTTGGCAACCTCGACAAGGATGAGAAGATTGCTGTATTCGACCTCGGTGGCGGTACATTCGATATCTCAATCCTCGACCTCTCAGACGGCGTGTTCGAGGTGCTTTCAACCGATGGTAACACACACCTCGGCGGTGATGACTTCGACAATAAGCTCATCGACTGGCTTGCAAATGAGTTCCAGAAGGAAGAGGGTATCGACCTTCGCAAGGATCCTATGGCACTCTCACGTATCAAGCAGGCTGCTGAGAAGGCAAAGTGCGAGCTCTCAAGCTCTACATCGACCGAGATCAACGAGCCATACATCACAATGGCAGGTGGCGCTCCTAAGCACCTCAACAAGACCCTCACACGTGCTCAGTTCGAGCAGCTCTGCGACGATCTGATCTCTGCCTGCATCGAGCCATGCCGTCGCGCATTGCAGAATGCCAAGCTCTCTGCTTCACAGATCGATCAGGTCATCCTCGTTGGTGGTTCAAGCCGAATCCCAGCCGTACAGCGTGAGGTTGAGAAGTTCTTCGGCAAGGTTCCATCGAAGGGCGTTAACCCAGATGAGGTTGTTGCCGTAGGTGCAGCCGTTCAGGGCGGTATTCTCGCTGGCGAGAACGTAGCCGGTGGCAAGGACATCCTTCTCCTCGATGTTACTCCACTTTCGCTCGGTATTGAGACTCTCGGTGGCGTGATGAACAAGCTCATCGATGCAAACACCACCATCCCAACCAAGAAGTCAGAGGTATTCTCAACAGCTGCCGACAACCAGCCAGCCGTACAGATCCACGTTCTTCAGGGCGAGCGTCAGTTCGCTAAGGACAACAAGTCGATTGGTATGTTCAACCTCGACGGTATTCCAATGGCTCCACGTGGCGTTCCTCAGATCGAGGTAACCTTCGACATCGACGCCAACGGTATCCTCAACGTAACAGCTAAGGACAAGGGCACAGGCAAGGAGCAGCACATCACCATCACCGCTTCTTCTGGTCTTTCAAAGGAGGAGATCGAGCGCATGAAGGCTGAAGCTGCAGCCAACGAGGCTGCTGATAAGGCTGAGCGCGAGAAGGTTGACAAGATCAACGCTGCCGACTCTATGGTCTTCCAGGTTGAGAAGCAGCTCAAGGAGAACGGTGACAAGATCCCTGCCGAGCAGAAGTCTCAGATCGAGGCCATTGTTGCCAAGCTCAAGGCTGCCAAGGACGCCAAGGACATTGCCGGCATCGATGCTGCAACCGAGGAACTCCAGCAGATGATGGGCGCTGCAGCCCAGAGCATGTATGGTCAGCCAGGTGCTCAGGGTCAGCCAGGCGCAGGTCCTCAGGGTGGCGCTCCAAACAACGGTGAGCCACAGGATGTGGACTTTGAGGAGGTGAAGTAAACTCCGAGAAAACCACTAAAAAGGTTCGAGGAAGTGAAATAAACTCCGAGAACTCTGATAATAATTTGGTGCTAAAGAGCATGTGAGCCACAAGGTTTACATGCTCTTTTTTTCTTTGACTGCCAATAACGTCATCGGGTAAATAGGAATGGCATGACTGATATGCTGTCGTCAACGAGAAATGGGGACTTGAACGTGGTGACGATATACATGAGGCTGGCGTACGTCACAAGTCGCTCGAAGAACATAACCGTGAACTGCATCGTGAGAACAAATCTCTTGAAGAAGAACTTGAAACGAAACGTCGTGCTGTCAAAGGTCTCACTACCATGATCGAGAAATTAACCGACCAACGAAAGGAAATTGAAACCGAGATTGAGAGTCTTGAAGCACAACTACAGAAGTCAGGTTCCGACAGGAACGAAATTGCTCAGGAAATCGTAGCACTTCATATGAAACTTGCGTCAATCAATGAGAAGCTCGAAGAGAAGCATGACAAATTGAACAAGGTCCATCAAGAAATAGCAAATCTAAAGGAGTCTTATGATTCAAGGATGGAGATGGTGAATGATGCAATTGTGTCGGACAAGTTGATAACGAACTATCTCAATCACCATGTTTCCATCATGCTCAAGGCATCTATCCTGGATCAAGTGTTGACTGATGCAGCAAGGATTTGTCGTGAGTCACGTGATGCTACCGCTCTGGCCGAAGACACCTTCATTGATGATCGCAACTTCTTGCGTTGGAACGATGTCTTGAAGACAGGTATGCAAGTGTTCTTGGCTGGCATCAATGGCGCAACCAGCGT
>JAGHUA010000065.1 GCA_018065085.1 Candidatus Liminaster caballi | reverse complement strand
TGTTGTCCGCTTCTCAGGTGATTCCGGCGACGGTATGCAACTTGCCGGAAACATCTTCTCTACGGTATCTGCTACCGTGGGAAACAGTATCTCAACTTTTCCAGATTATCCGGCAGACATTCGCGCTCCTCAAGGTTCGCTTACAGGTGTTTCTGGCTTCCAAGTACACATTGGCTCAAAGCCTGTATATACCCCAGGCGACTTATGTGACGTGTTAGTAGCAATGAATGCCGCTGCACTTAAGACACAGTTGAAGTATGCCAAGCCTCAAGCAACCATCATCATCGACACAGATGCTTTCTTGAAATCAGACCTTGACAAGGCGGCATTCAATACGTCTGACTATCTTGGAGAACTGGGCATCGATCCTGATCGTGTGATTGATTGTCCTATTACCTCGATGGTAAAATTTGTCTTGATGGATTCAGGCATGGACAATAAGTCGATACTGAAATGCCGCAACATGTTTGTCCTCGGCCTTGTCTGCTGGCTGTTCTGCCGAGACATAAATCTGGTATTCAGCTTTATCAAAGAGAAGTTCGCCAAGAAACCTGCCATTGCCGAAGCCAACATCAAGGTCATCCAGGCAGGTTACGACTATGGGTACAACACGCATTCTGGTGCGATGAACGTATATCGCATCGAAAGCAAGGAGAAAGAGGCAGGTCGATATATGGACATCACTGGCAACAAGGCCACCGCATACGGCTTCATTGCTGCTGCCGAAAAGGCAGGTCTCAAGCTCTATCTGGGTTCCTATCCTATTACACCAGCTACCGATGTCCTTCACGAATTGTCGAAGCATAAGTCCCTGGGAGTCACTACCGTCCAGTGTGAAGATGAGATTGCCGGATGCGCTTCGGCCGTCGGTGCTTCCTTTGCTGGAGCCCTTGCCGTAACTTCGACTTCAGGACCTGGCATCTGTCTCAAATCCGAGGCAATGAATCTGGCTGTCATTATGGAACTCCCTCTAGTGGTGCTCGACGTGCAGCGTGGTGGTCCTGCCACGGGTTTGCCTACCAAATCTGAGCAAACCGACCTCTTGCAGTGTCTCTATGGCCGAAATGGAGAATCTCCGATGCCTGTAATCGCAGCAACCTCGCCTACCGATTGTTTCTATGCCGCTTACGATGCCGCACGGATTGCTCTTGAGCACATGACACCTGTCGTATTGCTCACCGATGCCTATATCGCCAATGGTTCGGCCGCATTCAAGTTGCCAGAAATCAATAAGATGTATCCAATCAATCCTCCATACGTTCCCGAATATCTGAAGGGTTCATGGACACCATATATGCGCTCTGACAATGGCACACGCTTCTGGGCAGTACCTGGACGTCAAGGCTTCGAACACATCCTTGGTGGCTTGGAGAAGGATGACAAGACAGGTGCAATCTCTACCGCTCCAGAGAATCATGATCTGATGACTCGCAAGCGTCAGGACAAGATCAATAAAATCATCGTTCCAGATCTCGAGGTCATCGGAGACAAGGATGATGCAGAACTGCTGATTGTAGGTTTTGGCTCTACATACGGTCATTTACGCACGGCGATGGAAGAGATGCGCGCCTCTGGCAAGAAGGTTGCATTGGCTCATTTCCGTTATCTTAACCCATTGCCAAAGAATACGGCAGCAGTGCTTCGTAAGTATCCGAAAGTCGTAGTCGCTGAGCAGAATATGGGTCAACTGGCAGGTTATCTACGCATCAAGGTCGATAACTTCGTACCTGCCCAGTTCAATCAGGTCAAGGGTCAGCCATTCGTTGTCAGTGAGTTGGTTGAAGCATTTAGCAAACTATAAAACAAGAAACAATGGAATTTTCAGCTAACGATTATAAGAAAGGACAGCCACGTTGGTGTCCGGGATGCGGTGACCATGTTTTTTTGGCATCCTTACATAAAGCCATGGCCGAGATTGGTGTTGAGCCATGGAATACTGCGGTGATCTCAGGCATCGGCTGTTCGTCGCGATTGCCTCATTATATGGCCACTTACGGCATGAATACCATCCATGGCCGTGCGGCAGCCATTGCGACGGGTGCTAAGGTGGCCAATCCAGCGCTCACCGTCTGGCAGGTATCAGGCGATGGTGACGGACTTGCCATCGGTGGCAATCATTTTATCCATGCCAATCGCCGCAACATCAATCTGAACATGATTTTGCTCAACAACCGTATCTATGGCCTCACCAAAGGCCAGTACTCTCCTACTTCCCCACGCGGTTTTGTCAGCAAATCAAGTCCTTACGGAACTGTCGAGGATCCATTCCGTCCGGCTGAGCTCTGCTTCGGTGCTCGTGGACACTTCTTCGCCCGTGCCGTTGCCAGCGATACACAACATACTGTGGAGATACTGAAATCGGCCAATGCTCATAAGGGAGCAAGTGTCTGTGAGATTCTCCAGAACTGCGTAATATTCAACGATGGTACCCATGCGTCAGTATATACAAAAGAAGGACGTGCCGAGAATGCCATTTACGTAGAGCACGGAAAACCTCTTATCTTTGGCAAGGATCGTGAGTTCGGCCTAATGCAGCAAGGCTTCGGCCTCAAGGTTGTAAAATTGGGCGAGAATGGCATTACGGAGAAAGATATTCTTGTTCACGACGCTCATTGTGAGGACAATACTCTACAACTAAAACTCGCGCTGATGGGCAACGGTGACGGTTTTCCTATCGCTCTTGGTGTCATCCGCGACGTAGCCGCTCCGACTTATGATGATGCTGTGAGCGCACAGATCGAAGAGGTAAAGGCGGCCAAGAAATATCACAACTTTACCGAGTTGCTTGAAACGAATGACATCTGGGAAGTCAAATAATATTATGGTGCAAAATATGACATATCCAATAATGACGGACGAGGAAGCGGCTCGTCTTATCAAGAATAATGACACGATAGGTATCGGTGGATTCTCGTCTGTCGGTGTCCCTAAGGTGGTTCCTGCAGCGCTTGCCAGATATGCAATCGACGAGCATGAGGCTGGCCGTGCATTTCAGGTTGGACTTGTAACGGGTGGAGCCACAGGTCCATCTATCGACACCGATCTGACTTTGGCACATGCAGTTAAGTTCCGCACCCCTTTTCAGAGCAATAAGGACATGCGTGGAGCCATCAATTCCGGTGAGGTGCAGTATTTCGATTGTCATCTTTCAATGATAGGTCAGGATGTACATTACGGTTTCCTTGGCAAGATCAATGTCGCTATTGTCGAGGCTTCAGAGATTCTGCCAGATGGCAATTTGATTCTATCTACTTCGGTAGGTATCACACCGACATTGCTCAAGATGGCCGATTACGTCATCGTCGAACTGAACTCGGCTCATGCCGGCAAGCTTACCGGCATGCACGATATCTATGTTCCGGAGATGCCACCCTATCGTAAGCCGTTCATGATCACAGCTCCAGGTGACCGCATTGGCACCATCTATGCAGAGGTTGACCCGAAAAAAGTCATTGCCGTTGTAGAGACAAATATGAGCGACCGACAGGCAGGTTTTACTCCTCTGAACGAAGAAACACGTGCCATCGGAGCTCATGTGTCAGACTTCCTGGTCAGCGAGTTGAAACGTGGAGGTATACCTAAGGAGTTCCTTCCTCTCCAAAGCGGTGTTGGTAATATCGCAAATGCTGTGATTGGAGCTCTGGGTGATAATCCTGATGTGCCAGCTTTTTCGATGTTCACCGAAGTGATTCAGAATTCGGTCATCGACCTCATGCTCAAGGGCCGATGCAACTATGTGACAGGTTCTTCTCTCTCATTGACCGACGATGCCCTTGAGACCATGTATGCCAATATGGATGTCTTCGGCCAGCGTGTCCTGCTCCGGTCTCAGGAGATCACCAACCACCCTGAATGTATCCGTCGTCTGGGTATCATTGCTTTGAATACAGCTCTTGAAGCTGACATCTTTGGCAACGTCAACTCAACGCATGTCTGTGGCACAAAGATGATGAACGGCATCGGTGGTTCTGCCGATTTCGCTCGAAATGCTTTCCTAAGTATCTTCACCACTCCATCTACCGCCAAGGGTGGAGCCATATCATCCATCGTTCCAATGGTGACTCACACCGACTCGTCGGAGCACTCAGTACGCGTACTCATTACCGAACAAGGTATAGCCGACCTACGAGGAAAGTCTCCAAGTCAGCGTGCCCGACTTATCATCGAGAACTGTGCACACCCTGACTACAAGCAGTTGCTCTGGGATTATCTGAAACTGTCTGAAGGCAAGGGATTTCACACACCACATTCTCTACAGAACGCATTTCGCATGCATCTAGAGTTTGCTGATAGTGGGGATATGCGCAACACTACCTTTCTGAAATAAATCTGCATATTTGTAATGTTTACTCTCCGTCCACAGGTAGGAAGAAAATCGCCCCTGCCTGTGGTATTTATTATATATAGGTTTATTAATATGTGTGCGTTTTAACCTTCGACCTTCGGCTCGCCTTCGCCTGGGAG
>JAGHUA010000051.1 GCA_018065085.1 Candidatus Liminaster caballi | reverse complement strand
GACAACCTCGACGCAGTATATGAAGAAGCGGAGGGGATCTGATGCCTGAATTACATGCAAAGCTCTCCAGCTCAGCTTCAAAGCGCTGGCTCGGCTGTCCTGGATCCGTGAAGCTCTCCGAGCATTATCCAAACGGCTCCAGCATCTACGCAGACGAGGGAACCATCGCCCACGGTATGGCCGAGGGCATGATCAGCAAGGACGACAAGCTCGTCCAGAAGTACGAGGTCGAGGCTGCCAAGTTCTACGGCGAACACCCGGAACTCAACGGCACCTTCCTCGAGATGAAGATGATCCTGCAGCCCTACGTCGACTATGTCTTCGAGGAATATGCTGCACAAGTACACGAGGACGAAGCTGCTCAGCTCATGACTGAGGAGCGCGTCGATCTCACCGAGTACATCCCCGGAGGCTTCGGCACTTCGGACGTGGTGATCCTCCGCCAGGGGCGTCTCCACATTATCGACCTAAAGTATGGCAAGGGCGTGGCCGTGTCCGCTCAGGACAACCCACAGCTCAAGCTCTACGCACTGGGAACACTGGCCCGCTTCGATATGCTCTACGACATCGAGGACGTGGTCATGACCATATACCAGCCAAGGCTGGACAACGTAAGCACTGACACGATCAAAGCGAAAGACCTCTACGCATGGGGCGAGGAAGTGATCAAACCGGGCGCACAGCTCGCACTCTCCGAAGATGCTCCGGTTCATGCCGGAGACTGGTGCCAGTTCTGTCCTGCAAGATATGACTGCAAGGAAAGAGCCCGCGACGCCATGGAGCTGCAGAAGTACCTCGGCCAGATGGTTCTCTCACCTGAAGAGATCGCTGAGATCCTCGGCAAGATCGACCGCCTCGTCAAGTTCGCGGAAGACATCAAGGACTCAGCACTCACCAAGGCACTCGACGGCGAGGAGATCCCAGGCTGGAAAGTCGTGGAAGGCAGAAGCAACCGCAAGTATGTCGGATCTGAAGAAGAGATCGTCAGACAGTGCGAGGGCGCAGGATATGATCAGGCGCTTCTCTACGAGCGCAAGCTCCTCACCATCACGAACATGGAGAAGCTCATGGGCAAGAAGCAGTTCGCTGAGGTTCTCGGTGCATACGTCGAAAAGCCTGAAGGCAAGCCAACACTCGCGCCGGAGAGTGACAAGCGTCCGGCAATTACAAACAACAGCGCAGCGGAAGACTTCGCTGACGAAGACTAACCCACACAAGGAGGAACAAGACAATGGGAAAAATCGTAAACGGTACAAAGGTAATCACTGGAGAGGTCAGACTCAGCTATCTGCATGTATTTGATAAATATGCAGCAACACCTGGCCAGGAGGAGAAGTACAGCGTCTGCATCTTGATCCCTAAAAAGGACACCAAGACCATCGCGCTCATCCAGGAGGCGATCGCAAACGCGACAGACCTCGGCCAGAAGACAAAGTGGGGCGGCAAGGTTCCGAAGAACCTCAAGATGCCACTCAGAGACGGAGACGAGGAGAAGGACACAGACGACAACCCTGAGTACGCTGGCATGTACTTCCTCAATGCTTCAAGCAAGAGACAGCCTGGTCTTGTGGACAGCCACAAGCAGGAGATCATCGACCGCGAGGAGCTCAAGAGCGGAGACTGGGGCAAGGTGAGCATCAACTTCTTCCCTTTTGCTGCATCTGGTAACAACGGCATCGGCGTCGGCATCAACAACATCATGAAGACAAAGGACGGCATCGCACTCGGCGGCACACCTGCATCAGCTGAGGACGACTTCGAGGGAGAATTTGAGGACGAGGATGGCCTCCTCGACTAATCAGCTGGAGCTGGGGATCGACATCGAGACCTTCAGCTCAGTGGACATCAAGAACGGCGCCTACGCCTACAGCGAGGCGCCAGACTTCGAGATCCTTCTAATTGCCTACAAGTTCAGCGATGAGGACAAGGTGAAACTGATCGACCTGACGGACGACCCGGAAGAACTCGAGAACCTGAGGTTCTGGGATGCTCTGACGGATCCGGCGGTCGTGAAGACAGCGTACAACGCCAACTTCGAGCGCACCTGCTTAGCCCGACACACGGGCGAAGCGATGCCGCCGGAGCAGTGGCGCTGCACGATGGTCCTCGCGGTTCAGCTGGGACTCCCTCGATCCCTTGCTGCAGTCGGCCCGGCGCTCGGGCTCACTGAAGAAGAGCAGAAGAAGAAAACCGGAGCGGCCCTGATCCAGTATTTTTGCAAGCCATGCAAGCCTACAAGGACCAACGGCCAAAGAACCAAAAATACAAGACTACACGCTCCTGAGAAGTGGGAGCTATTCAAAGAGTACAACATCCAGGACGTGGCCACAGAGCAGATCATTCTGAAGAGGCTGAGAGACTTCCGTCCTGATCAGAGCGAGCAGGATCTCTGGACACTCGACCAGGAGATCAACGACAGAGGCGTCCTTCTTGACATACCGATGGCGGGCTCGATCGTAGAATTTGACACAGAGAGAAGCGCGGATCTACTTGCTGAAGCTCAGCAGATCACCGGACTCTCGAACCCTAACAGCTTAGCCCAGCTCAAGCCGTGGCTGGCTGACAATGGACTGGCGACTGATACGCTCCGCAAGGACGACGTCGCTGCTATGCTGGGAGATCCAAGCCTTCACGATAACGTGAGGAGAGTGCTGGAGATCCGGCAGACATTATCGAAGACAAGCGTGAAAAAGTACCAGACGATGCTGGACATCGCAGGAGAGGACGACAGAGCTCGCGGGATCATGCAGTTCTATGGAGGACATACCGGCAGATGGGCGGGGCGCTCATTACAGCCGCAGAACCTCGCCAGGAACACCATGCCGGACGATGAGCTGGATGTGGCCAGGGAGTTCGTCAAGATGGGCGACTTCGAGAGCCTCGAGATGATCTTCGGAGAACCTGCTCCGATCTTCTCCCAGTTAGTGAGGACGGCCTTCATACCATCACCTGGCAACCGCTTCGTCGTCTCAGACTTCTCAGCCATCGAGGCCAGAGTGATCGCATGGATCGCCGGCGAAGAGTGGCGCCTGGAAGTATTCCGAAATGATGGCGACATATACTGCGAGAGCGCGAGCCATATCTACCACGTGCCAGTCGTGAAGCACGGCATCAACGGAGAACTCCGTCAGCGTGGCAAGGTCGCAGAGCTGGCCCTCGGATATGGCGGAGCAGTCGGAGCCATGAAGCAGATGGACACTTCCGGATCCGTTCCTGAGGACGAGATGCAGGGCATCGTGACACAGTGGAGAGCTGAGTCGCCGAAGATCGTGAGGATGTGGCGAGACTGCCAAGATGCAGCCGTCGCAGTGATCAGAGGCAACCAGCCGAAGCGAGTGCTCAGATCACTCCAGGGCACCGAGTTCTATGTGAAACTGGTCGACGGCACTCCGGTGCTCTTCATACAACTCCCAAGCGGTCGCCCGATCGCATACTGGGATCCGAAGATCATGGACACCGAGATGGGCCCACGCATCACATACATGGCACAAAACCAAACGACACGAAAATGGGAGCGCCACGAAACCTACGGCGGAAAGCTCACCGAGAACATCGTGCAGTCAGTCGCCCGTGACTGTCTGGCCGAGAAGATGAAGCTCCTGGAGAGCATGGGCTACCCGATCGTGTTCCACGTCCACGACGAGATGATCCTGGACGTACCAAGAGAAGACAAGGAAGCAGCTGCACTGGTTGACCGTATCATGGGCGAGCCTATTGACTGGGCGCCTGGCCTACCACTGAAGGGCGGGACATACGAGTGCGACTTCTACAGAAAGGACTAAGAAATGAGCGGGAAGAAGATCATCGTGACCGCCGAGATCCCTGAGGAGTTCCTCGAGGACTGGCGCGTCTTCGTAGTAATAAGGGGCGGCAAGGTGCTCGTCCCAAGACCTAAGAAGGGAGAGAAAAATGCAGAACACACTGACAGATCTGAACAACCACCTCTTCGAGGCACTCGAGAGGCTTAACGACGACGATCTTGACGACGCAGGACTCGAGAAGGAGATCAAACGCTGCGACGCTACTGTCAAGATCGCGGACGCCATCATCCACAACGGCGAGCTGGCACTGAAGACGATGCAGCACCTCGACGCCTATGGCCTTGAGCCTGGCAAAGACGTGCGCCTCGCTCCGATGCTGACAGCGAAGGACAAGTAGATGGCGGTGCGATACGCGCCAGAGGTTCACCAGTTCATCCGGGAGCACCTCGGCGACTATACCCAGAGGGAGATGGCCGAAAGAGTGAACGAGCTCTTCGGCACATCCTTCACTCCCGGA
>JAGHUA010000031.1 GCA_018065085.1 Candidatus Liminaster caballi | reverse complement strand
TTGCAAGTGGCTTTTTTCATCCAAAACGGCGAACTCACTCGAGCAGACTCCCTTCTTAACACAAAAGGAAGTATGGAGGAACGCAGTGCTGAGATTGATCGCTTGCGTAGTGCAAACAGAAAAGAGAGAGAAGATATAGAAAAACGACAGGCAAATTTGATACAAAGCGACAGCCTTGCTTCCAAACTTCTTGAAGATTTTGCTGCCGACTGCTATAGCCACTACGAAATCTGCAAACTGCAACATAAGAATGATTCTGCCGCATATTGGCTTGAATTAAGGGCAAGTAAAGATACGACAAATGGCGAATGGCAAGTTGATTGTGGTATTTTCATTCTAAACTACCAGGCCAATTATACTTTGGCACAGACTTATATGGAGCGAGCACTAAATATTGTGAATAATAATCCTGATTTTTCAGATGATTCACGAGGATCATGTTTTGCAAATTTGGCAGATGTATATCTGAAATGTGGTCAATATAATGAAGCTATCAACATGTACACGAGAGCATTGTGTCTTCATAGTAAGAAATCGGAAGAATACGTTGCCGCTACAGTCGGTCTTGCCAATTGCTACGAAATTATATCAGAGAATAAAAAGGCTGCAGATTGTCTTCGTGAAGCCTACTCTGTGTATCAACAAATGAATTATCATACGCCAGAAATTCTATTGAGAATATACAATCAGCTGGCGACCAATCTAGTAAAAAGAGGTAATTTCGAAGAAGCCCAAAAGTTTCTGAATCTTTCATTAGAACTTGCTGAGAACGATGAAGCAATCGACCTGCCAAGACAAATCATCGTTTACTTTGATGCAGCTTCCTTTTACCGAGAAATGAATAAGTATGAGGAATCAGAGTCATTATTAAAAAAAGCATTGGAGGTAAGTCTGGTTATCTATGAAGACAAACATCCTACGATATCTTCGATATACAATGGTTTGGGTGTGTTGTACTACAATTTGAGCAATATGGAGAATGCCATCTATTATCTTCTTAAAGCAAAAGATTGTCACACCAATAATAGGGACAACGAACAATATGCTCAGGTATGTTCAAACATTGCAGGCATCTATCTGCGCGAAGGAAAACTGGATTTATCTGAACAATACGAAATTGAGGCTTATAATATTAGAGTAAAGATTTTCGGTGAAGACAGTCCTGCAATGTTCAATCAGTATAATGCTTTGACTGCGTTGTATTGTGAGAAAGGTGAATATGAGAAGGGTTTAGGGTACGTAGAAAAAGCAATAGCATTAATTAAAAGAGAGGCCGGCGAAATGCATCCTTCTTTAAATGCCAGCTATTCCTATGTCGGTGGTATAAATATGAGATTAGGAAGGCTAGAAGAAGCATTGAAATGGTTTAAGTTGGCGCTTGATGTTTCCAAACATTATTATGGTAACGAACATACTGAAACAGCTGATGCTTATAGTAACATTGGAGGTATCAGCTTGTACCTAAAACGATATGATGAAGCTATAGATATGCTGAAAGAATCTTTAAGAATTCATATTGCTGTTTATGGAGAGAAGCATGTAGATGTCGCAGCCGACTATAATGGTCTTGCACAAACATACATGGCTATGGGTAATTATCAGGATGCTATCTCAAACTTTGAGAAAGCTATTGATATCAGAAAGGAAGTGTTCGGAAACAATAGCGTCAAACTCAAGCCTTTGTATGGCTTCATGATTGAAATATATCAAAAACTTGGCGATGTGAAAAAAGCAGAGTCATATAGTAAACTTTTGGATGCCATACAGGAATGACATCCAAAAAGTAAATTATTTGAATTCTTTACAAAATTACTGCTGTTCTCTTCCTTCGTTGAAAAGCAGCACAACATAACGTAACATTGCATTCTCTGACATCTTGATGCCTCCTTCCTCTGCCACTTGCTTTGCAATAGCCGATTTAGCGGCAAAAGTACGCTGTCTTTTTTCACCTTCTATAGTGACATGCAGCCTCCAGGCACCATTTCCCATCTCTTCCCAATAAACGTCGGATATGGTTTTACCTGTATCAGGCATAACGAAAGAAAAGACAGAAGAATTATAGCCCGATAACCTTGAAAGAATTGTGGGATTCATCTCTGCAAAATGCTGTTCAACCTTATCCTGCCAATATTCTGGCACTCCGTATTTTGTGGCTAATGATCGGAATGAGCAAACCGAATCTGCAACCTGCTCAATGATTTCCTCTGGACGGTTGATATTGTTCTTCCTACCAAAAGCCAATAAATCATCCTTGGTAATGTAGCTGGCCTTTCCGTTGACACGGAGATAATGAGATGGGTCTAAGCGGTTACCGGTATTAAAGCAAGAGAATGTAAGGTCATACGCTGGAGTGATATGCCAGTCGCTCTCACCAGGCTTAAGCATGAAGGAAAAATTGCGGATATGGGCATCCACATTAGTTGTCAGAACATTAAATACCATACGACGGAAAGTCTCACTCTTCTCCTTGTACGGAAGTTTCAGTTTATCACATACCTCCATCAAATCTTCATAACTGTGAGCATCTGGCATCATGGCAGCCAGTGTCTGAGTGTGAATTTTCTTTCCATTCTCTCTGTCGAACCTTTCGGTAAGAAAATGCATTTCTCCTCCAATCTCTATTAATTCTGAAGGCATCATTGAGATTCCTGCATATTTAGCCATGTCGGCATAGACCATCTCCAGACGAGTCAGCGGATAGTAGTCACGTTCAGCAAATTTGAGGATATAATATGTATAATCTTCTGGAAGCAATATCTGACCAGATCTGATTTCTCCAGTTTGGCGATGCCTTGCAATGACTGCCTTTGTATGCTGACCACCGGCAGAAGTACCTACCTCATACAGACTTTCAATCGACAGATCATCTGCAGCAACAACGGCTGTTTCACGTTGATCTTGTATCTGCTGAGCCTTCTCATAAAGTTGCTCCAGAGCAATGCTCATGCTGTTGCCTATATGTTCTGCCGGTTCAAACTCCAAGGCTCCCATGCCTCTTTGTCCGATAAAACTGAGTTTATCAACAGATGTCAAGTCTTTCTCACGAATATGATTTGCTTCTGCCCATGCTGCAAACACAGTGTTGCCCCACTGACCGGGCATACTGTCACTGATGAAGGCAGGAAGTCCGAAGAAAACTCCATCATTGGCTTGACCATAGAATGGAAATCTTGTCTTAGAATCGTGTATGGAAGCTTGAAGAGGTGAGAGGTCAAGCGAACCCTTACGGAAGGTGGGATGATATTCAAAGACGGCGCGCTTCCTACGGCTGTCCCAACTGAGACGGCCAACTTCCTGACCCCATATTTTTACCATCAGATTATTTTCCATGACGCACTCTTTTTGGTTGTTTCTGCTGTAATTTTGACAAGGCGTATGGTGAGATAGGCATAGGTGGCAACAACTCATCCAACCCATCTGCCATATCAATGGATTTCAATAAGGCAATCAGATTGCTCAAAGTGATGTTGTATGTTATGCCTAACTCAAAGCGGCGGATGGTAAGGAGGCTGACGCCAGATATCTCAGATACCTCCTTCTGAGTCATCTGACAAGCTATGCGATAGGTACGAAATCGTTCTCCCAAAGTCCAAATGGCTTCAGTTGTCGATTTTTTAGCTAAGCTTTCATCATTATTCATACAAATAGAAATATTTGGTTGCCGCAAAAGTACATAAATTATCTTTTATAAGCAAATTTTGGCCATAAAAATACATTTATGAACTTAAAAATACTTATTTTCTTCTTAGATATTATAGGTATTGTAGCAAAATAGACAAAAAAATATCATGAATAACCTTTTTTCAAAAAAAAATGTGCGACGCTGCAACTTTTTGACGAGGTCGTTACGTCTAACTTGCAAACAACACAGGCAAAGGCCACGCCGGTGAATGTGATAAAAGAAAAAAAGTAAACAATAAAAAGAATAGCAAAAATGAAAAAGATCGCAGCAATCATCGCAGCAATGGTGCTCCTCATCGCAGGCAGCACAACAGTTATTGCACAGAACCACCGCCACATCGACCGCGAGAACACAGAGGTTGTAGATTCGGTAGTGGCAAGCAATGCCTCTGACACGAATACCGATGAATTTGAAATCGGAAACTTTGACTTTGACATGGATTTCGATGGCAATGACATCACCGGATTTAACAATGACGATGCAGATTCCATCGCCAAGATTGCCATCGTGGCAGTGTTCGGCACCTTATCCTTACTCTTCCTTGCCCCTGTGCTTATCCTTGCCATCGTGCTTTACTTCGTCTATAAGCGCAAGACAATGAAAGACAAGATCACCCTTGCGGCAATAGAGAAAGGCGTGGAGATCCCGACAGAGAAGACCCCAACGGCCACAAACCCTCAGCCGGAACACCAGACACCGGACAGCAACCCCTACACAAAGGCCGAAAAGACTCAGAAAGAAGAAAAACCGCTGCTCCACAAAGGCATCATGAAGGTGGCCGTCGGCCTTGGCCTTATCTTTGTGGGCAAGATATTTTGGAGCAATATATTAGGAGCAGCAGGACTTCTGGTGGCAATGTACGGCGCAGGTCAGATAATAATCGCATACATTTCGAACAAAGACAAACATGAGAAGCCTGAGTGAGATTGCGCTGACAACCCGACTGACATTGTTTGCCGATCGTGAGGCATTCTCTCAGCTGGTCAGCAAACATCAGTCGGCATTAAGGCGATTCTTCCTCCATCTCACCCTGGGTGATCAGATGCTGAGCGATGACCTTGCACAGGACACATTCATCAAAGCCTGGACGCACATCGACCAATATTCAGCAAAATCGACATTCCAGACATGGCTCTTCGGCATCGGCTATAACACCTGGTACGATCACCTGCGCAGCCGGCATCTGACCGACGACATCGACGAGGCATTCGACATCGGTTACGAACAGCGCGACACAGCTCTTCACCTTGACATGGTCAAAGCCCTCAGCCAGCTCAAACCCATCGAACGTACATGCGTCACACTGCAGGTCATCGAAGACCAGAAGATAGAGGATATTGCCAAAATTACACAACTCAACGCCAACACAGTCAAAAGCCACATAGCGCGAGGCAAACAGAAGTTGGCCGAATATCTTAAACATAACGGATATGAACAACGAAGTAGATAAATTTCTCATCAGCTACAAGACGGAGATTGACGACAATGGATTCTCGTCGCGCGTTGTGAAGAATCTTCCAGAACGTACCGACTGGCAGACACAGCTCCAGAGGGCATGGAAGTTCACATTCATCGTGACTATGATACTGTTTGCCTGCTACACCGACGTCATCGGCACGCTTATGACCGATATCAAGACATTCATCATCACCCTGCCGCTTGAGACGGGCATGACTCAGCTGCTTTACGTCATCATCCTGCCGCTGATCCTGAGTTGGACAATCACTGCCATCTGCGGACATTTCGCAATTCAGAAACTCAAACAATAAAACAAAAACTGTCACAACAATGAAAAACTTAATACTTAGCATAACAACAGCACTCTGTGCACTCACCTGCACCGCCAACGCCGAAACTATTGAGAAGAATATCAATATCAGAGACTTCTGCAGAATTGAACTTAACGGTTCTGACAAGGTCATCTATACACAGGGCGAATCATACAGCGTCACAGTCAAAGCCGAGAAAGAGGATATTGACAAGGTGGAAATATCGAAAGAAGGCGAGACACTCTACATCCAGAGTAAAAACAGCGTGAACATCAGCCGCGGCTTCTTCGACTTTATACACGACATTATGAACGGCACCGTGAATGATCAGAACGCAGACATCACCATCTACGTCACCTCGCCTGACCTCATCGGCGTGAGTGTAGTCGGCTCAGGTGACTTCAAGAGCAACGAAAAGGTTGATACAGACAATCTCAGCATCACAATCAAAGGATCGGGCGATATTGATTTCAACGACATTATCTGCGACAATGTCAACGTCCAGCTTGCAGGTTCAGGCGACGTGAATATCAAAAGCATCGAGAGTATCATAGCTAACTACGAACTGCGCGGTTCAGGCGACATCAAGGTAAACCAGCAGAGAGTGAAAGCGACCGACCTTCTTGTTGTGGGATCAGGTGACATCGAAGTGCGTTGCAATGACTGCGAACTGGTAAATGCCAACGTGACCGGCAGCGGAGACATCCGAATTAAGGGAAATATCAAAAATCTGAACAAAAATGTACGCGGAAGTGGTGATATCAGCGTAAATTAATGATGGAATAGCTACCAATAGTGCAGAAATATCGAAAAAAATGTTCTGGTTTGATAATAAAAGCTTATCTTTGCCGCAGAATATAAAAAAATCATTCCAAGTATACTTGCGATGTAAAAAAATCTTTTTTTGACACTCCTAGTATACTTGTGATGTGAAAAATCAAATTTTCGACACTCCTAGTATACTTGCGATGTAAAAAATCAAATTTTCGACACTCTTAGTATACTTGCGATGTAAAAAAATAAATTTTCGACACTCTTAGTATACTTGCGATGTAAAAAATTAAATTTTCGACACTCCTAGTATACTTGTGATGTAAAAAATCATTATTTGAACACTTCAACAATATTAAGCACTATGTTTAAGCCTTATCTGACCCTTGACCACGTTTATGTAAGTCCGTTAAAACCTCTCGGCAATGGACTTTACACATTGATGAATGACTACGAAATCCTTTCGAGCATCCGCCCGGCCACAGAAAGCCGTCTGATGGACGAACTGATGCGCACACTATGCACATTGAATGACTTTTCATCATCGACAGTAGCAAACCGAATGGGAGTAAATGAAAAAGAACTCAACGTGTGCGTTCACGTACATTTCGGATGTAATCTCATCAAACTATTGCGCGATTACCGCCATCGACTGCTTTTCGAACTTATCATCAAGACCAGTCTCACGCCAGCAGAGGTGGCACAACGCACCGGTTTCGCCAGCGTTAACTGTCTGAATAACTACTTCAATCGCGTAGAAAAGGTACGTTTCAAAGATGTGAGAGCCTCGCATCAGAAATGCACGTCAGAGGTCAACGCGACGTATCAGATAAGATAAAAATTTTCATTATTTGAACAAAAAAGGACACTAAAAGACGAGTGAAAGTGTATTTTCTTTGCCTTCATTGGTTGTTTTCCAAAAAATAATTATTACCTTTGCACTCACAAATATTTAGGTAATTTGTGAATAAAATATATTTATCAATCTATGCAAACTATTGAAGACAATAATGTCAACCGGGACGAAAATAAGTTTTCGTTTCGGTTGACACTTTTTTATTGGACAGCAGCTTTCGACCAACCGACCTGTTGTGGCTCAGTTGAACGCTGGCCATTCTTTGTGGCAGGTTCCTGCGGTTTGAATCGTTCTGCCTTTGGCCAATCCTTTGGCTGAATCTGAATCAAGCCATGGTTTATTACCCTTGGATGATCTGCTATATAAAATGGAATGTCTGGATCGCCAGGCTCGTATCGGAAAATAGCATAGCCAGGTATCGGATTAGCAAGATATGCTTCATATTCCTCTATATCTATTATATCTGCGGAGTACATGTCTTCATTTGTCTTCTTGAAAAGGATGACTAATGGTTCGTTGGCTTCGCTCTGAAGTTTGGCTTCATGTGCAGCAACTCTTTTCAACTGCTGGCCGTAATCCGTGGCGAGTAGTGATTCTGAGGCGAGTGTTACGAGTTCCTGACAGGACAAGTACTCTTTCTGGAAGTAGCGGAAGCAAGCCTCATCAGACGAATGCTCCTTGATGTAATCGATGACGATCTTATGGGTCTCTTCGGGTGTATGGAAACGCTTGGCATTCTCAAAGAGTTCATCTGCATCGTACCATCGCTTATAGAAGTTTGTACCCGTGAGGCTGAAGACACCATTTTTGACTGTCAGCTCGGCTGTTTCACCTGGGATGAATGGGAATGACATTACGTAACGACATACCGATCCGTCGGGAAAAGTGGCCTGAACGACACCTTCCAAGAGTGAGTCGAGGTGCATGCTGAATGAGCACTGTCGGTTGCCGTCCAGAGCGATATCGTCCAATTGCTCATAAGATCCCCATTTGTTCCTGCAGATGATCAGATAGCCAGAATCACCGATTCCAGGCGTAGCGGTGATGTTGAGCTTAAAGTTCGGAGTCTCATCTGTTGGCTTTGCCTCTGTGATATGAGTCACATTTCTTACTCCATCAGGACCATTGAAGAATGAGAAGGTCTTAATACCTTTTGGCAGTGGTTCGAAGGCATAGAGTCCGCCAAACACATGTGCCTGCTTGCTACAGTTCTCATCGAGTTCGCTGCCTGAGATGGCACGCAGGAGCTTATATTGATTACCCTGTTCATCAGTCAGATATGAACGACTGGAGAAACTCAGATTACCTGTATTAAAGTCAGTTACAAGACGGAGGACAGTCTCTTTGTCATTGAAGATCACCTCCTGAACGTGAAGGCCCATGTATCCGTTCTGACAGCTCTGCTCAGGCTTCACCCAACGCTGGCCATCTATTTTCTCTATGTGTGGCGACTCCCAGTTTGTGGCTTTACGTGTGGCATAAATAGCACGACGGAGACGATTATCATAGTTCTCATAGTTATCATCGGGATAAAGGAGGGTATAGTTGCCATTGTGCACTGTCAGATCAACCGTTGTGCCAGGGACAAAGAAGAGATCGATCCATGACTCACAAAGCTCTCCTCCTGGGAAGATACAGCGTAAGCGTCCTGCGAGGGTCTTGGTGAGTGGAATCTCATAGCGGAACTGCTTATCGACCACAGGAACACATGCCACCGGCTTTTCTCCATCGATGTGGAAATACTCGTCCGACAGGTAGATGTTGTAGCATGAGTCAGTGATATTCTCATCCACATGACCGATGATGGTGAATAGCTGCGGATCTTTGAGCTCAGGGACAGTATTTGCCTTTACAGGCTTGAACGAGATCGTAAAAAGGCAGATGAGTGCAATGACCCATGCTGCAGTGCCGAACTTACCCATTCGGCCGAGGGTATTGACAGTTGATTTTTTCATCTCGATGAATCTTTGTCGTATAAAAGAATGATTGAACCCACTGACCACTGGCGAACTTTCGTTCATAACCATTTCGAGCAAAGTGGTCTGATAGGCAAGAATATCTGCGCCACTCACGATAACGTCATTGTCAGCCTCGAATTCGTGGACGTTACTCAGTTCCGAGCGGCAGAACCACACAAAAGGATTAAACCAGAACATACGCGCGAGGATTTCTGCGATCCACACATCTATATAATGGCCGTGAGTGATGTGAGCCTTTTCATGACAGACGATATACGATTCACGGTCGGCATCCAGCCCTTCAGGCAGGAAGATGGTCTTGCCGAATGAGAATGGCGTCTGCACGGCTGAGGAATGTATCAGTTCATAGCCTTCTGCGGTAGTTTCGACAGGTAACTTCTGCTTGATGCAAAGCAGTTTGATGATATGGAATGCAGCTATGAGCAAGAAGATGATAGAAATTAGAGGAACGATGATGCGGATAATGGCTGCATAGTCTATATTGACCTGTGACTTTTCCGCCTGTGGCTCCTTTATCATTGGGACCTCAATGGCAGATGACGACTCTGGCGCGCTGACGGTTTCTGTTATGCTATTGTATTGCGGCTCATTGATTATTAACGCTTGTGTAATTTTAGATGTCATAGCTTCGGTTTCTGTCAGGAAAGGCATTGCTGGCACTTCCACTTCGAACTTCAACCCACACATCATAGCACTCAGCATCGGCACCCCGATCAGATAGAGTCGGCTAAGTTTGTAACTGGCACGATGACGAAGCACCACCCAATAGAAAGTCACAAGTAAGGCGGATGCACCCAGGAATTGGGCGTAAGTAATCAGTAATTCAGTCATAACTTTATCATTTATAAATTATCCTCTTCGATCATCTCCTTGAGAATAGCCTTGAGCTCCTCTTTGTCAATCTTCTCGCTCTTGGCAAAGAATGAGAAGAATGAGCGGATAGAACCACCGAAGACATTTTCCTTGGCATCGTCCATAAACTCATTTATATATTCTTCGCGCGTAAGGAGTGGCTTATATACATTGGCCTTACCTCGCTTCTCGAAGGTCACGATGTTCTTCTTGGTCAGCACTTGCATCACTGTAAGAGTGGTAGTGTAGGCAGGCTTAGGTTCCTCCAAAACGTCGTGCAACTGTTGCACGGTAGCTTCACCTTTGTCCCAGAGGATATTCATCAGGTGCAGTTCTGCTTTGGTCAACTGTTTGGTCTTTGGTTCGTTACTCATATCAACTATTATTTTATGGTTAATAATGCGATTTTCGTACGGCAAAGATAGTAGTTCTAAAAATATCTTCCAAATCCATTTAATAGTAGTTGACTTTTTTCTCTCCATTTCTCGTTGGTTTTAAGGATTATTAATGTTTCTACGTAAAAAATAGTATATATATTTGTTGGTAAATACGATTTTTGTAGTAGGTTTTACAATATACCGTTGTGAAAGATTGTTCTTTATTTGATACTTTACGTCGAAATCCACTGATGTCAATTTAGTATGTCTTGTAACAAAATTCAGGGAATGATATTAAAACATATAAATAAAATTCGGGGAATGATAGAATCTTTATCAAATTAAATTGCGGGAATGAAAGAAAAATATCTAAAACATTTGGATAATGCTCAATGTCGGTAGTTTCTGCAATTTACGCTTTCTCACATATCCTTTAGCAGCAGAGGAACTCGCCGAAGATCGTTTACCTGCTGAAGGTTATTCGACCGTCTTATCATCGATGAGATCATAGATTATTTCATCTCCTTAATTGTTAGTCATATGTATTATTTCGTGTTTTATATTATTTATTTTATGTTATATCTTCACTTTTTCGTGATATCATTTGCTTTTTAAAATCTTTTATACTATCTTTGCGCCAAATATCAACAACCAATCGCTCACCAATGATCAAGACCAGACAGGAAGTGGAAGCCTTCCTCAATCAATTTATGCCAAAGCTTTCTGTCAAAGGAAAGGAGGTTTGATTTATGCGCACAGAAAGAGAAGTTAAAGACATACAGAGCCCTTTCACAGGAGGAAAGGTCGTGGAGGTATGCGATGTAGAAGAAAAAGAATTCCGCAAGGAAAAGTACATGGTGCATGTACGATACTACCAGTGTTGCGATACAGGCGAGCAGTTTACAACCGATGAGCAGGACACGCTGATGTGCAACGACCTGTATGGTCAGTACAGAGTGAAACATGGAATACCATTCCCTGAGGAAATCAAAGCTATACGCATTCACTATGGATTAAACTATAGTCAAATAAGTCGCATATTGGGTTTCGGCATCAATATGTATAAAGAGTATGAGAAAGGAACTGTTCCTTCTGAGTCGAACGGAAAGATGATACAGATGATCCATAGCAAACAAGGATTGTTAACTTTGCTGTCGGCAAGTCGTGGTGTGTTTGACGAAGAGGAATTCGTAAAAGTATCTGAACGAGTGATGGCTTGTACTGAATACAATGATAAAACAGCCGAACAGAATCTGTACTATGGTAAAATGAGTAGGTCTGTGATGAACGGATTCGGTGAGATGAATACACATAAACTCATCAATCTGATCAAATATCTTGTGACTACTGAAGGTGGTATCTGTCCTACAAAACTGAATAAGGAATTATTCTATGTAGATTTCTGTCACTTCCGCCAGTATGGCACAAGTATCTCTGGCCTTACTTATCGTGCAATTCAATATGGTCCTGTACCTGAGCATTTTGATACCATATATGACAATATAGACGGACTATACAAAGAAAGTCGCATTGTACATGAAGCAGAGACTGTACGCCTATACTGTGATGAATCTACTGAAAATCTACTATCTATATTTTCAGAGGAAGAACTTCATACAATTAGTTATGTAGAAACAATTCTTAGACCAATGACCACTTCAAAGTTAGTAGAAGCCAGTCATGCCGAAGATGCGTGGATACACAACCAAAAGTCTCATAGTTTCATAGCTTATACAGAAGCTTTCTCTTTGAGACTTTTGTAGTAGGTGGCATTGAAGAAGAAAATAAAAAGGTGCTTATATTCCGCAGATCTTCTTGATCTCTGCAAGTTTGTTGAGGGCCTCCATCGGAGTCATGTTGTTCGGGTCGAGATTCTTGATCTCGTCGCGAATCTGACTGAGCACAGGGTCATCGAGTTCGAAGATCTGGAACTGATAGCCGGCAGGAGCACCAGCAGGACGAATGTTTTCGACTGGAGCTGTGGCCGACTGCATATTATTGGCAGAAGGAGCAGATGACTCAAGAGTCTTGAGAACCTCGTCGGCACGCTTCACAACCTCAGGCAGCATACCTGCCAGACGTGCCACATGAATACCGAATGAATGTTCACTGCCGCCTGGCTTGAGTTTGCGAAGGAACAGAACCTTGCCATTCTCCTCACGTACACTCACATTGAAGTTATGAATGCGTGAGAAGAGTTTCTCCATCTCGTTGAGCTCATGATAGTGAGTGGCAAAAAGCATCTTTGGATGACCCTCAGCACGTTCGTGAACATATTCGACGATGGACCATGCAATGGAGATGCCATCATAGGTCGATGTGCCACGTCCAAGCTCATCGAAGAGCACAAGCGAACGCGGAGAAAGATTATTGAGGATGTTAGAAGCCTCTGTCATCTCGACCATGAACGTAGATTCGCCGAGCGAGATATTGTCAGAAGCACCTACACGGGTGAAAATCTTATCGACAATACCGATATGGGCAGCATCGGCAGGAACGAAACAGCCGATATGAGCCATGAGCACGATGAGAGCCGTCTGACGCAAGAGAGCAGACTTACCTGCCATATTAGGACCGGTGATCATCATAATCTGCGAACCGTCTTCATCGGACGAAAGCAGTACATCGTTAGGAATATACGACTCACCGACTGGCATCTGACGTTCGATGACAGGATGACGACCCTGACGGATGTC
The DNA here is from genome assembly GCA_018065085.1 of Candidatus Liminaster caballi. Classification (GTDB taxonomy): domain Bacteria; phylum Bacteroidota; class Bacteroidia; order Bacteroidales; family UBA3663; genus Liminaster; species Liminaster caballi. Next base: position 59,278 of record JAGHUA010000031.1, on the reverse strand, counting down.
GAGCACAAGACTGTCGTCAACATCAGGACGCACGTAATGATAACGCGCTGACACACGACTGAAAGCCAGCAGACAGTCAATACGAGCCATGAGCTGTGCATCGATCTGAATGATAGGAATATACTCCTCAAGGGCTTTGAGCAGATCCTGATAGATCTGGGTTTCGAGGCTTAGGATACGTTCTTCGGCAGTGAGTATCTTCTCCTCATATTCCTTAAGTTCCTGAGTGATGTAGCGTTCGGCACCAACGAGTGTCTGTTTGCGAATCCATTCGGCAGGCACTTTGTCCTTATGCGTGTTGCGTACCTCAATATAATAGCCGAAGACACTGTTGTAGGCAACCTTGAGCGATGGAATGCCATACTCCTCTGACAGGCGCTGCTGCAGAGCCAGCAGATAATCCTTACCGCTGTAGGCAATGGCACGCAGTTCGTCGAGTTCGGTATTGACATTGGCACGGATCACATTACCCTTGCCAATCTGAACAGGAGGTTCCGGTTCTATCTCACGGTAGATACGGTCGGCAATGCGGTCGCAGGTGTTGATCTGTTCGGCAATGTTCTGCAACTGTGGCAGATCGGCCTGTTGGCATACGTTCTTAATTTCTTTCAATGACTCAAGAGCCACACGGAGCTGGACAATCTCGCGCGGAGTGACACGACCTACAGCCACCTTGCCGATGATACGTTCCATATCGCCAAGATGCTTAAGACTCTCTTCGACAGTTTCGGCCATATCAGGATCACGGAAGAAATATTCCACAACATTGAGACGCTCGCGTATGCTCTCGGAGTGAATCAACGGGAAAAGTATCCAGCGATGCAGCAGACGACTGCCCATCGGGGTAGTGGTGGCATCAATGACATTGAGCAGCGAAGTGCCGCCTTCGTTCATAGGATAGACGAGTTCAAGGCTGCGGATGGTGAACTTGTCAAGACGCATGTATGCCTCATTGTCTATGCGGCGGATGGTAGTGATGTGGCGGATGTTCTTATGCTGTGTGGCATCAAGATAACGCAATATTGCACCGGCAGATGTTATCGACAGATACATCTCGTCAATACCGAATCCCTTAAGTGACTGCGTATTGAAGAGATCGAGCAGCAGACGACGTGCATTGTCGTAGCTGAAATAGAAATCTTCGAGTTCGTAACAGTAGGGATGAGTAGTGAAATGATCATTGTAATGCTGACGCATACCTTTGACAAACAGCATCTCCTTAGGAGAATAGTTGGCAATGAGTTTGTCAATATAGTCGAAAGTACCTTCGGCTGTGAGAAATTCGCCTGTAGAAATGTCAAGAAGAGTAAGACCTACCTGAGCAGTCGGATTCTGGCGTGACGAACGTCCGGTGACACTGCCGAAAGTCACGGCAGCAAGGAAATTATTCTCACGTGCATTGAGCACATTATCGCCAAGAGTAAGACCCGGAGTGATAAGTTCGGTGACTCCACGTTTCACCAGTTTCTTGGTCAGCTTAGGATCCTCAAGCTGTTCGCATATAGCCACACGCTTGCCGGCACGGACAAGTTTAGGCAGATATGTATCAAGAGCATGATAGGGAAAACCAGCCAATGGACTTCCGGCACGAGAGGTAAGAGTGATTCCGAGAATATCATGAGCTGTGGCAGCATCGTCGCAGAAAGTTTCGTAGAAGTCACCTACACGATACAGGATAATTGCATCGTGATATTTTGCCTTGAGTTCGAAATATTGTTTCAGCAGCGGAGTGTCTTTCGGATCTTGTGCTTTTGCCATAACATTATTCAGAGTTTATCTTTATAAGCCTTGAAGAAGTCCCAGATGACAAGACCTGTGGTGACACTTACATTGAGCGAATGTTTTGTGCCAAACTGAGGAATCTCAAGACAACCGTCGCACATATCAACCACTGATTGCTGTACGCCCTTCACCTCGTTGCCCATAACAACCGCATAACCCTGATACTGGCTAAAGTCAGGTGTCCAGGTATCAAGCATGGTAGAACCCTGGCATTGCTCGATGGACATGACTCGGTATCCTGCCTGCTGCAACTGACGCACGGCTTCGTGAGTATCCTCAAAATACTGCCAATCGACAGAATCCTCTGCACCGAGGGCAGTCTTATGAATCTCAGGCGATGGGGGAGTGGCAGAAATGCCGCACAGATAAATGCTCTCAACGCGGAAAGCATCGCTGGTGCGGAACACCGAACCTATATTGTTCAGCGAACGCACATTATCTAATATAATAATGAGAGGCATCTTGCTGGCAGCCTTAAATTCGGTTGCGTTGATACGACCCATTTCGAGCATTGTCAACTTTTTCATGCCGCAAAGATATATTTATTTTTTGAGATAAACAAATAAGATGTTCAAAAAGTGTTGAAAATGTTGATAATTATCATTGAAAACTTTTTTATAAATAATTGCCAGATAATTTGGAGATATGATATTTATGCGGCATAATATGTTTTTTATAACTGCCAAATTTTTTATTCACAATTTGTAAAAATCTTTTTAACTGAAAAAAGTAGGGTTTTCATCACCAAGTTTGAAAAATATTTATTAACTTTGCGCCCGAAAGCATATATGTTGATATGTTGATAAAGGACTATAGTGTTTTTATGATATGGAAAACGATGTTTATAAACATTCATAACTTCTGAGGCACAAAGTTATTAACTTTTCAACACTGCTACCATAATAAGCATTAGAGTTTTTTGATTAAAAATTTTTTTTCAAAAAAAGAAATATAATAATTATAGAATTTGTTGAAAACTATGGATAAGAAAGAACTGATTGAGGAAATCAAACGACTGAAGAGCGAAAAGAACGCAGTGATCCTGGCTCACTACTATACGATTGGAGATATTCAGGATATAGCCGACTTTGTGGGTGACTCACTGGCATTGGCACAGAAAGCTGCCAAGTCGGATGCCGATGTGATTGTGATGTGCGGTGTGCACTTCATGGGTGAGACATGTAAGATTCTCTGTCCGCAGAAGAAGGTGCTGGTGCCAGATCTTGAGGCAGGCTGTTCGTTGGCTGACTCATGTCCGGCTGACGACTTCGGCAAGTTTGTTGGCGAACATCCCGGCTACACGGTGTTGAGCTATGTGAATACTACAGCAGCCGTGAAATATCATACTGACATCGTAGTGACCTCTGGCAATGCACTGAAGATTGTCAACTCACTGCCAAAGGATGAGAAGATCATCTTTGCTCCTGACCGTAACCTTGGTTCATATATAAATGCCGTGACAGGCAGGGATATGTTGCTTTGGGACGGTGCTTGTCACGTACACGAACAGTTCTCTACAGAAGCTATCCTCAAACTTAAGGCCGAACATCCTGACGCCAAGGTGCTGGTACACCCTGAGTGTAAGCGTCCGGTAGTGCTGCTGGCCGATAAGGTTGGTTCTACTGCCGTATTGCTTAAGTTTGCCGTTGAAGACAGCTGCAATGAATTCATTGTTGCCACCGAGAGTGGCATTCTGCACGAGATGCAGCGTCAGGCACCAGACAAGACCTTCATACCTGTGCCTCCAGAGATTACCGAGGGAAGTGTGGGTTGCTCATGCAATGAATGCGCCTACATGCGCCTCAATACACTTGAGAAACTGTATGCATGTCTGCGCGATGAGACCCCGGAGATTCATGTTGACGAGAATATCATCGAAAGAGCCAAGCTCCCTATCGACCGTATGCTCGAACTTAGCTGATAAGACAAATTATGAAAAGGTCATTGGAGATAATGGCTCCTGTGGGTTGCTATGAGTCGTTGGCAGCCGCTATACAGGCAGGCGCAGGCAGTGTGTATTTTGGTATTCAGGGTCTGAATATGCGTTCGGGTTCTGCCAATAATTTCACAATCGATGATCTGCCTAAGATTGCTGAGATTTGCCGAAACGGACAGATGCCAGAAAACTATGTGTCGCCTCAGGAAGTTATTTATCCAGAGACGGTTACAGGCACTCATAAGGGTAAGCCGCTGAACAGCTATCTGACTGTCAACACCATCATGTATGACGGAGATCTGGATAAGATGCGCCGAATAATCGATGCTGCATCAGAAGCCGGCATTACAGCCATCATTGCCAGCGATGTGGCAGCAATGACCTATGCGCGCGGATGGGACAGAACCGATCATAAACCTCGCATAGAGGTGCATCTCTCCACACAGTTGAACATAAGCAATGTCGAGGCATTAAAGTTCTATGCCCAGTTTGCCGATGTGGTGGTACTGGCTCGTGAACTTAATATGGAGCAGGTAACACATATTCATGAAGAGATCATAAAGCAGAATATACGCGGACCAAAGGGAGAACTGGTGCGTATAGAGATGTTCGCCCATGGAGCTCTGTGTATGGCTGTGTCGGGCAAATGCTATATGAGCCTTCATGAATACGGAAGGAGTGCAAACCGTGGTGCTTGTGCACAGGTTTGCCGTCACGCGTACGACGCGAACATTATTAATAATAAAGAAGACCGTTATCTGCTCGACGATCTGGATCACGACATACAGCTCACCATAGATAATAAATATATAATGTCGCCAAAAGATCTCAAGACCATCCATTTCATGAATAAGATGGTCGATGCAGGTGTGGAGGTGTTCAAGATTGAGGGCCGAGCACGTGGTCCTGAATATGTGAAAACTGTTGTTGGATGCTACAGTGAGGCAGCACGTATCATTGAGAAGAGCGACATCGATCAGTCGGGTCATTGCGTTTTGCCTGACAACTGGCAGGAACTTGTCAACGTCTGGGACAAGGAACTGGCACGTGTCTTCAACCGTGGATTCTGGAATGGATATTACCTCGGTCAGCGTTTGGGCGAATGGAGTCATGAATACGGATCGCTGGCAAAAGAACACAAAGAATATGCTGCAAAGACCATGGGATGGTTCAGTAAGATAGGTATAGGCGACTTCCTTTGCGAGGCTCATGAACTCAATAAGGGCGACAAAATACTCATCATCGGACCAACGACAGGTGTGGTAGAAATTACGCTCGACGAAATTCAGGTTGATTATAAAGTGGTAGAAAAAGTCAATAAAGGCGATAGATTTTCTATCAAAGTGCCAACCAAAATCAGACCTTCAGACAAGGTTTATCTGGTGGTAAACAACTGAAAATACAGTGTTGAAAACTCTTCATTGAATATAGTTATTTTGAGAGTTTTCAACACTTTTTTTGTTATAAAAATATACATAAGAATAACGATTGCACAATTGATAAAAATTGCTTGATTTTTGATTATTTCTATTAGCATGTAAGTTAAATTTTGATGACTTATTTTGCTATGTAAAGTTGTAATTTTTGAGATTTTTATAATTTTTTACGCTTTTTGTTTAAATTATTGCCAAATATTTCTCGCGCGTATGTGATTTATCTATATATTTGCGCGCAGTTTTGTGAATTATTCATGTTCAAGGTATAGTGAACCTATGGTTATTTCAAAACTCTAAATTTGAAAATTAATTAAAAAATTTTTAGATATGAAACAACATCTTCTTGTAGTAATGGCGCTTGCTGCTATGATGACCGGATTTGTGTCTGAATCTTGGGCACAGTATCCTGGTATGAAGCAGGAGGCCTGGTATAAGGAAAATGTTTTGAAGTCTGACAATCCTGGAGCTGAAGTTGTGGAAGAAGAGACTGAAGGTGTACTGCAGCAGATGCAGCGCCTCCAGGCCAGCAAGAGCTGGCACGAGATGCTTGATCTCTACCCTCAGGCTAAGAAGGAATATTCGCGTAACCGTAACGTCTATGGTTATGCGCGTTTTGCTCTTCGTAACCTGCTCGGCGAAAGCAGTAATCAGAATTATCTCGATCAGCTCGATCAGATTTACAATGATTACTATGCTGCAGGCCTCAATCCTGACACTTATAACTACGCAGGCCGTGACAACGGCAATCAGTGGAATGAAATGCAGCAGATGCTCGACTATGCTCGTTTCTCAAGTTGTGTGGATTTCGAAACTCGTTCGGCTAAGATCATGGCTTTCGTCCAGGCTCAGGGCGAAAAGGCTGATCCATGGATTATCTACAACGGTATCATGCTGCCAATCAATGAGCAGATGAAGGTTAACATCGAGTCAATCCGAAAGGACAATAAGAAGTCACAGGACTATTACAGTCGTCTTACCGCTATCCAGACTGAGTTCGAGCGTGAGGATGCTTTCCTCAAGGAGAATTCTAATAACTACAGTGCTTATGTGATGGATCGTAAGATTGAGGTCTGCGAGTCAAGCCGTATGCTTGTGATTCCATTTGCTGAGTATATCAAGATTCACCCAGAGAGCGAGATTGAGGCTCACAAGAATGATGAGGCTTATCTTGCCAAGCGCAGTGAAGAGATGAGCTCACGCTGGCCAAAGGAGGCATTGACCCGTAAGGTTGATACCTACTATGCCAACATCGGTGCAACTTATGCCAAGTTCCGTACATTGGGTAACCGTGCACTCGACCAGAAGGACTTTGACACAGCCCTCCGCAATTATGAGCGTGCATACGAACTGGCTGAGAATGACAACCAGCATGCTGAGGCTTATTACTATCAGGCACTCACATATCATTTGCAGAAGCGTTACAGCCTTGGAAACACTACAATCAACAAGGCTATAGAACTTATCGACAATGATATGCGTTTCTATAATCTTAAGAGTACAATCATTCTTGCCGTTGCATCGACAGTGAAGAGCGCTGGTATTGATTTGGCCCTTGATATTAACGTACTTGTCACAAATGCTATCATGACTGTCAACCAGGGTAAGCGCCAGTGTTCGAAGGACGATCAAGCAAGCGAGTTCGAAAAGGCTGAGACTAATATACAGAACGCCAAGAAGCTGGGTCATAAATATGTGCTTGCCAAGGGTCAGCTCTTTATGAAGGGTCTGAGTGTTGGTCAGAACTACATGATGCAGTCGGGCGACATCCGTCTGTCGGCTCCATTGACTGAATATTAATGGAAGCATCGCATTTAATAAGAAAAAAATAAGTAAAAGAATAAGACTATTATGAAGAAGGTTTTCTTTTCACTCTTGTGCGTGATTGGAATGATGGCAATGTCAGCAGGCGTTGTCAAGGCAGACCAGTCGCAGTATAAGAAGCTGAACCTCTCAGAGAGTCGTAGTAACTACAAACCACTTGATTTGCCGAACGACACTGTTAAGAAGTTCTCCAACATCACTTGGTCTACGAACTTGCTGGAATGGATGATTTTCGCACCGAACATCGGTTTCGAGTACGATCTGAAGGACCCAACAGTCATCTCTTGTCCTTCTATTTTCTTCCAGTTGTCGTATCGTCCTGGCAAGGAGCGTTTCCTTGACAAGAAGGATTATACTACGAGTGCTCTCTATTATTTGCGTGCTCGCGCAGAGTATCGTTGGCATTTCCGTTTCAACGAACGTAAGGACCAGCGCCGTGGTTTGACTAAGGCTGCTATGTGGGTTAATGAGCAATGGCTGACCAAGCCAATTGAGGTAATGGTGCCTGATACAGCTGGTATCAATGCCGGTAATCCATACGCTACCAAGTTGGTAATGTCGAAGGAGGCACGCATTCAGCAAAAGATTGACAGCACTGTTACTTCGACTGTGAAGCGTCGCACTGAGATGTTCCCTGGCCGATACTATATCGGTGCATACGGTGAATACATGAATGTCACCATTAATAATAAGATGATTCTTAAGGGATTCAAGAATGGTAATGTATTCAGTGCCGGTATCACAGGCGGTTATGACTTCCCTGGTTTCAATTACAACCATAAGCGTTTCCTCCAGTGGTCGCTCGGCGCAAGTGCAGGTCTGATGTTCTTCCGCTATGATGCTTATCGCGGTGATGGCTTCAAGTCTGCTGGCCTCAATAAGATTTTCCCTTTCATCACTGAGTTGAAAGTGGGTCTTAATTTCCGCAATACAACTATCAGCAAGAAGTACTGGCAGCCAGATGCTTCGGTTTATGCCAAGAATGTCGAGGCTAACCGTCAAGATTCAATCCACATGGCTGAACTTGATTCAATCCTTGAAGCTAATCCTGTTGCAATTCAGGTACATAGCGTCAATGGTGTTGACTCTGCATTCGTAGAGAATGTTGATAAGAACATGATTGTTTCTGCCTTCCAGCAGTCAACCGGTCTTACTTATCTCCTTCCTACTAATTTTAATATGCTCGCGCATACGCAAACATCTCTTGATAATAAGGAGCTCAGCGATAACTACTATATTGAGTATATCACCAACAACCGCTTGCGTAACTATGGTGACTCAGTATATGTAAACTCTCGTCGCAACCTTCCTTTCCGTGTCGAGATCGCTGGTCGTGCCGAGGCTGACTCATTGAAGAAGAGCTTCGTTGACAGTTTGAAGAACTATTATGCTGCTAATGGCAACCAGCGTCCTATCTTCTACGGTGAGCCTGCAAGTCGTGACAGCCTGAAGGAGTTTATCTCGAAGGATTCGATTGCTGCTCGTTTCTCAAGCATCTGGGGTCATAAGCTTGACACAGCTATGATCCGCACACTCTATGTCGGTCGCAATGAGAAGAACGATGACGGTACTTTCTCAACCTACTATGACAGTGTCATTACTCAGGAGCAGATCAACCGTCGCGAGATCTATGCTATGTTCATTCAGTTCCACCCACAGGTTACACTGAGCGGTGAGGACGAAGGTGTGGCTCGTTTCCGTGTTGCTATGGCAGGTGCTGAAGACGCGCGCGCATTATATAATAATGTAGCAGAGTTCTTCAACAATATTGCACGTTCGAAGAGTACGGTCCGCATCCAGCGTCCTTGGAACGGTGTTGACGACTCGTTTGTCAACCCAATCAACAAGCAGGAAGTTATTGCTGCAATGCATAATCTTGGTCTGTCTGATATTGATGAAAATATCGTCAGCATTGAGGATGGCATCAACCAGTTTACTATTGCAGGTGCACCTGAAACAGTTACCTTCCACTTTGGTGTAACTGAGAACGATCTCAGTCTTCCATTCGTAATCGAAGACTCAATCGGTAAGGCTCAGGCACAGTCTTTGTGGAACGATACTATCCGTCCATGGCGTGACGGTCAGTACTGGCTCACCAACTCAGGTTTGTATGAGGATGATCCAAAGGTTCCTGGTTACTTCGACGAGGAGTCAGGCAAGTGGCTTGTCAACCCACAGAAGTTCGTAGAGGCTGTCAAGGAGATTATCTTTGCTGAGATTAAGCCATATCAGTTGGATGATGTTACCTTCAAGGTTAACGAGACTCCATATAAGACTGGCAACTATCAGGGTAAGTATCGCGCTCAGGCTCGTATCGTCTTCCATCGTGAGATCAAGAACAGCCGTGGCGAGATGTTCTCTACAACTATTCCTTACCTGATTGTTCCTGTCGAGACAAAGGAAGAAGCCGGTCTTGTAGCACCTGCTGCTGCTGAGACTGCTCCGGAAGCTGCTGCTGAAACTTCTGCAGAGTCTTCTTCTGAGTCAAATGCAGAAGCAAACTCTGAGACCGCCGCACCTGAGGCTGCTGCTCAGAACGAGAGTGAATCAACAGAATCAACCGATAACAATGCTGGCGAATAAGCATTTCTAAAGAATTTCAATAAAGATGAAAAAGATATTGTCATTAATATTGGGAATTGTATGCTTATGTAGCGTACAGTCGGCTAAGGCTCAGAGCTTTGCACTTCGTACAAATGCTGCTGAATGGCTTGTATGTGCACCGAATATCGGTATTGATTTCGTTCTTAACGAATATCTGTCATTTAACGTCAACCTTATTGGTACTGTGCCAGGTGTAGGTAGTTTTGAAGGTTTCCCTTCATACATCCGTCATACTGAAATCATGGCAGGTCAGGTTGAGATGCGTTATTGGTTCTCTCATCAGCCGTACGAAAATTTCTTTATTGGTCTTCAGGCCACTCCTCTTCATTACAACATGAGGTTGAATCATGGCATGAATCTGCTTAACAAAGCTACCAATAAGACGGAATACAAGAAAGTAAAGGTTATGCACGATGGTGTGGCTCTGCCTGTTGGTTTCAACTTCGGCTACAGTTTGCCATTGAATCATAAGCTCAGCGTGGAGTTTTGTTACGGTGCTGGTTGGATTTTCTCGAACAACCAGTGTTCTGTAAGAAACGGAAGTGAACTGTCGAAGAAAGGCTACTCTTACAGAGGACCTGAAGTTTCGCACAATTGTGACTTCTCAACCACTAACGTCGGAGTGAATATCACATACATTTTAAAATAATAAGGAAATAAGGTATGTTGAAGCGTATAATAAATAATATATGCCTTGTGGCTATGGTTGCTGTCTTGAGCTGTTTCGAGATAGTTCCAGCCTTCGCCCAGTCATCGCTTCCTGACAAGAAGTTCCGCATCATGGACGCTACGTCTGACGAGAACTCAAGTCTGGAACTCTTAGATGGCGAAATTAAGCTTGGTATTGATCACTTCACAGGTGCAGGTCTTGAAGGTCTGAAGGTATATGTGATGTTCTCTGTCGGTGCTGACTCCTTGATTCAGTACCAGCGTGACAATGCCAAGACAGCTAAGTTGAATGCCTACATCCAGCACTATGAGGAGAAGCAGTATCTGCTCCATCCTGACCGTGACGGTGTGTTCTCAATCTCTGAGGCCAACTGGATTGCAGAGGAGTTGTATAACGATTTCAAGCCTCTCATCGACTACTGGATTGAGAACTCTATGGATCAGTTGACTCCATACAGCGTTGCTTTGGTTGTATATCACGATAGCAAGGGTTCGTATGAGAAGCATAATATCGAGCCAATTCTGAATAACAACAGTACTGACACACGTGCATGCATCTATTATAAGGGTGCCCGTGAGTTGGCTGAGCAGGCTACGTCTGCCAAGATGAAGACCGGTAAGATCCGTCGCTCAACCATTGTAAAGGGTTCTAACCTGCCAATCAATGAGAACATTGAGGTCAAGGGTAAGACTAACCAGCGTCTGGTTATCGACCGTGTGGTTGAGCCATGTACATTCGTTGAGGATCTGGTTCGCGTTCAGAATGACTTTGCAGGCAATGATGAGGCTAAGTCTCTTGCCTATAAGATCCTTGGTCATGAGGAGGATGCTGACTCGCTCTTCCGCCAGATTCCATTCGTGTTTGCAGGCGAGAAGTTCCAGCATTCACTCTACCGTCGTACTGCCGGTGTGATGACTCGCGACACAATGGAGTACTACCGTCTGCGTACGAACGAGATTCTTGCAGCTCAGATGGGTGCCCGTGACTTTAAGATTGTTGATCCTGATACAGTGTCATTCGACCTTGATCATTCACTCTGGAATACTGCATGCCAGTATAAGGACTTCGAATCGATCAAGAACGGTTTGCTCGGTTATGCACGTCGCCAGCATATTGACCTTCCTGCTGATGGCGGTCGTCCTCTTGAGGTTAATGAGTCTAAGATTTATACTCTTGAGGTTGATTCGGCTCTCTTCGGTCAGTTATCGCGTTATGTTGAACGTGGTCATAACATTGCTCACCGCACACCACGTCTCAGTTCTGATCAGTTCATCGACGGTTGGATCAGCACATACACCGATGTCGTTGCCAACCCAACTGACAGCGTTTACTATCAGGTGAAGAACTCTTCAATCCTTGCTCTCCGTGACTCAGCATTCAATGTCATGCAGGAGAAGGGTCGTGCTACCATTCTTTCAGCCAACAACGTTGACTCAATCTATAAGGTACGTGTCAACTCATTCTCATTCATGGATGAGTTCGAAAAGATCTTCGATGTGCAGAACGTTCAGGATCTCAGCGAGGTTAACATATTCCTTGAGCCAGAGCCTAAGCGTACAAACTACAACTGGGAGTTCAAGATGCCTAACATCAACAAGTATTATCGTATGGTTCACCGTAACTATACACATGATTTCATACATGTTGATACCACATCTACAGTAGAGTGTCCTTGCGACCGCGCTACTCCTCTCATGTTCCTCACCATCGGTGCTGGTGCAGCTTCGTTCGATTGTCCTCCGCTTCTTCCAAACAATACGGTTGACGACATGAAGCCTATATCTTCTACACGTGAGGTTCATACAGTTGACCGTTCGGCTCGTCTCCAGTTTGCAAAGGCAAGCTCGGCTATCGACCGTCACCTTGGTAAGAATGACTCACTGCTCGCTTATATCAGCGGCACTGTTGACGATATTCTCTGGGTTGACGACGAGAACGGAACAAGCCGCCGTCGTATCGACTCGGTAATGGTACTCGGTGTTTCTTCTCCTGAAGGTGGTTTCCAGCGAAACCAGGAACTCTCTTACCAGCGTGCTCAGTCACTCGGTAACTGGATCTCAGGTGAGATTGGCCGAATGGGTGGTCAGAGTCCACGTATCGTATCACATGGCCAGGTTGCTCCTTGGTCAGAAGTTGCCGATATCCTTTGGGCAAAGGATTCTGTTGGCAATGCCGAACTCGTACAGAAGATTCGCACAGCTTGTGAGAATAACACTGCTTACGAGAGCATCCAGAGCGCTATCGGCTATACTAACGGTTCGAATGCCAAGATTGAGGAAGTTCTCAATGAACTGCGTCGTACTGAGGTTCGTTTCTTCTATCAGGATATTCAGGATCCTACAGAGGAGATGGTTGTCAAGTACTATCGCAGCGGTGGTGACCTCCGTATGTGCGATGCCTTCTACTATTGGACAATGCTTACTACAGATAAACTGACCAAGGAAGAGAAGCTCGGTATTTCTAAGTTCCTCCTCGAATTCAAGGAGCAGCGTGTAAAGAACTTCACACGCAATAACAACTGGCGTTCATACGACGATTATTTCGATCTCGTATTGCCAATGGCTGCTACTCTCCTTGTTACTGACAGTATCAACTATAAGATCTACAACACTGAGATTCTTGCTCCTTATATTGATGCTGAGGAACGCAGTCAGCGTGGTAACTCAGCCCGCTATACAAGCTATAAGGGCGAGACCAAGGTTTGGAAGTATATCAATGCCGATTTCATCCTCTACAACCAGATCCTGAGTCTGCTTGGCAAGGGTGATCAGAACTCTCTCCGTGAGGCCGATGTACTCATCCAGTTCCTGATGCAGTCTCCTACCACAAGCGAGGCATTCGATAAGAAGTACGCACGTAAGTCACTTCAGGATTATCTCAAGTGCTACACCAGCGACTTCCTTACCGACGAGCGTCTGGCTGAGAGCATCGCACAGACATCTGTTGTGAACTACTACGTTGTGAACATGTCTATTGCCAACCAGCTCCTGCAGCAGGATGGTGGCAGCTATTCTAACGAACGCATGGTTGATTGCTTCCGCAACTGCTACAGCCGTCTGTCCGACCTTAAGAAGGAGGCTGAGGAGGTTCCTGCATATCGTGCTGCCTGCAACTACTTCACAGCTGTTACCGAGGCTCGTTATGCTGAGGGTATCCTTAAGGATCTCGACCAGAAGAACGAACACTACTCTAAGGCTGTTGAGGCATTGGTAGAACTCTTTAAGACTGATGAGAACGCAACATTCATCGGACGTTGTCAGGGTGATAGCTACATTCGCGGTATCTATCGTACTCAGAAGAACATGTCTAATGGATTTGACATCTATCTTGAGGCTGTTGAAGCATACATTAATGATTATTTGACTAACGAGAATAAGTGATGAACAATTTAACTAAATACATTGCAGTCAGCTGTGCTATCCTGGCAGCTTCACTCTCAATGAGCGAGGCCCAGGCAGCCACAGTGTCTGATGAAACATCAGATGAGACTGCTACCAGTGCGGTGAGCGCTAACGGTGTCATCGATCTGGATGTACCTAACTATTTGGTTCGTTATCTGTATAGAGATCCAGATGTTGACGAGGTGAATCTTGATCATTGGTATGATGGCTGGGGACTTATGTTCTACTGGAACCCGGACGTGCTTTGGCCTGCTTCAAGCTATACTGGTCTGGGTCGTATCAACGACGCACTTGGTCATCGTATTCCAACCAGTGTCAAAGGTCTTGGTATTGCAGTAAGCAAGGACTTCACAAAGTCAAGTGCCGTGCGTCTCGGATTGAACTATTCGCAGGTTCAAACTGCTCAATACAGCAATCTGAAACGTATGAACCTTGCCCTTGACTATGTGTGGAACATCTCTAACACCTATTATGGCTACGACCTCCATCGTAAGAACGAGTGGTTGCTCACCATGGGTGGTAAGGGCGGCATGGTCTCTGGTCATGACATATTCGTGGCTGCTGCCATGGGCTTGCAGTATCGTAAGAATATTGCAAACAACATGAGTTTCTTCATCGAGCCTCAGTTTACCATCTATTCTGACAATTACGACAAGCGTACTTCGTTCCATGACGTTGATCCTGGCATGAATGCCCTCATCGGTCTCTATTTCCGTCTGACTAAGCCTCAGATGGATGTGCTCGACGAAGATGGTGGCCTTTTGGCTAACTCTTTCTTCCAGACTTATGCAGGTCTTGCCCGTAATGATGCATCTTCATTCACATACGATGGTCTTAAGCCAAAGGGTCGCCGTCATCTCAACTTCGGTTTCGGTGGTGGTGTATGGTTCAACCCATCAGTTGCTGCCCGTCTCGGTTATTTCGAGAATATTGCCGGTATTGGTATGACAACACGTCGTGTGGCTAATCGCGGTTATCGTTATCAGACTCTGCGTGGTGCACGTGGTGAACTTATCTTCAACCCATTGTCAATCTTTGGCGATAAGCCTTATATCGGCCGTATCGGTTGGGAAGTGTCAGGCGGTTTCGAGGCAGGCCAGATCCGTAAGCACGGTCAGGCTTTCAACAATCGCAATGATAATCACACCTTCACAGCGCCATTCCTCGGCATTACAATTGGTTCACAGTTGAAGTATTTCCTCTCTGACCACTATGCTCTGTTTGTTGAGGGTCGTATCTCTAATCCTGGTTATAAGTATGACTATGAGCCAGGTATTACAGGTGCTGACGGCGAACGTATCCATGAGGCTATGTTCTCAACAGCTGCCGGTATGGAATATTATGTAAGCAGCTTTGATCGCTATGCCCGCTGGAAGAAGTACGACACACATGAGGCTCGTTCTATTGAACGTCTCGACATGACTAACCGGTGGTTCTTCGAGGCAGGAATTGGTGCAGGTCATCCTCTCCACTGGGGTGAGGCATTCCGCAATGGTCTTGCTCCTCAGGTTGCTGCTGCTGTCGGTATGAATATCAATGATTTCCATGGAGTCCGTGTTCGCGGTTCGCTTATCGGTCAGCGTAACTTCTCTTATCTGCATCAGTATAAGTGGAACACCAGAATCGGTGCCGACTATATGTTCAATCTCACCAATCTCTGGTGGGGCAATGACGTAACCGGCACACGTTGGTCTGACATCTATCTCTTTGCCGGTCCAACACTTCAGGTTCATCCACGCCAGACATCAGACATGAAGAATTTCTTCAAATCAATGAGTGCTGGTGCTGAATTTGGTGCCCAGTTCACACGTCGTATCCTTCCTGGTCTTGATGTCTTTGTTGAGCCTCGTTATGAGATCAATTCAAAGCAGTATCCTCGCTGGGATCTTATGACCGGTGTCAAGCTTTATCAGTGGCGTGAACTCAACGAGCAGTATCGTGACAGCCTTAAGCAGCATGCTAACACATGGTTCATGGAGGTTGCTCCAGGTCTTGGCGCGCAGGTTGCTTCCAACCGTCAGGGCATCAAGAATGCATTCAAGCATCCTGACTTTACAGGCAAGCTGGCTGTTGGATATCGTTTCAATCCGGTTTCTTCATTCCGTCTCAACGGTATGTTCTGGATCAACAATGTGACAGATGCAACTCCTGCCATTTGGAATCGCGTAATGCATGAGCACAAGCAGCCTCGTTCATGGCAGGGTAAGTCTTATGGCAAATATGATGTAACCCTCGGTGTTGACTATATGGCTAACCTGTTGAACCTCTGGTATGGTGTTGATCCATATCGTCGTTTCAACCTCCGTGCTTTTGCCGGTCCTACATTCTCACCACAGAACCTTCTTTCCGCAACACAGAAGAAGACTATCGGTGTTGGTTTCGAGGGCGGTCTCCAGGCTTCTTATTCAGTCACTGACAATATCGACGTGATGGTTGAGCCACGTGCCGAGACATTCTTCACTCCAAAGAATCGCAAGGAGCATGCCGATATCTATGCAGGTGTTATCTTCTACAACCAGCGCGGACTCCTGCCACGTCTTGGTTACATGCCTACAGATATCGATGATCACCGCACATGGTTTATGGACGCAGCCCTCGGTTTGAGTTTCGCTCCTGGCGGACGCAAGGGTGGTGTTGTTAATCACATTGACCCAGCCGGTCACTTCGGTATCGGTATGCACATCAACAACTACTCGTCTGTACGTGCACGCGGTTCATTTATATACGTACGCAACTACACACAGACAGCCGATCTCCGTCGCTACACTCCAGAGGTATCTCTTGAGTATATGCACAATATCACCAATGAGGTTCTTGGTTTCAACCCATACCGTCGCTTCGACTTCAGCCTGTTCGCTGGTCCATTAACAGCCATTTCAGGTATCCGCACAAGCAACTGGGATATGCATTGGGGCTTCGATGCAGGTGCACAGCTTGCATGGCATATCAACGAGTACTGGGATCTCTTCGGCGAGCCACGTGTAGTATTGAGTCATGACTACGCTTCTCGTATTGAGGCTCTTGGCGGTATTGCTTATCGCTTTAACCGTAGATCAATCCATGAGGCTAACCTCAACATGCCTATCGATCGTCTCTATGCTCAGTTCCTCCTTGGCGGTCAGATGTTCTCTATCGATGGCAGAAAGACCAATGGTAATGGTCGCTTTGTTGATTTCGACTATCGACTTGGCTATCGTCTTAACAAGCTCTTCAATGTTCAGGGTAGTGTCTTTGCTGACAACCATCGCATTTCAAAGCGCCGCAACGACATTGATTACTTCGGCATACGCGGTGAGATTGGCATCAATGCCATTAACATGTTCAACCCTCGTTATGACTACTACGAGAATCGCTTGAACGTTGTTCTCTCTGCCGGTGGTGAAATCGGTCGTCTGCGTGGCGAGACAAGCAAGAAGCGTACATTCGGTCCTACAGCAGCTGCTCAGGTTCAGTATCGCGTCTTCAACAATGCCTGGGCTCTCCTCGAAATGCGTTCACATCTTGTTAACGCCAACCCATCATCACTTCCTGTCACAGCACAGCTTGGTATCCAGTATGACCTGTCATCAAAGAAGGCTGAGCTGACTGAGAAATCAGATTATTATGTTCAGGGCGGTGTCGGTATGTTTGATGTCAAGGGCGGAACATTCGAGCTTGGCTTTGGCTATGACGCAACACCTGTTCATGGTGTACGTGTGATGCTTGCAGGTGGCAATGTTGATGTTCCACGTTCTGGTCGCTGGCTCTCGATCGATCCTGACTATGTATTCAACTTCACCAACATGCTCTATGGTCATGACGACAACACACGTCATCTCGATGTCAACCTGCTTGCAGGTCTCTCATACACAATGCGTGGTGTAGGCGGTGCAGTCAAGGATCATGACTTGAGCAAGATCATGCACACATCAAGCTACATGGGCTTGAACTTCGGTGCTCAGTTCGCATACAACTTCACAGACAAGCTGTCGTTCTATGCTGAACCACGATTCACATGGCTCACTACTGACAGTGACATGATCCCAACCAAGCGCGATAAGCTCAACCTCTTCACCATGTTCGGTGTTAAGTATCGTTTGAGCAAGAACAAGTAATAATAAGTTACAACACAACTAAATATACGCAGCCATAGGCAATAAAAAGCCTGTGGCTGCGTTTTCTTTATATACAAACAGAATATTTATGAACCAGAATTTCAAGAGTTCCCTTCAGTGGACATTTCTCATACTGTCAGTATTGCTGATCTCCATGTTCCTCTATTTTTCCAATGGTTTGGTCAAATCGCTTGGACAGGAAGAGACTGAGAAGATGGCGCTGTGGGCAGAGGCATACCAGCAACTCATCCTTGCCGACCAGAATGCAGACATGTCGATGCAGTGGCAGGTTATTGGCAGTAACACCACCATTCCTGTTTTCTATACCGAGGTCGATGGTTCGGTTCAGGGTTTCAAGAATATTAAGTTGCCATTTCTTTACAGTTTCGGTAAGGCAGTGTCAGACAGCGACACTATTGCCTATCTTCAGTCGATGATTCCAGAGCTGACAGACAAAGGCAACTTCATCGAGATAAACATTATGGACGATTGGAAGCAGTATCTTTACTATGACGAGTCGATACTCCTCCAGCAGTTGCATTACTATCCATACGTCCAGATCATGGCTGTTATCGTTCTCGCCCTTTTGTTTTATTACATGCTATTGAGCCGCAAGCGTTCCGAACAGAATAGGGTGTGGGTCGGTCTGTCAAAGGAGACAGCCCATCAGCTTGGCACGCCTATCCAGTCGCTTATGGGTTGGGTTGAGTTCCTCCGTGCCAACCAACAGACCACATCCGATGTTTCCATATCTGACAATTCAGGTCTGGACATTGCGTCAGAGATGGACAAGGACGTGCAGCGACTCCGTGTTGTTGCCGAACGATTCTCTAAGATTGGAAGTGAGCCTGTGCTTGAGAAATGCGACCTGCGCGAAGTTGTCACCAGTACAGCCGAATATATGCAGAACCGTGTTTCGAAGAGTATATCCATCACGGCATCTGTGCCTGACGTCCCGGTTGAGGTCTATGTCTGCAAGCCATTGTTTGCGTGGGTCATCGAAAACCTGTGCAAGAACGCCATCGATGCCCAGGACAAGCCTAAGGAACAGATCAGCATTGACATCCATTACGAAAGGCTAAAGCAGACATTCTCATTCTTTGGCAGAAAGCCCAAGCGTGCAGGAGTGGTCATTGAAGTGACAGACAATGGCAAGGGAATAGCCAAGAACAGATGGAATACTGTGTTCAATCCTGGCTATACGACCAAGAAAAGAGGCTGGGGATTAGGACTTGCCCTGGTTAAGCGAATTGTGGAGGAATATCATCACGGAAGCATCTTTATCAAGTCGAGCACGGTAGGATTGGGCACGACGTTCCGCATCGAACTTTAGTGCGGTTTTCTCGACTTATCAACACTTTTAGGCGTTAAAAAAGCACCTTTAAAATGCAAAATAGCTGTTTTTATTGATTTTTTTGCATTTTGTTGTGCAAAAACATGCCATCGTATTGATAATTTATATATCTTTGCACCCGATTAACGCATTCATAACGGTGGGTAAGTTCGATTTATATAACATTCAACTCAAGACCATGCCTGTTGGCAAGAATGTTGTTGAGTACCATCTCGACAACAATTTCTTTGCTTTGCTTGAAGATGTCGATATTCAGAAAGGCGATATCAACGTCAAGGTGAACATTGAGAAGCAGCAGAAGCAGTCTGAATTGAATTTCGAGCTCGAGGGTTATGTGGTTGTTCCGTGCGACCGTTGCCTTGAGGATATGAATCAGCCCATCAAGACCACCGGACATCTGATTGTCCGTCTCGGCAAGGAGTTCAAGGACGATGGCGATGACATCGTAATTGTTCCTGAGGAGCAGGGCATCATCAATGTCAGCTGGTTCTTGTATGAGTTTATCGAGTTGGCAATCCCTATCAAGCATGTCCATCCGTTCGGTCAGTGCAACAAGGGAATGGCTGGCAAGCTGCGCGAGCACATTGCCGTCGATGCTGAGGACGTCGATTTTGGGGACGAAGACTTTGACGACGATGCCCCTGTCTCAGACGAAGACATCGACCCACGTTGGAGCGCACTAAAAAAATTGAAGGATTAATTTTAATAACATAAAACAATGGCACATCCTAAAAGAAGACAATCAAACACCCGTACTGCCAAGCGCCGTACGCATGACAAGGCCGTAGTTCCGGCAATCGTAGTATGCCCTAACTGTGGCGGCTGGCATCTTTCTCACACCGTTTGCCCTGAGTGCGGTTACTACCGCGGCAAGCTCGCTATCGAGAAGGAAGCAGCCCTCTAAGGTTTTGCTCTTAGAAACAAAAAGAAAGAGGTTTGAGGCCAGAGCGTAACAACCCTACCTCATACCTCTTTTTCGTTTTATCCCTAAAAAACTACTGATCTATGATTAAAGCTGCTATTACAGGCATTAGTCATTATTTGCCAGAATACGTTCTCACCAACGATGAGATCGCAACGATGGTCGATACCAATGACGAGTGGATTACTACACGTACTGGTATCAAGTCTCGTCACGTCCTGCGCAACGAGCCAACAGGTTCAAGCCGTCTGGCCATCCCAGCTGTCAAGGATGTGTTGGAGAAGACCGGCACAAAGCCAGAGGAGGTTGAATGCCTTATCTGCGCCACATCTATGCCTGATTATATCTTCCCATCCACAGCCTGCGTGATTGCCGATGCCCTTGACATCCGCAACGCCATGTGCTATGATATCCTTTCTGCATGTACAGGTTTCCTTTACTGTCTGCAGCAGGCTCAGGCCTATATCAAGGCAGGCATGTACAAGAAGATCATCATCTGCTCGGCTGAGAATCTGACTTCGTTCGTCAACTATCAGGATCGTACCACATGCGCACTCTTCGGCGATGGTGGTGCTGCTGCTCTCGTTGAGCCAAGCGAGGAGTTTGGTGTTGAGATCACCAAGATCCATGCTGACGGTGCCGGTCATGAGCATCTCATCCGTCGTGGCGGCTGTTCGGCCAACGTTCCTACACACCAGATGGTTGACGAGGGTCTTCATTACATCCTCCAGGACGGCAAGTTCGTCTTCAAGCAGGCTGTCACCTTCATGACAAGCGCTGTGAGCGAGGTTATGGAAGAAGGCAACCTCACACTCGATGATATCGACTGGATTTGCACACATCAGGCCAACAAGCGTATCATCGATGCCGTGCGTGAGCATTGCAACGCTCCTGAGGAGAAGGTCATCTGCAATATCGACCACGTAGGCAACACTTCAAGCGCATCTATTCCTATTGCTCTCCATGAGGCTGCAATGGAAGGCAAGCTCAAGAAAGGCGACCGCCTGATGCTTGCTGCCTTCGGTTCTGGTTTCACATGGGGTGCTGTTTACCTCACATGGGGCGACTGTAAGATTTAATGGCACACAAAGCTGGATTCGTAAACATTGTCGGCAATCCTAATGTCGGCAAGAGCACGTTAATGAATATTCTGGTGGGCGAGCGTCTTAGCATTATTACGGCTAAGGCGCAGACCACCAGACATCGTATTATGGGTATCGTCAACACCGACGATATGCAGATAGTCTATAGCGACACGCCTGGCGTACTCAAGCCTGTGTCGCGTCTGCATGAGTCTATGTTGGCATTCTCACAGTCTGCACTTCAGGATGCCGATGTCCTTCTGTATCTGACCGACACCATCGAGACACCCGACAAGAACGAGCAGTTTCTTGCTGCCGTGACACGCATGAGCGAGGACAAAGGACCGATGGCGCCGCGTGTGATTGTGGTGCTCAATAAGATGGATCTTGTCACGCAGGGCGAACTTGTCGCAAAGGTTGAGGAGTGGCATACACGTTTGCCTGAGGCCGAGATTATTCCAATCTCAGCGCTTCATGGCTTTGGCACAGACATCCTCTTGAGCAAGATTAAGGATCTTCTGCCCGAGTGTCCGCCTTATTTCGATAAGGATCAGCTCACGGACAAACCGGCGCGTTTCTTTGTTACCGAAATCATCCGCGAGAAGATTCTTCTGCTCTACGACAAGGAGATTCCTTATGCCTGCGAGGTTCGTGTTGAGCAGTTCGTAGAGTCAGACAAGCTCATAGACATCTCAGCTGTCATCTATTGCGAGCGCGACAGTCAGAAGGGCATCCTCATTGGCCGTGGCGGTGCAATGCTCAAAAAGCTCGGCTCCTTGGCCCGCAAGGACATCGAGGCATTCTTCGGCAAGCAGGTCATGCTCAAGACCTTCATCAAGGTCGAGAAAGACTGGCGTAACAACATGAAGGATCTGACTCAGTTCGGATATAATCTCGATTAATATACTTCATTACGCATCTAATCTAAAAAACCATGTCACTTAAAGTCATTTTTGCAGGTCTGCTATCTGTCCTTTCATGTCAGTTGCAGGCTCAATATCTTGAACATATCTATGACTACATAGAGAACACAAGTGTCTTCGAGGAGAATCAGGAGGAGCCTCATGCCTATTATGTGGCCGACCGTCAGATCTCGCTCAATGGCACTTGGCGTTTCTTCTTTGCCAATACGCCCGAGGAGATTCCTCATGATTTCTATCGCACCGATTTCCGCGACGGCAAGTGGAGCAGTATCTCGGTGCCAAGCAACTGGGAAATGGAGGGATTTGGAGATCCTCTGTTCCGCAATGTTCCGACTCCGTTCAAAGCCAATCCTCCCTTTGTCCCTCGCGAATACAATCCGACTGGAGCTTATCGTCGTACCTTCAACATTCCTTCGCAATGGCGTGGCCAGCAGATTTTCCTCCGACTTGAGAAAGTCCAGAGCGCATCGTTTGTGTGGATCAATGGCCAGCAGGTAGGCTATAACGAAGGAGGTCAGGAACCTGCCGAATATGATGTCACCTCTTTTGTCAAGCCTGGCAAGAACACTCTGGCAGTGTGCGTCGTGAAATATAGCGATGGCTACTATCTGGAGGGACAGGATTATTGGCGTCTGGCAGGCATCTTTGACGATGTCACGCTCTATGCCACACCACGCACTCGTCTGTTCGACTGGTTCGTGACCACCGATCTTGATGATGATTATCGCGATGCCGATCTCAGTCTCAATGTCGATGTCAAGAGCTATGAGGAGAGTTCTGCCAACTATTCCGTACGAGCCACTTTGACCGATGCCCAGGGTGCGAAGGTCCGTGAGATGCAGACTGAGCCTTTCCAGATCAAAGGCAGGGACAAACGTTCATTCCAAATGGCTTCTCACATCGAGAAGCCTGCCAAATGGACATGCGAGACACCTGTGCTCTATACCTTAAAACTCGAACTTCTCGATGAATCGGGAAACGTCATGCAGCAGATCACAAGCCGCATGGGATTCAAGGAGACCGAGATCCGTCATCAGACATTCTATCTCAATGGCCAGCCTATCAAGGTCAATGCCATCAACACCCACATGCAGCATCCAGTCAAGGGACATGTGGTCGATGAGGAGACCATCCGCCGTGATATGGAAATCTTGAAGCAGCACAATTTCAATGCTG
Organism: Candidatus Liminaster caballi; assembly: GCA_018065085.1. GTDB lineage: Bacteria > Bacteroidota > Bacteroidia > Bacteroidales > UBA3663 > Liminaster > Liminaster caballi. The sequence goes on along the minus strand of JAGHUA010000031.1, from coordinate 36,077 downwards.
TACGCACATCACACTATCCGCCTGTCAACAAATATCTGGAGCTGGCCGACGAATATGGTCTTTACATTATCGATGAAGCTGGCGACGAGGCGCATGCCACCGAGTTTGTTTCCAGCGATCCGAAATTCTTGCCGATGTATCTCGAACGTGTGCGTCAGCTTGTGATGCGCGACAGAAACCATCCGTGCGTACTCTTCTGGAGTGCTGGCAATGAGAGTGGCGAAGGTCCCAATATCACCGAGGTGGTAAAGGAAGGCAAGAAATACGATCCTACCCGTTACTTCATGTATGGTGGCAATGCTTATGCCCATCCGGGTGAAGAGATTATCGGTCCGCGTTATCCTACGCCTTTCGAGCTCGAACGGAACACGGCAATGGTGCCTGAGTCTGTCGATCCGCGTCCGTCATTTATGGACGAATATCTTTCCGTGGCAGGCAATGCCGGCGGCGGCATGGATGAATATTGGGATGTCATCCGTCGTCATCCGCGACTCATGGGAGGCGCAATCTGGGATTTTGTCAATCCCGGTCTTGAGGATCATATCCGTCCGCTCACCGACAGTTCGCCATATCATACTCCTGTTCATCTCATGGGCAATTCCAAGGTGCAGCGCGGAGTGTTGTACCTAAGCGGACATGATGAGTGGGTGGAGGTCTATCGCAGCCGGAATGTCGAACTTTCTGGTCGTGCATTGACCATCAGCTTCGATGTCAAGCCAGGCAGGTTGTGCGGTATGTTCGATGGTGCGCCGTTCGTCACCAAGGGCAGCACACAGTTCGGAGTCGTTCAGCGAGGCAGCGACAAGCTTCAGTTCTATATCCACACAGGCACAAAACACGTTCTTGAAGTTCCTCTGCCTGCTCAGTGGGAAGATCAGTGGCATCACGTCACCGCCTCATGGGGCAACGATGAGATGAGACTCTATGTCGATGGACAGCTTCTTGGCAGCACTTCCACCAAAGCAAAAGGCATGTCCAATTTCCCATATCCGATCAATATCGGTCGCTTAGCCGGCAATCATGCCCAGGGACCGCAGACCATCTACACAGCACAGGCCGAGATGGATAATGTGGCAATCTATAACAAATGTCTTGCCGATGGCGAGGGCAAGGCTGAGGATGCCGTTCTCTATCTCACTTTCGACGGCAATGGCAATGAGGGAACGTTCTACACCATCGGCGGCAACATGCGCACTTATGGCTGCATCTGGCCAGACCGTACAGTTCAACCCGAGATGCGTCAGATGAAGTGGACTACCCAGCCAATCAGCATACGTCTGCTCAATGCCGAGACCGGAGAGGCCGAGGTTACCAACCGTCTCTATTTCACCGACCTCAGTTCTTATGCCACCCATTGGCAGCTGATGTCCGACGGCGACGTGCTCGAAGAAGGCGATCTCCAGCTCTCTGCAGCGCCTCAGCAGAAACAGATCATAAGCATTCCATATCATAAGCCGGTCATCGAGCCAGGCCGTGAATATCGCGTAAACATCACCTCAACGCTGAAGCACGACGAACTTTGGGCAAACGCCGATCATGAGGTTGCATGGGATCAGCTCGAACTCACTTCATGGCATTTGGCAAAGGCCGAGGTGCAGCGTACGTCATCTCGTCTCAAGGCCGATGTTTCTGACCGCCAGATCACTATCAGTGGCGAAGGTTTCTCATATATTATAAATAAGGAGACGGGCAATCTTGAGCAGATCATGCTCAATGGCGACCCCGTTCTTCAGGAACCTCTCTCCTTCAACCTGTGGCGTGCACCTTTGGCCAATGAGTTCGACGAATGGGATGCCATGCGTGTCAATGGCGGTTATGCTGAGGGTTATGGCGGCATGGTGGCAACGCTGTTCTATTCCAAGGGACTTGACAATCCGCAGACCAGCGTAGCCGATATCCAGTTCTCGCAGTCCGATTATTCCACTCAGGTCACCGTGCGTCAGCTCGTACAGATGGGAGCCGCCTCGTTTGCCTCGCTCGATCCCTACATCCAGGGAATTGTCATGGCAGGCTATACGCTCGACTACACCTATCAGTTCTTCGACGATGGCACGCTCACCATCCACACTCATGCCAGTCCGCATGGCAAGTTCCCCGAACTCCTGCCTCGCATTGGCTTCACTACATCTGTTTCCAGCCGGTTCGACCAGCTCACATGGTATGGCCGTGGACCTGAAGAGAACTATCCCGACCGCAAGACGGGCTATCCTGTAGGCATCTGGTCCAAGTCTGCAGCCGACATGTATGAGCCATATCTTTTCCCGCAGGATCATGCTCTTCGCACTGACATCCGTTACCTCCAGCTTCTCGATGCTGAGGGTCATGGTCTGCAGATCTCAATGAACGAACTTTTCAACTTCAATGCCTATCCGTTCTCGACCGATAATCTTACCAAGAGCCAGTTCACCTATCAGCTGCAACAGTTGGACGATCGTTATACGCTCAACCTCGACTATGCCACTACAGGTGTGGGCTGCACAGCCGTCTATGTGCTCGATGATTATAAGGTGCGTGCCGTGCCTTTCGACCGTGTGATTACAATCAGTCCTTTCGAACGATAATCAGGTTAAAAATCAGTCACTTTGCATCATGCTTTGACTGCAAATCATAACAAAACGGGGCGGAAATGTTTCATTTTCGCCTCTTTTTCATCTAATTATTTTGCCATTACTATTAAACTTATTATCTTTGCACGACTCTAACACGTGATTCTACCACGTGCATATCACGTAGAGTCATAGTCAGTATTCCTTCGGATACCTTACCCATAGTCCATGAGGCTGACAGCCATGACCGTGACGGTCAACAGGCGTCGGACACCCCATAGGCAGAAACAAGGCTGAAGGAAAGTTTATAACAATTAACTTATAACTTTTTTACTAAGATGGGAAATTTAGTAGCTATTGTGGGTCGTCCTAATGTAGGCAAATCGACCCTTTTCAACCGTTTGACCGAGACCCGTACAGCCATCGTCAGCGACACCGCAGGCACCACACGCGACCGTCAGTATGGTCATGTACTTTGGGGAGGCCGTGAGTTCAGTCTTGTCGATACAGGCGGATGGGTGGTCAATTCAGAAGACATTTTCGAGGATGAGATCAACAAGCAGGTCGAGATTGCCATCGACGAGGCCGACGTCATCCTGTTCCTTGTCGATATCATGAATGGCGTCACCGACCTCGACGATCAGGTGGCACGCATCCTGCGCAAATCAGGCAAGGAGGTAATCGTTGTCTGCAATAAGGCCGACAACTACGACCAGCACGTCTATGCCGCCGAGTTCTATTCGCTTGGTCTTGGCGATCCGTTCATCATCTCGTCTGCCAATGGTTCGGGCACAGGCGATCTGCTCGACGAGATCTGTTCGCGTTTCAAGAAAGATGATTCCGACGATCTTGAGGATCTGCCAAAGTTCGCCATCGTAGGTCGTCCAAATGCTGGCAAGTCATCGCTTCTCAACGCCTTTATGGGCGAGGAACGTCACATCGTCACCGACATTGCAGGCACTACACGCGATTCCATCTATACCAAGTACGACAAGTTCGGTTTCGCATTCTATCTTGTCGATACAGCCGGTATCCGCAAAAAGCAGAAGGTCAGCGAGGACATCGAGTATTATTCCGTGCTCCGTTCCATCCGTGCCATCGAGAACTCAGACGTCTGCATCCTTATGATCGATGCCACCCGAGGCATTGAGGCACAGGATATGAACATTTTCTCGCTCATCGAGAAGAACCGCAAGGGTCTTGTGGTGTGTGTCAACAAGTGGGACATCATGGCCGACAAGTCAAAGGAGTCTGTCAAGTGCATGGAGGACGCCATCCGCAGCCGTTTTGCTCCTTTCACCGACTTCCCTATCATCTTCGCCTCAGCCGTCACCAAGCAGCGCATCTACAAGGTTATCGAGACAGCCTGCAAGGTCTATGAGAACCGCAAGCGTGTCATCAAGACATCCGAGCTCAACGAGTATATGCTCGAAGTTATCGGAGCCTATCCGCCGCCTAACAACAAGGGCAAGTTCGTCAAGATCAAGTATGTCACCCAGCTCAAGGCCACAACAACCGTCAGCGATGACAAGAGCCACGAAGAGCATGTCAACGTGCCGCAGGTTCCTTCATTTGCCTTCTTCTGCAATCTCCCGCAGTGGGTAAAGGATCCTTACCGCCGTTATCTTGAGAACAAGATCCGCGAGCGTTGGGAATTCTCCGGCACACCGATCAACATCTTCATGCGCGAGAAGTGATTTGAACCGCTTTTTGAAGTGCCAGTTTTCACAAACTAAAGGTTTTCAATAAGTTACATATTCAAGACAAAAGCCAGGAAAGAAACTCAACCCTTCTTTCCTGGCTTTTGTTTAGCTCTTGTCTTACCCTTTTTTGTTGTTCGCTTGTTACTCGAAGTGTAAAGTAACGTTAAAACAACAAAAAAATGAGCGAGTAACAAAACATAAAAGTATCGCTTCTCAAAATATTGATTTTCAGTCGCAAACCCCATAGAGAGACCATGCCTATGAAAGTCTCATTAACATATCATTAACAATTCGCACCCGATACACGCGCTTATCGTTTATTTTATTGTTACGCTAAAAACACTGAAAACTGGGCAAATTAGTCTTAAATCATAGACAAGTAACAACTTTTCTTGTATATTTGCATGAGTGACAAACATGAAAATATTGATTTATGACAAATAACCAACAACGTAAAGTTAAGGAGCAGGTAAGACTGCGTTTTAGAAAACTGGCCGATGGGAGTCAGAATATCTACTTAGACATCTATAAGGATGGAGTAAGAAGCTATGAGTTTTTGAACTTATACTTGATTCCCGAGGTGACTAAGTCAGATAAGAACAAGAACGACGAGACACTGTTAACTGCTAACGCTATAAAGTCTCAACGTATCATAGACATCTCCTATAACTCCGCAGGACTTGTACTAAGGACATCCAAGAGTAAGATTACTTTGCATGACTATATGGAGATCTTCCTTGCTAAGAAAGTAAGTGAACAGAAAAGTGAAGCTCGCATTATTTTCATCAAGTGTGCAATGGTCATGCTGGATCACTACATTGAAGAGAAGTCTCTTAAGGGTATCAGAATCGGTAATGTTGATATAGCCTTCTGTGAGGGATTTGAAGACTATTTGAGGACAGCAAGAGACACACGTTTTAAGTTGCCAACACCAAAGGAAAGGAAAATGGGTGTTGAACCAAAGACTATCTCACAAGGAACTGCCTACAGTTACTTTGCTGTATTGAACATTGCTTTGTCTTGGGCTGTGAAACATGATTATTTGAAGGCCAATCCGATTGATAAGATGGATATTACTTTGAAACAGTGTACTGAGCAAAGACCATTCCTCTCGATTGATGAGGTAAAAGCACTTGTCGAGGTACCATGTAAGAATAAAGAAACCAAACGAGCCTTCCTCTTTAGTTGCTTCTCTGGCTTTCGTATCAGCGATATTATGGCAATGATTTGGGGAGACTTAAAGAAGGATGGAGAGGTCCTTACAGCTAGTATTGTGATGAAGAAAACAAAAAAGCTTATCAACCAACCTATTGACAAGCCCGCTATGAGATGGCTTCCTGAGCGCGGCGATGCACTTGACACTGACAAAGTGTTTCACTTGTGTCAGAAGTCTGCCCTGGAACTTCATATTCATGATTGGACAAAGAAAGCTAATATCGATAAGCATGTCACATTCCATACAGCGAGACACACTTATGCCACGATGTTAATTACACAAGGTGCGGACCTCTATGTCGTATCAGAGTTGCTTGGACACTCAGACACAAGAATGACACAGATATATGCCAAGGTACTTGACTCTAAGAAGAAACAAGCGGCCAGTCTTCTCAATGATGTCTTAGATGATGTAAACTAAACAGAATAAGTCTCTGGTAAGTGTTATAGGGAGCTTACCTTTATTGGCTATGTGTGCCAATGCATCATTTTCAACTTCCATCAGAGTTTTAACTTTGCCTTGCCGCATCCACTCATCAAGTTCAGACTTGTCGAAATAACAGATTTTCCCCTGAGGCTGATAATAAGGAATTTTGCGGTTTGATTTGAGTTTCGTTAAATGGGTGCTTGATATACCCAAGTAAAATGCAGCTTCTTCATGTGTGAGCATGTTCTTTGACCCGATAAGAGTGAACATCTTGATCTGGTCAAGTCTTTCAAGTAGATCTTCCATCATATCGTATTGATTTTAGTGTTAATAATGCGGGACAAGGGTGTCTTCACGCCTTCTCCCCTGATGTTATGCTATGTGATAACTTTATTCATTTGTTGTTATCGACTATTATATGAGCAGTTTGTAGGAAAGTCTATACGACGGTCTTGGTATATGTTGTAAATTGCAAAAAAAAGAATGGCGAGACATAACTCAGATTATGACTCGTCACTCACACTTATTACAAAATACATTAGATATCTGGATCTCTGTATTTGGATTTATAGTTCTAATCAGATGGAATCATGGCAAAGAATAAAGTTGCATAATATGTTTTTATTGGCTCTAAATGGCTCTATTTTGCTATCTAGCATATCTTGTTTTGCTGTGCAACTTATGTGCAATAATTATTTTCTATCTCAAAAGTGTTAGTATGTCAAAAATTATAACTATATTTGTGCGCTATTATTTGCTTAGCATATAGAGATTTTTTTATTTTTGTAGAGTTTTTGTAGATTGGCAACATATAATGACTCCATGAGGTTAATAGATATAATTTTGAAAATGTCTGTTGCATTCGACAGATTCCCGAGACTCTGTTTCGGGCAGCAATGTTTAACACCCTAGATTAGGGGGAAAATGGCCAGGTTGTCTGATATAATGAAAAGAAGTCTAACTAACCTCATGGAGTCTTTTTTATGGAAAACAATGAAATTGTAGCAAGAGTAAGCAAAATATCCGATGTAGAATCGCTTTATAAGTTGCTTGATGATATAAGAAAGAGTGATAGGGAAACTTATATCCGTAAAATGGATTTCACACTCGCCCACATAAAGCGATATGCAAATCCTAATTTGACATATAAAAGGTTTTCTTTGGTTAACATTCCAAAGAAATCTGGTGGAACACGTCAAATATGTATTCCGAATGTGCGATTGGGGGTAATTCTACATTGCCTAAATGAAGTTTTTAAAGCATTGTACACCCCAAACGAATTCGCAACAGCATTTTGTGTCGGACGGTCTATTGTAAATAATGCAAAAGTCCATATTGGTCATAATTATGTGTATAGCATAGATCTTGAAGATTTTTTTGGATCTATTCAACAAGCTAGAGTATGGAAACGGTTGCAATTGCCTCCTTTTAATTTTAGGCAACCTTTAGTAAATGCAATTGCAGGAATGTGTTGTGTAAAAATGCAACCGTCCATTAAGAACAACCGAAGTACAGCAGATTATATTTTACCCCAAGGAGCCCCTACGTCTCCTTTGCTCTCAAACGCTATTTGTGATACTTTAGATAGAAGGCTTACGGGATTAGCTAAGCGATTCGGTTTGTGTTATTCAAGATATGCAGATGATATTACCTTTAGTAGTAATCATAATGTATTTCAGGATAATAGTGATTTCTGTAATGAATTGAATCGAATAATTGCAGATCAGAAATTTACTATTAATGTAAAGAAAACTCGTTTACAAAAAAGAGGGTCAAGGCAAGAAGTGACTGGATTAATTGTATGCGAGAAAGTGAATCTCTGCAGAAAATATGTGCGTTCCATTAGACAAATTTTGTATATTTGGAAATGGTATGGGGTGCATGATGCCTATAGTTCGTATAGAAAAAATAATAATATTTCAGAATATAAAGGAGAGGAAGGTTTCAAACTCATCATATTGGGAAAATTGAATTATCTAAAGATGGTAAAGGGTGAAACTGATCCTGTTTATATAAAACTCCGAACAGAATATGATAATATAGTTAATGGTACGTATCATCATCAGTCTAGTTCTATACATTTTAAGTTTGTCAATACTCAATCTTTAGAAGATTTCGAATCAGAACATGGTAGGATTGGAATTGCAGTAGGCAAGTCTGGCAAGAGGTATGCCTATTGGAAAAAATTGAATCGATATTTGCGTTTTATTTCAATTAGCAATTCCATAAAAGAATTTAATAGGGAAGATCTATGTATTTCAGAATGTGCTACAGCAGGAGGTGGAAAATTTTACCTTTTGCGAAATAAGTCCAAAAGAAAGAAATACACAGATGTTTTAGAAGCAGATTTTAAGAAAAGTCTGATTTGGGAAACATGTTCTAAATTATCTCAATCAAAACCATACGAATTTGACATTGTAACAATGTGGAATTCTGGAATGTTTGATGTAGGAGAGTATTCACATGATGACTCCTATCATTATATAAATATAGCAGAAACTCAATATACAGGAACATGGACCAACTTACAGCAAGAACTCACACGGGAGTTAAAGAGGATTTGTTTTGATATTAAGTTTATCAATGGACAGACTTCTTTTATAGTAAAGGGGAAATCTATTGGTCTTTCTTTGCAATGGCCCTGGAACCCTCCATATGAAGAAGAACTGAATAACACAGCGGTTCTGGTCCAAGCGAAAATTCCCAAAAATAAATATCCAGAGATGGAGGCGTTTATTAAATCATATTTTGAGCTTGTAGTTTCAGAACAAATGTATTATGATAGTTTGAATATTTTTTGATAACTCTGATAAGTTGCCTTTGGAAAGGAAGTCCTTTAGAGAGAGTGCACTTCTTTTACTGGTTATTTGTTAAAAAGATTACCAAATCGCGCAAAAAGAGGTTAAATAATCATTATAAAAATAAACAAGTTGGTTGAAAATTTGGATATGTCCGAAGATGTGCATATTTTTGCACAGCAAAAATTATACGATTTACGAGTTTATGGCTAGTTCTGACCAAATATTAGCACTTATCAAAAGCCACATGTCTGGTGACGATGAAAGATTCCGTCTTATAGCTGCACAGATTGCTGCTGCAGAATCAAAGGCGGGACATAAAGTCGTGTCATCCTCGATTAAGCAGGAACTTAATGCGAAGCCGGTTCTTTCTGTGAGGATGCGTAGGGTGAACGCAGTAAATGCAGAGTTGTCAGAGATGGTTTTAGAGGTTGACAAAGGCTTTGTTATGAAAGATTTGGTTTCGCCATCATCAGTAACAGATAAAGTGAATCGTGTAATAAGAGAATATCATCATAAAGAAAAATTGGCAGAATATCGTCTCCAAAACAGAAGAAAACTTCTCCTTGCAGGACCTTCTGGAACAGGCAAAACGATGACAGCCTCTGTTATTGCAAATGAAGTAAGATTGCCTTTGTATGTGGTTCTTATGGAAAAGGTGGTAACTAAATTTATGGGCGAGACAAGCTTGAAATTAAGTAAGATTTTCGACTTGATCGCGCAAGAGCCTGGTGTTTATTTGTTTGATGAGTTTGATGCCATTGGTACGCAACGAGGTCTAGATAATGAAGTTGGAGAACAACGACGCATATTGAACTCTTTCCTTCAGTTTATGGAACGTGACGATTCTGACAGTATAATCATTTCTGCAACCAATAGTGTTGAATCTCTTGATAAAGCCTTATTCCGTAGATTTGATGAGGTGATTAACTATCAGTTGCCAAGCCCGCAAGAAATAGAGGCACTTATACTCAGACAAATGGACGGTTTCTTGCCAGCTTCGATATGTTTAGAAATGATCATTCCTTTATTTGATAAAATGAGTCATGCAGAGATTACCCTTGTGTGCCGTGATGTAATGAAGGAATCTTTGCTGATGGATAAGATTGTGGATTATGAATTAATCTCATCAGTTGTTGCGCAAAGATACCTTGCCTATGCAAATTAAGATAGTATATTATGGCGAATCATCCTCATATAGCATTACATGATTTTGCAGAATCGATAGAATTTAAAGGCCAAGGTGGAGGTGGCGGAAAACTGGTTCCTCCAGCCAATCCTTTGGAACATTCGGCAAATCTTCGTTTAGCGTATTGTTCAGCTTTAGACACCTTGAGAGAGGCTGCGGGTTCAGTCCTTCCTCAGGGTGTTGTTGCCAATGCTGGAGCATACGTTGATATTTCTATGGACAAAAACTCTCCTTTGGAATCATGGAAGCAGCTTGATACTAAGAGATGTGTCCAACTCATGAATGTAAGGAGACATGAGGATAATAGCTCTGTGGCAACTGTTTTTATCCCAGCAAGCAAAGACTCTTGGATGAACGACAAGTTAGATGCGTATGATGTCGAACCTGATCAAGGGAAAAATAGGAAGTCTTCGGCTATAGTAAACGCCATCAAAGATATTCATGCAACAAGTCTTTCCTCCTTTTTTAAGAATGAAGAAGAGTTCGAGCAAGTTACAGATGTAGTATCAGACTATGAGCTTTGGATTCCATCGACTTCGGATATTGATGTAGTCAAAACAAAGATTCAGGAACTGCAAGTGACTGTCGGAAATGGAGTTTTGGCTTTTGAAGATGAAAAAGTACTTTTAGTCAAAGCTAATAAACGTCAGTTAGAACAGCTTATTCATGTCGTAAAACCAATCCTAGAAATCAGAAAATATCATTGTCCTTCGGTTTTGACTTCTGCTACCATGGCTGAAGATCGAGAATGGGAGGAACTGATTCGTCAGAATGTAGAGGTTGCCGCTGGGCATCTTTCAAGAATAGGTTTATTAGATTCTGGTGTGAATAACAGCCATTCCCTTTTGTCAGATTTCTTACCTAATGATCGCTGCAAATCAGTTAAGAATCCGGCTTTAGGTCTAAAAGATGTAGCTAAACATGGGACTTTCTCGGCAGGTTTAGTTCTATATGGTGATTTATCTGAGCTTATTTGTCGCCCTGTAATTTCATCGATTACCAATGAACTTGTTTCTGTCAAAATGTATCATGATAGAGCGACAGCAGAGACAGACCAAGAACATAAGGCTGTCATTACCTTAAATGCAATTGACAGTAGTATAGATCTAGGGGGTAATATTATGATGTGTAGTGTTACCGCTGAAGATTGTTTGTCTGGTATGGCAACTGCTACTTCTGCAGCTATTGACAAAAAACTCTTTGACTCTGTTGAAGCAGATAGTATGCTGATGCTTTCTGCTGGCAATCGTAGGAATGATAACGGTCTTGAGTACCCTTATTTTCTAGATACGGAAGTCTTGCATGATCCGGCTCAGGCTTGGAATGCGCTTACTGTTGGGGCAATGACCCAAAAAGTTGCTGTGAATGACCCGCAAATGGCTGGTGTAAGGATAGTTGCTCCTAGTGGAGGACCATCACCAATGACTACATCAAGTTCTCTATGGGGAGACTCAAATGCGATAAAACCAGAAATTGTGATGGAAGGTGGAAATGCGTATTGGCAAAGCGAGAATTCTTTTTCTTATCATGATGATTTAGATTTGGTTTCAACTAATGCTCAGCCCATTATTAGAAAATTCAGTTCATTTAATGCGACAAGTGCTGCCGTTGCTTTGGCGACCAAATTGGCAGGGGAAATTAAATACTATAATCCTGGGATATCAGCTCTTTCTATTCGAGCATTGATGGTACATTCTGCAGAATGGACAGATACAATGAAGACTCTCTATACTGATGTTGACGGTATCCTCGATAAAGATGCATTGATGCATGTTTGTGGATATGGTACACCGAATAGAGAAAAAGCATTAATGACAACAAATTCTAATGTCACTTTTATTAGCGAAGAAGTAATAAAACCATATACTTTGAAAGCTAATACGTCTGAACTTTCTTTTGCTCAAATGCATTTGTATAAACTCCCTTGGCCAAAAGAGATATTACAAGAATTGGGAGAATTGTCGGTAAAACTGAAAGTAACATTATCATATTACGTAGAGCCATCTCCTGGAAATCGTGAGGTCTTAAATAAATACAAGTATCCTTCAACTGTGTTGAGATTTGATGTTAATCGACCATTGGAAGACGAAGAGCATTTTAAAGTAAGGGTTTCTAATGTCGCACAAGAGGGTATCGACAAGCTAAAGAATGATACTTCTAGATGGGATATCGGCATAAATAGAAGGAATCATGGTAGTATCCATTCGGATTCTATTGTTGATACGGCAGTCAATATAGCCGCTTGCAATATGATAGCGATTTATCCAGCAACAGGGTGGTGGAAATCAAGAAAGAACAAGAAAGATAGTATCATTAAGTATTCGCTTGTCGTTTCTCTTGAAGTGCCAGAAGTAGATATATATACTTCAATAGCTCAAAAGATAGGAATTGTTATCGGTTAATTTTATTTTTATCTTTGCACCGACTAAAAGGCGATACAGCAAGATAATTCTCTTGTGAATGACGAAGACAAATCTGTCAATGACTAGCTTTTGCCTGCCAGATTTTGTTGTTCGATAAAAAAAGTACTAACTCATAGATATGGAAACCAAGAGCATGTGTGACAAGTATAACTTCATGCGCGAGAAGTGATAACCAATGATGATGACCTGATATCAGGTTTTATAGACAACGAAAACTACGGACAGTCCGTGGCTGACCTTTCTTCGCAGTTCGTAATCCGAAGCGAAGTGGTCAGTCAGGGATATAACCGTTTGGTCCGAGCCTGCCGTGAGGGAAAATGGTACATGCTCAAAGGCCTGAAGCCCGACTATGCAGGGATTCCTCTGTTTCGCCAGATGCTCAAGAAGGAATATGAGCTTCATCGTTCGCTCACCCATCCCAACATTGCTCAGTGCTACGGGTTGGAGGAGGTCGAAGGGCTTGGCACCTGCATCGTCATGGAATACGTGCAGGGAAAGTCCTTGCGCCAGTTCATGACCGAAGGGCAGTACATGCCGGTCGAGACTTATCTGCCCCGAGCCCAGCGCATTGCACGCGAGGTGGCAGAGGGCATGGCCTACATGCACTCGTTGCAGGTAGTACATCGCGATCTCAAGCCAGAAAATATCCTCATCACAGACAACGGCAACAACCCAAAGATCATCGACTTCGGATTCTCCGACTCAGATGTCTATGTTATCTTGAAGCAGGCAGCCGGAACGGCACAGTACATCGCGCCCGAGCAATATCATGGAGCCTCGACAGATGTGCGTGCTGATATTTACAGCTTCGGAGTCATTCTGAAAGAACTGTTTGCCGACAAGCGTCTCGGACGTGTTGGTCGTCGCTATCGAAACATTGCCAGCAAATGCACACTCTCCATTGACAAACGTATCCCGGATGCCGACGAATTGTTGCGGCTCATTCGTTCAGCCGAACATCCTGCTAATATCTTGCCGGTTGTGTCGGCTGTGGCTGCCTGTGTTTTGCTAATAGTCTGTGGCATATTGTTCTTGCGGCCTAAAGACGAGCATTTCGTTGAGGGTACCAACATTCCATACGAAGAGATTGACCGCTTCACCGTCGGCTATACTCCCGGACAGCGCATGCAGCTGATTCGCGCACTTCAGTCGTTCACAAAGTATAGGCCCAAAATGGCCGATGAACTCACTCTCAGTATGGAACAGAGACAGCGGTTCGTCCATGATTTCAGGCCGGATAGTATCTTGCGCATGACCACAACCGATTACGACATCAGCAATCCGCAGGGTTTCTGTTTCCGCCTGCGCAACGAGATGCCCCTGCTTGGCGATATGCTCGCTTATCCGGTTTCCACTTGCTTTGGCCGTGGTCTTTCAGAAGAAGAATGCCTTGACATGAGGCGCAGTATCAGTCAGGTTATCGGTTATGGCTATGTTGACGACATGCACAGGAAACGTCTTCTGATGGGCGATTCTCCTCTTAGTCAGCGTCTTTTGGCGGTTTATTATCCGAGTCGCTATTTGCCAATTATCGATTATCAGCAGCTCAATGTCATCGTGCAGCGACTTGTGCCAGATGCCGAGATGCGTCACAAATATGCTCCTGACGGTGACATAAGGCTCACTAACGGTCTCCTGATTCGTGTGCACGACAGCTATAGCATGTTCAGCGACTGGAGTCTGCCTGAGTTTGCCTATTTCCTGACTCATTATTATCCTCTTTCTGACAGATAACCCTCCATGTCACGTTACCTCCACATATATATAATAATTGTGTTGTGCCTTTTTTCTTCGTGCAGGCACAATATCGAAGCCGATGGTTCTGCAGCTCTTCCCAACGGTTCCGTCGGCCACATTGTTGCGCCTATAAATATCGACAGCCTTGCCAACGGCCATGAATACGTCGATCTAGGCATTTGCAACCATTTGCTTTGGGCCACAATGAACATCGGAGCCACAAGTCCTGAACAGGTTGGCAATCATTATGCTTGGGGAGATACCGTGGCCGTCAACGTCAATTTGGGCCGTGAAGTCCCGCCAGTCAATGGAAGCGTGTGGAATGATTATCGGTTCACGAACATTGATAATGCTAATGATGCCAATTTCCCTACTATGCTCAAGTACAATACCAACGTGAAGAACGAGTTGGGACTTGACGGCTTCATTACGCTTCAGCCCGAAGACGATGTTGCTCATGTGCGATGGGGTGGAGGCTGGCGCATGCCTTACAGATCGGAGTTCGATTCCCTGTTGATGCTTTGCAAATATGAGGCCGACACCCTAAATGGCGTTCCTGGCTATCGCTTTCATGGCAGGGGCGAATGTTCTGGCAATTCCATATTCTTCCCAAACAATGGCGCCTATCTGGGTTTATCGCTCATGGATGGACGCAATTCCGGATTCTATTTCTCGCGTTCGCTGATGACTCACGGTTGCCACAATTGCATCGGAGTGCGCCTCAATCCCGAATATATGTGCGCCACATATTATTACCGATATTATGCGCAGGGCGTGCGAGCCGTAATGCTGCCGGGCGAGAAATTGGTTTCGCAAGTCAGCCTCGAGACCTCCGAACTTACCATCGACGTGCTCTCTGACTCGCTCTCTATTCAGGCCACGGTCTTTCCATCCGATGCCACCAATACCAATCTGTTCTGGTTCTCGACCGACAATCGTGTTGCCAGCGTTCATCCTGTCACAGGCTACATCAAGCCTCTGACCGAAGGCGAATGCTACATCTCAGCCATCTCGAAAGACGGCACCTGCATGCAGTCCACCTGCAAGGTCCGGGTTATTGACTCCTCGCATCCTAACCACGCTTACGTCGATCTTGGAGTCAGCAACCATCTTTGGTGGGCCACAATGAATGTAGGAGCCGAATCGCCATCCGACTATGGCGACTATTTTACTTGGGACGAAGCTTCGCGCCTTGATTGGGGCGGACACTGGCGATTGCCCACCAGTCAGGAAATAGCCACCTTGCTCAACGACTGCCATGTGGTCTGGACCGAGCGCGATGGTGTGCCAGGTTGCGAAGTGTTTGGTCCGAAAGAAAGTTTTGCATACAGCAATGTGTCCATTTTCCTTCCGGCATCGGGCGTACTTACATCATCGGGCCTCGAACATCTTGGGCAGCTTGGTTTCTATTGGGCTTCCGATATCCCATCCGATATGGTCGACTGCGCTGCCAATTATACCTTTTCGTCCGACGGACAGGTCTGGAACTACGCACCTCGCAGCCAACGCTTCCCCGTCCGTATGGTCTATTCGCGCGACAGGTAGGAAATTTGGATAATTCAAAAAAAGTATTTATCTTTGCGTCGTCCAAATAAACTGTTTTATCATGACAAAAGACGAATTGCAATCATCCTTTCTCAACAACCGCGAGGCATTGTTTGTTGCCATCAATCAGGCCATGGGCCAAAAGATCAGCACCAGCAAAGGATTTCAGCTCTTGAGTTCAGAGATATTCCGTCGCACGGGTAAAAGCATAAGTGTTTCCACCCTCAAGCGCATATATGGTTATGTCGGCGGAGAGGTCGAAGCTCGCCAGAGCACGCTCGATCTTCTTACTCTCTTTGTCGGTTATGCCGATTGGACGCATTTCTGCGAAGCTCAGGGCAAATCAGAGATTGTTTCTCCAAGCAGCGGTTTCGTCAATGCCCGTAAGCTCGAAGTCAGTCAGTTGCCAGTCAACTCCATCGTTCGTTTCACTTGGGCTCCCGATCGCATTTGCTCTTGTCTCTATCGAGGTAACAATAATTTCGAGGTCCTCCGTTCCGAGCACACCCGTCTCGTGGCAGGCACCACCTTCTCCTGCTCCCTCATCCTTGCCGACCAGCCTCTTGTGCTCGATCATGTCCTCATCGCCGGCAAGGGAGTTGCCTCCACTTATTCTATCGGTCGCACCTACGGCATCCAGTTCGATCTGATAGTGCCGTAAACTCCAGCTTTATTTGAAAGCATTCGAAGGACATAATTGTATGTCTATATGACTTGTAAAGGTGTCAAATTATACCTTAAAGGGGATATTTTAATCATAAAGGAATCATTTTATACCTTTTGTGATATAGTTTTAAGAAATATTCCTACATTTGTACCCGAAATGATATAAAAAGAAACTATGGGTAATCTATCATCAACGGTAAAAACACTACGCAAGCAATATGGGATGACACAGGAGGACTTGTGTCTGAAGTCGGGCGTAGGTTTGCGTTTCGTGCGAGATCTTGAGCAGGGCAAGCAGTCATTGCGTTTGGATAAGGTCAATCAGCTCCTTGATTTCTTTAATTATGAGATGGCGGCCACACCTAAAACTTCCGAATGATAATGAGACAGGCAAAGATATTCTATCAGGATCAGGAGGCTGGACTTTTGACAGAGAATGACGAAGGTTATGAGTTTGTATATCTGCCAGACTATTTAGCCTCTTTCAATGCTCATGCCATCAGTCTTACATTGCCATTACAAGAGGCAGTATTCAAGAGTCAGGTACTCTTTCCTTTTTTTGACGGCTTGATTCCCGAAGGATGGTTGCTTGATGTGGCATTGAGAAATACAGACATTAGCATCCTTGACCGTATGTCATTATTGTTGCTCTGTTGCAAAGACTGCATCGGAGCCGTGAGTGTTGTACCTAAAGAAAATGATGAGCAATGAAGCCTTGTAATTGTCTCTATTGTTACCGTCCGCTTGCTGAGGGGATGACCGATATGCACCCTGCCTGTGCTAAGAAGTTTTTCGGTTCGGACGGCATCCCTTCATTAGATTATACAATCAGTCAGCTCGATGAGCTTGCTGGTCAGGTTATTTTGGAACAGACATCCCTGACTGGCGTACAACCCAAGTTGTCTTTACACCTCAACGATCACGAAGGAACAAAGCGACTGACCATTGTAGGTCTTTGGGGAGGCTATATATGTAAACCTCAGACACAGTTATTTGCTATGATGCCCGAAGTTGAAGATCTTACAATGCACCTGGCAGAATTGGCTCGCATAGAAACAGTTCCTCACACCTTGATGCGTATGGCCGATAACACGCTTTGTTACCTTTCGCGCCGTATTGACCGTACTGCCAAAGGTAATAAACTCCCGATGGAGGATATGTGCCAGTTGACTCAACGACAGACAGAGCATAAGTATAAAAGTAGCTACGAGCGCATTGGAAAGACCATTGCACAGCATTCATCTGTGCCAAAGATGGATGTTGTCAATTTCTTCGAGGAGGTCTTGTTTGCCTGGTTGACAGGAAATAATGATATGCATCTGAAGAACTTCTCGCTCTATGAACCTCAATATAAGACAATAAGACTGACCCCAGCTTATGATTTGCTGAATGCCGCTATTCTCAATCCGAAGGATAACGAAGAACTCGCTTTGACTTTGAATGGGAAGAAAAAGAGAATTAGTCGCGAAGACTTTATTCTTGCAGCAGAAAGCTTGGAGATTGATGCAATTATTGTGGAAAGGCTCATTGCTAAATATATCAAGCTATTGCCTTCGTTCATTGCCTTTGTTCAAAACTCTTTTTTGAATAACGACTTAAAAGCAAAATATATAGAGATGCTTGAATCTCGAGTTGCGAGATTAAAATAGATTTTAGGTTCATTCAGGTTCTTTTGATACTTTTCATAAATATTTTTCATCTTTTTTTAACTTGATTTTGCTTCATAAAAGAGCAAAATCAAGTTTTTTTCGTGCAGTGATGCAGTTTTTAGACATAATCTTTTGTTAGGACGAATATTTTTTGTTACTTTGCACCATCAATATGCCACGACGGTGGACTAACATATTGATTTTATTGTAAAAGAGACGTCATTTGCGTCTTGCTTCTTTGCGAACTAAACTACCACTTTATTTCACAACCGAAGAGCAAGGCAGATAGATGACCATTTCTGGTTTGATAGTATATTCTACTAAGATAGATATACCCAGCCAGACGTGGACAGCTGTTTGTATAGTTCTGGTTGTTGGCTGTGGTAGGCCTAGTTCGCGGGAACTGACAATAATGCAGTTGCCCGCGTCTTTTTTTGTGCTTAATTAGGTTCATTCAGGTTCATTTACCTTTTTTAACTTGAACCAACCTCAATTTGTTGCATTTTTCGGGCTTCTGGTTTTGTCCCTCACATAAAGTTATACTAACTTTGTGGGGCGAAAAGCATAAAGACGTTTACTTGTAAACCGTTCAATGTTTTAAGACAACCTATCCGAATCGAACAAAAAATACTTAAATTCTATATTTATGAAAGAATCAACCATCCCCAAGAAAATCGAAACTCTTGTCAGCGATGTAAAAAGTAGCATTTCAAAACTTGATAATTCGCAGATTGACCATTTCAAACTACAAGCAACTGCTATTTTGAATACAGCAATTAAACAATTAGTTGCATTGCGAGACAAAGATCCATTGATGTTGCCGATTCACTAGTGTCCAATTAAAATTGAATAGTTAGTTGAAGGCTATCATCGAGGGTGTCCGTTTCTGACATTTTGCTATTTTCAAAAAGTTCCCGAAGTGGAGTCTTGTCGATAGCGCCTTTCTCCAGAATCTGAAGGACAGAGAAGATATCCATGTTGAGTTCCATCTTCCTCTCGAGGATAGCGACAAGACAATATGCGATGATAGCACAATAGATCTGGATTCTCACAGCATTCTCAGAGGTCCCATAAAACACTTTGATGTATAGATGCTGTTTGATCCATTTGAAGAAGAGCTCCACTCTCCATCTATATTTATAAAGGAGGGCAATGCCTTCTGCCGTAGCCTGCAGATTATTGGTATAGAAGACAAATCGGCGAGAACCTTCAATGTCATAGAATACCACTCTGCGGAGAACCTCAGGATAGCGCTTATGGGTTAGGTATCCTGTAAACTCAATCAATTGGTCGACAAGTATTCCAGATTCAGGATTGTTATAATACTTGTCTTCCACGAACCTGAAGCGCATATTACGCTTCTCGCGTACAACAAAGAAGGCACCCAACTGATGTATTGCATACAGATTGAAAAGAGCCATGTACGCACGGTCGAAAATATAGAATGTGCCTGATTCATAGGTAATTTGAACCATTGCCTTAGAATCATGAAGACTGGCATCCGATATGTAAACAAATGCCGGAACATCAGTCTTTACTTCATACAAGGAGTGCATCTTGATGCCACCCTTGTCATGATGTAGCTTGCTCCACTTGAAGATACTAAGACAAAGAGAGATTGTCGAGGAGTCGAATGCATAGACAACCTTATCATCAAGGAACTTGTCCAGGCATATGCCAGATCTCACTTCTCTCGCCATCTTGATCATCAAGTTGGCTATCTCTTCGAAGATGCGGTAGTCTCGATGTTCATTTGCCCAAGCCAATGTGCTTCGGCTAACACCTTTGCCTATCCCCATCTGATAGAGTTTGGCCTTTTGTGAATTCAGTACATTCACAAGCACTCTCAGACTTCTACATTGCCACAGCTGAGCTAGTATCATTACCAGCAAATGCTGCCAGCAGGAAAAGGTCTTTGTATAACGGTCTCCGTTATATTTCTCTATTATTCATTCAATCTTGTCAGACGGAAGGAAGTCGCACATCTGGCGAAATACATATCTGCCTTTGTTCATCTTATTGCCCTTTTGCTTTCATTTTGCTATTTGGGCGCAAAGATAATCATTCGGCTGCGATTTCAAATCCTCCGGTTGAAAAATCGAGACTTGATTTTATGGATATCAGTTGTTTACAAACTCAACTTTCCAACTTTTGTTGGACACTAGTGATTGGCATTAGTAAATTAAAATAATATGATAATTCATGATCTGACACGTGGTAAGTATTCCACTACAATAACAAAATATTCTTCCTCAAAGGATGTGGTCAGTAACGAACTGATTGAATCAAACATTATAGGACCAGAGACTATATTAGAAAGATTTCTAGAATCGCATGGACTTCACAAGGAAGATGCAATCAGACTTATAGACAATGTTCCTGTCTTTCTGGTAGAGTCATCCATGGCTAACGAATATATTGCTGTACCAGGTAATGATTGTTCTGTCAAGGTTCCTGCGGATATGTATATTAGCGAAACCATAGATTTTGATATTGACGAATGGTTGGACGACATGGAGAATGATGAACATGGCATACATAGGGATCGTCGCGAATGGGTCTGCAGAGGTCATGCCATATCAGATCTCCTTGGCGTGTATGTTTTTGAGGGGCTTGACAATGTTATACCTTGCCGTATTTTCATTTGGGCAGACAAGATTGTAGATTTTGTCAAGAATAATACTTCTCGCAAGTACTATCATATTGATGATAACCAAAAGATAGAGGCGCTTTACAATTTAGTACTGCGTCATGAAATAATGCATGTGCTTATGGATGTTGCTGCTTATGGCATCGCTCCATGCCCATATTTCAACTATACTAATCCTATGTATAAATATGTGGAAGAGGCATTGGCAAATTTTATGGCGTTGCTGACAAGTAATAATTATTATGATAACCCATATTCGGACAGTAACAAAGTTAGGGAAATAGAGATGTTTATTACTTCTTTTGTGGCGGAACAGAGCGATGGCTATGCAGTAGGTCTGGATTTCTATAATCAGTTTAATAAGATGAAGGCTAGAAGAATTGGCATAGATGTAGTGCGAATATTGAAAGGACTGCGAAACATTGCTGCCGAATGGATGAATGTTAAAGCATCATTCTGCTATGAAACAGCATTCCTTCTTGCTAAAATGTGGAAAGATTGTAAACGTGCGGAAAGAAAGTGCGAGACAGGTGCTATCTCCTCTGATATTCTTGAGCGACTACGAACAAATGCAATTTTGAGTATTGCTCAGTTGACATACATACAGAGAACTGATGACCAAGGTAATTTATTGTAAAGCATGGAACCCGCAGATAAAGACTTGCTGATTCAGTTATCGGCATTGATAGCAGAGAATCTGGATAATCAGGATTTGATCTCTAGTTGCGTGAATATCCGCTATTGTGGCGACTATGAACTTGAAGTCTTTGATGCCAATAAGAAGAAAGTTGGAGAAGCAATGGCTCCTATCGTGCAGATGGGTGTAGATTATTCGAGCGCCTATGAATTCATTTATGACTATGACATGAGCGATGAGGAAGAACGTCAGGACCTTGCAGACAGCCTTGGGGTGGAATCGATTCCTGACGAATGGCTTGATGACGATGGCGACATTGATACAGATGAAGATGGCTTCATGCCACTGGCAAAATTTGCAGAGAAGTATCAGGTTCGCAGCAGTTACGGAAGCCTTGATTCATACGGAAAGATCTTGGAACTTGATCCAGAGAAACCGCTGTCTGAAATGTTTGAGGCAGATAGCATCAAAGGTTGGTTCTGTGAAGAAGAATAAGGGGAATGAGTGTGATTGAGAAAAAAATAGTTGCTCAATTCTTTGAATTTTTTGAGAAATCATACTATATTATAAACATAATAACCTAAAATTAAAAATGGCTACAGAACAAATTGACCCAGAATGGTTGTTAAACCAAGAAGGCTTGCCTGACTCTAAAGCAGAAATTGCCGAAAAACTGTACAGTGAAGAAGATTTCCTTGTTGTAGGTGATGCTATGTCTTTCATTGAAGAGATTGCACCTGCCTTTAACTTAAATGTCGTCTGTGTGAAACTACAGACTCTCGATGACCTACGTGGTACACCTATCGTTAAGAACGACGAACAGTCTGGACTTAACTACTTTGAATATGAGGTGGAATGGATGAAGGCTGTAGAGAACTCGGAGAAGAAATCTCTTGTCATTTTCAATATTGACCAAGCTGATGACCGTCTAATCAATGGCTTGAAGTCATTCGTGGAACGACATGGCGAAGATTATTTCGTTGCGCTCATCTGTACGGACACCACCCGCGATCTGAAACATACTACAACGTATTCCCTCGTTAGACCTGCAATCCATTACGATTGCTGAGACAGAGAAAGTCTTTCCCTTGCAAGAAGCTACGATTCGTCGTGCAAGCAGATTTCGAGCCGAACCTTGTAAAAATAAAGCGAATTCTGGGTAATTTGAAAAAAAGTTGCTCAATTCTTTGAATTTTTTGAGAAATCATACTATATTATAAACATAATAACCTAAAATTATGAGTTATCCTATTCAACATTTGTCAATTCGTGACATTCTGAGTAAAGTTAATCAGGAGTTAATCTTACCTGCCTTACAGCGTGAGTATGTATGGAAAGGAAAAGATATTGCTCAATTGTTTGATTCTTTGATGCAAGAGTATCCAATCAATACCATGATGTTTTGGGATACATGCAACCTTCCATCTCAACCAATTGGTTTCTACCAGTTCCTCAATCCAAATTACACGGAAGGAAACATGAATCAGCCATTTGTTGCTGCTGCTTGTCCTATGACTCAGAATTTTAAGGTTGTGATCGACGGTCAGCAGCGCATTACCAGTCTTTACATTGCATTGTGTGGATCTTATAAGACTCCTAAGGCACAACTTCCGCAGGAACTTTATCTCCGTTTGGACCAGCCTGGCACAAACCCTGATGGGAAGTATGATTTCAAGTTTATGAATGTCCGACAACTCTCTGTTAAGCAGAAAAATGAGATATGGTTCCTTGTCAAGGAGGCTTTCCATCCAGCATTTAATCTTGTGCACTACATTAATCAGCTTGGTCTTCAGAATAATGAATGGGCTCAGATTACTTTGATGAAGCTGATGGCATTGTTCAATAATACTGATATTATAAACTACTACAACATTACGGCAAATGATATCGATACTGTCCTTGATATCTTTGTCCGTACCAATAGCGGTGGATGCACTTTGTCTAAGGGAGATCTTCTGCTTTCTGCCCTTACTGCCCATTGGTCATCAAAGACTCCTGTAGAAAATGCCAGAAGTTTTGTAGAAGATATCATTGACGATGTCAAGCGGATCGGTTATAAGGTAGATAAGGACTGGGTGCTTAAGTGCTTTGTGATGCTGGCCGATGAACCGCTAAACTCGAATGTCGGCGTATTTATGTCGGGTTCCGCACCTGATGAGATTTATAACAACAAAGCAGATGTTCGGGCAAGCATTAAGAAAGCCTTTGAACTTGTAAGTGACTGGCACATGCATGAAAAGGGCTTGAGCACCAAGTTGGCAGTTATTCCGATTGTGTATTTTATTTATAAGAACAATCTTTGGAATAGCGCCATCCTTTCGACCAACGGGCAGCAGACAATCTTTAATGACATGCGCAGTTATCTGTTCCGTGCTATCATAACAAATCTGTTTGAGAGTGGCACGGATAATACTCTTGCTGACATTCGCAAAGCACTTCAGCAAGGCGGAGCTTCGTTCTGCTATAAACCATTGTTAACCCCTTCTGACATTGACAAGGCCTTGTCAACAAAGAAGTCCCAGTCTTTCCCGATCTTAAACATTGCTTATGCGATTGGTTATGACAATGGGCTGACCAATTGCTGCATCTCGCCAAATACGGATTATGACGTTGACCATATCCACCCAAAGCAGCAGTTCTCAAATGTTTCCATTATCAAGTTCACGACACCGAAAGATCAGGCTTTGGCCAGTGATGGCGTGACATTCGATACAGTTGCCAATCTTGAACTTCTTGATCCAAGTACCAACCGTTCGAAGAACAAGCAGGAACTAGCAGCCTGGCTTGGCGGTATGTCTGCCTCTGATGCACAAAAAATGCAAGATTCACATTTCTTAGGAACTTTACCGAATGGTGTAGCTGATTTCAGCACATTCATTAATGGCAGAAAAAATTTATTAGAGGCAGCTTTGAAAAAATGTTAAAGCTTCACAACAGAGGCTATCTGTCCTTGATTTTCTCTGCTTAGAAGATAAGCTCTGAAATACACTAATTCAAGTTTCGCAAGTCTTTAACTCTTTTAACTTCCTTAAATTCTTTAACTTCCGAATCAAGAGGAACTTGCGAAACTTGAGTATACTTACTTTTAATTATCCGAAATAAGACAATGAATTTCGAATACAAGAAAGCAATTATGGATCTTTTTAAGGATCCTCTTTATCAGAGTGTGGATGAATGCACCACAGAGAAGGTCGTGCGGGATATTACAAATGGCAAGGAACTGCGAAGAATTGATATCTGGATGAATGTTTCCATTGCTGTGGGTGAAGAGAAACTTGTCGTGCCTGTCATCGTTGAGAATAAGGTGTATGCTTCAGAGAATGGCGATCAGACCAAGGCCTATCATGAGGCTATGGATACATTCTGCCAGCGTAAGAACTTGTCTGGGGCGAAGTGTCTGCCTATCGAGATTTACCTTGCTCCTGAAGGTACTGCCAAGCCATCAGCTGAATCCAGACGGAGGAACCGTATTCAGTATGGATGATGTCTTCGCTGATATCCGTATCGTAGAGGCTTGACCAAGGGAAGCCTCAGATAGAATTAAACACATGAACACAAACAACATTTTTCAGGGCTACTTAGGATAACATATATGACAGTAAAGGAAATCATAGAGAATTGGGATAGAATGAGTCCCGAAGAAAAGCTTGAGGCCAGCCAATGGATTAATGAGACGTACTCGGAATTTATCGTTGGGGGTCGCTATATTGGACTATTAATGCCGAAGAAGTTAAGAAAGGAAGACGGAATGTGGATCTCGGCAGGTGATCCGAAGTTTATCGAAGCATACGTAAAGAGTGTTGATGGCGACAAGGTTACATTCATTGTACGGACTGCAGCACGTTATCGTCATTGGGGCAAAGAGGAGCGTGTTGTGGATGCTACGGTGCAATATGGTACAGCTAAAGCAGTTATTACAACCGATTTGGCTGATGTGCGCTATGAAATGTTTGTTGAAGATGTGTGTCATGAAGATCTGGAAGAGAACCAGGTTTTTAATGTCCTCCGAATCTATAGCCGCAATCACCATGTTCACGAGTATTGGCGAGATTACAGCCAGAATCTTTGAATTTTTACGAGAAAGATACCATATTATATATACGCGTGAGCGAATTAACAGCATAATCAAATTCCTATAACCAAATATGAACATGAATTTAAAAACTATGTTAGCAGCATTCAACGGCAATATGCAAGAGAATGCACTGGTTCTGGAATATTTAAGTCGTCCGAATATCTTCGATACGATAGGCAAGGCACGTAATGAAATGTCGCATAGCAAGATGATAGCACACTTGCTGTCGGCTTATAATGCTTCTGATTGTCGGGAATCGCCTATTGTTCATTTGCTTGACATCATCATTGAGCGCAGTTGGCAGCAGGCAAAAAAATTTCCAGAGGATTTGAAGGCTGCTATATTGACTCGTGACCTTCCGGACTTGCAACTTGAAGAGTGTAAGACAGAAGTGCCACTGTCTAAACTTAATAAGTCATATAGGGGCAAGGAACGTGTTGATATCTACTTGCGATACAGACTGAAGGACACCATCGTCAAGAGCGGTCGTAGCGAGATAGAGATTATCATAGAGAATAAAGTGCAAAGTCAGGAGCATGACAGCCAGACGGAAACTTATTACAAGACATTGAAGGCAGGGAAAGGGACCGGCAAGTATCAATTCTTTTTGTACCTGTCGCCAATGTCTGCGAGAACCCTTGATGATTTTAGTAATGCCAAGGAGAAACCTACTTGTGATAAATTCGTCTGCATCAGTTATCAGGATATTCTTGATGGAGTCATCGAACCGCTTCTTGCTGGGAATGAATTGTCAGACAGAGAGCGAGTCATCCTGAACGACTATGTCAGCTGCCTTGAGCTGCCAGCTCTGCCTGATACAAATAAGGATGGAGTTCAAGACAAATTTGACATGAGCATTATGGCTACAAGCGCTCATGAACGACGTCTGATAAATAACTTCCTCTCGACAGAGAACAACCGCCAGCTCATACAGTTGGCCACATCATCTGTTTGTGGAATACCATCTTACACATACAAAGAGAAGGCAGGATTGACTTTCGAGGAAGCACTGCCACTGGCATTGGCCGACTATGTGAACGAGAAAACAGAGCTTGGTGTGATGGTTGGCACTTATGACGTCTTCGCCCGTACAAAAGGCGGCACACCATTTGTGGTATGGTCGCCTAATGGTAAGCAGTATGTGCCATTTGACCTTTGGGAAACAGAAGGTGAAGTATATTCTAAATTTTACGAGGCCGCAGCACATGCTATAATATCGTATTCAGAGAGAATTGGAAAAAGATATCCATCGGAAGTGATATCAGACTTTAATTCTGAATATGGCAAACGAAACGGCAAACGAAACAATGGCAAGCCTTTGCTCTTGAGTGATCCTATGGATGGATACGAACTTATTCAAGGAGATTTCTTTATCAGAAAGGATGTGGGTACGGACTGCACCATTGCAAGTATAACCGAGATAGCTATATGTCATGTAAGCCATGAAGCATTTCATAATTTGCTGATGTCTGACATTGCTACACTTAAGTATTTCTTGCTGGACTTCAATCCTGATTTGTATAGTCGCATTCCAGGCACAAACTTCTATTATCGACATGATTCGAAAGATAAAATAGATGTAATAAACAAATGCCTCAAAGAGAAGAAAATTGAAAAGATTACTTTTTCTCAAGACGACAGGAATCTTTTGAAGAAGTTCTACGACAGTCACCGAGGCTTAATCCTTTCTGTTCACAAAATCAAAGCAGATAATGAACAGAATGCCAGCCGATATGAGGCGCAGCAAGGGGTACTAAAGAAGTTATTGAAATACAAATAAACACACGAACACAAACAATATTTATAAATTATATGGCAACAATAGAGTATCTCCTGATAGGAGAAAGAGACAATTTGTCTCGTTTGGAATCTGCTATTCAGATAGCACAACAAAAGAGTGAGAATGAAAATGAAAACTTCATGAACGCATTGTTCACTGAGCTCGGAATGATGGAGGGAATAAATTCTTTCTTGGTGCGCAGCGATAGTGAGATTGATTGGAATACTACTTATTCCGTTGTGAAAGGGATGGTGGTGATTACTACAGAAGATGGGCTCTTGCATCCTGTGATGTTAGTCAAGGAAAACACCAACTATTCGGACAATGCAAATCTCAATCAAATCATTAAGTTCTTGAATAACAGTATTCGTGTAGATCAAACACGATATTATGACAGAGCTAACTGTTGGACTACAGGTTCCGAAGGACATTTTCCAGAGAAGTATCATGTGAATTGTGACAAAGTGTGCACAGCGGGTGTAGATGACTACTTTATGAATGAGCAGGATGTCATTAATGTCTTCAAGAACAAACTCTCAATTCCTGATAGCATCTGCAGTATCGTCGGAATAACGGAATGGTGTGAACATGAAGAAATAGAGTGCGACATCAAAGAGGTAGAGAAAAGATATACATTTAATATTGACCGAGGAGATTGTGGTATTGACTTGGAACAGATGCTTGCAGATGCACGACCTGCTGACAGTGAAGCCGCCATCGATAATTTATTCAGACAGATATACAACGAAGTGACTCCTTGCATTTCCATTAGCAAAGGCTGTAGAATCGGAGGCAAATTGAGCTACAGCGGTAAGACGCTTCTCTTCGCATACAAGATCGAGAAGGAACTTCTGGGTAAGTATATCATTGGCTTTGGATGTAAAGAGGTTAAGGATAGTTACTTTGTTGGTCAGGACTATAAGGATCAGCCTGAAGCTTCCGTAACAGGGGGAATGGACGTTGAAGATACTCTTTTCGCATATATAGAGACGGAGAATACAGAATATCTAAGGATTGCAGCTGAGACTGGTCATAAGGATGCTCAGTTCATGTATTATAAAAAACTAGATTTAGACGACGAATCTGCTTCTTTGCCTTGGCTCATAAAAGCAGCAGAGAATGGTCATGCAGAAGCCCAATATGAACTTTACCGTAAATACCACAACATAGACGAAGAAATACGCACTCCTTCCGATGATGAAAACGAGATGTTGTGGCTGAAGCGTTCTGCTGATGCTGGATATAAGGATGCCTTAGAGCGTATCATAGACGAAGAGCTTGACGATGAAGAGATGTATGAATATCTGCTCAAGGCAGCTGACGCTGGCGTTGATAGAGTCTATGATAAATTAGGACGTCTGGCATACGACAAGCAAGAGCATGCTGAGGCTGCACGTTGGTGGAGTAAGGGAGTTTGGCGGAATAAAGATAAATATGGCGAGATCCTGTTTGATGGTCTTGGTGTTGAGCATGACTATGTCAAAGCGCTTGAATGCTATAAGAATAACGCATCTGACATCTTTGATCTGATGCGCAAGATGGGCATTGAGCCTTCACCGGATAAGGCGAAGACAATTGTATGGGAGATTATAGCAGAAAGAAAGAAGAAAGAAATGATAAAAGCTGCAAACGTTGCTATTGATAGAGAAGATTATGAAAAGTGCATTGAACTCTACGATAAGGCTGGAGGTATAGAAGCGCTAAACGGAGCCTCAGACTTTAATAACTATGCGTGGAGTTATTGCATGACAGGACAATACGATAAAGCAGTAGACCCTGCTTTGAAAGCTGTTGAATTAGATTCCAACGGTGCCAATCTGGACACTTTGGCAACGGCATACGAAGGTTTAGGTCGCTACGACGAAGCACTGAAGTATTATGAGCAGTCACGTGATGCTTATCTTGCTGATGAAGATGAATACTCTGCTGAGAGTGAGTCTAAAAAAATCAAAGCCTTACAACAGAAGAAACATAAAAAATAAGAACAACAATATCTTTCTTTTCGATTAACCGATATGATATATTGAAATCTTTGATTTATTTAAAATATACACGAA
The DNA here is from genome assembly GCA_018065085.1 of Candidatus Liminaster caballi. Taxonomy (GTDB): domain Bacteria; phylum Bacteroidota; class Bacteroidia; order Bacteroidales; family UBA3663; genus Liminaster; species Liminaster caballi. The sequence continues at coordinate 6,980 of JAGHUA010000031.1, read as the reverse complement.
GGAAAAGGCATGGCAAGGGTTGCCAAAACCTTTGTGTCTGAAAAAAAGTTCGTACCTTTGCATCCGTAAAATAATAATTTAATCCTTATATTGAATGGCATATACAGCAGTAAACTATCGCGAATTCGCTCCGTACAAAGTGGAACGTGTCGCTGGATATGGTGTGAAAAAGATTACATGGGACAACATTGTGACCCAGCGAGAGGTTGACTCCTTCCAATCTCGTCTTATTGATGAAAGAACCAAGGTGATTCTCCAAACTCAGATATGCATGCCATTTGATGTGTATATCATACCTGCCGAAGAGGCCTGGTGTTGGAGCGAATATGTCAGAAGCCAGAAACAGCTGCAACAAATATTCAACTGTGTGTATCTGCTCTGGGGGCATGACTTTATCTGCGCGGGCAAATCAGTGAATGGTGACATAATTCTTGGACAGATAGAAGATGAAAGCAAGATCGGGTTCGATTATCAGATGCTGTTTGTGCCGAATAATGATAATCCGGCCACGATGGCTAACTGGACAAGCGACTTCATGGCATATCTGGAGTCTGAGTTGATAGACAGGATCAAGGCAGACAATCAATACTGCCAGAATGCAATAGCAGGAAAGAATGTGCAGAAAAGCCAACGAGACCTGAACCTAAATGCAGACAAAGAGGAGTTTGCTGCTAATATCATTGATCTGATTGTTGAGGTGTTCAAGGATCTTTCGTACTGTAGCTATCTGATACCAGAGGAGAAGGAACCGCTGCCATTCGGTAATGAACCAAAGGGTAACGATGACAGCATGCTCGATTTTTGGAACAAGATTTTGCGCGTCAGCGACTACGAAAGTCAATTCCGAAAGTTGGTGAAGCCACAGAAGGGCAAGGCAGTCTATCTGAATATGAATTCTGCCAAACTCATAGCTAATGCCACATTGCAATGTGTTGTTACACAAGCGACATGCCGAGTGGAACTTGTCGGTTGGGGAGACAGAAGCAGTGCACAGAAGAACTTAGAGAACTATGACACACTCTGGAAGAACAAGGAGCAGATAGAAGATGAACTGGGTTGCCAGTTACGTTGGAATCGTAAGGATGGCAAGTACACCACAAATATCAGCTTTTTGAAGAGCTTGCGCTACACCGATGCATCCAATGGCAATATCAGGGATATAGCCGATTTCTTCTGTGAGTATTTTGATAAGTTCTATACGGTATTTCCTAAATACTGCGATTTTTCTCCTGAAGATGTCGAAACATTTGACATTGACAGTTAAATATCTCCCAATATCTACGCGTTCCCGGCATTCAAACTGGCATTATGTGCAATGATTAAACCAAATAAACACATGAACACTAACAGCATTTTTCAGGACTACTTAGGTAGTGGTTTCCATCTTATAGCTATGGACAGAGTGGGCGCTTTGAGCACACTTTCTATGGAGCAGCTTATAACCCTGTACAACGGATTTGTGCAGGAACATGCGGAGTTAGAAGAATATCTGGCAGCCCGCAACACATTTGACGTCATCGGTAAGGCTCGCAACGAGGGTGTGCACAGCGCATTCTTGAAAGACCTCATTGCTGGCAATTGGTTCGACGAAAAGAAAAAAGAGAACACTGCCATTCACTTGCTCGACATCATTCTGACCAGAGCTGAGAATCAAGATAAGCGGAATGAGATTAATGAGGAACTGCGCAAGGCCATTCTCACAAGGAACATCACGCTTGATAAGGCCATCGGAGAATGTGAACTGACGATTGAAAAATACCTGACAAAGTATGGTTTCAATAACCAGCAACTGAAGGATGCCGCCAACAAGGACAAACGCATAGACGTTTATCTTCGTCTGGAGTTGAGGGAAAAGATTCTGGGCAGAGACTGCATCGAGGTGTTTATTGAGAATAAGGTGCAGAGTAAGGAACACAGTTGCCAGACAGACATTTATTACGATGAATGCTATAATGGTGGAGGTAAGCGACCATTCCAGATTTTTGTGTATCTCTCGCCTCTGCCTCTTGTGCGCATCAATCGCTATAATGAACTCGACGAATGCGAGAAACCTTCGTGCCCGCACTATGTCTCTATCTGTTATCAGGATATTCTTGATACTATCATTGAACCACTGCGTATCGGCAAATATACGTCACAAGAAAAGGCACAGCTTGATGATTATGTCAGTTGCCTTGAGCTTCCTGCCATGCCTGATGGAGAAGACGCTGCTTCGGCATCGCTCAACATTATGGCTACAAGCCGTTATGAGCGCCAGCTGATCGGGAGATTCCTTGAGAATCCGGTTAATAAGTTCATCTATGAGCATGCTTTGGCATTGCAAAATGGAGAGAGCCTTTTCCGCACTACAGGAGAAATCCACCCGAAATGTATTGCTACTCCATTTTTAGATTTGGACAAACTGAATATCAGATATAAGCATCATCTGCTGACTGATCATGATTTAATCTGCTACGTCATGAAGCAACGCTTCCTGCCATTGATTAAGCTGGAAGACGAAATCCTGCGACAAATTGATGACTGCAAGGTGGTAGGCCATCAGAATGGTTCTACGCCTTTCCTCGTGTGGTCTCCTGAACCATGTCAAGATAACTTGTTCTTACATTACTTTGATACAAATCTTTGCGAGTATCGCGGTAAGGCATACAGAAAAATCTCGAATGCACTTGATGCTGCAGTGTCTGATTATATCAATGAGCATGATGGCTTTGTGGACATTGTAGATATGTTTGCTCCTGTATATGCCAGAAAGGGTGCTGTTAAGCCATGTTTCACAACAGACTGTGACGATGCGAAGACTTACCAGCCATCAAAAGTGGAATCGCTGTACATCCGTAAGGAAATTGAAGTGGATAAGTTAAGTGTAATCAATGATATCCTCGGCAAGGACTATGAGATTAAGCCTCTTTCGACAGAACTCTTCCGCGAACTGCATGCATGTGGTGTGAAGAATGGTTGCGTATTATGCCCTAGTGCAGACGAATCTGTGACGTTTAAGAGTGCAAGAACTAATGAATATATAAGGATCGACGGCACAGATTTCTACTACCGTAAAGCTTTTGACCGAGCAAATCTGATTAACCTCAACAACATGCTTGCATTGGCCAGCATAGAGCTCGTGGATGATCAGAATCCAGACATTCAGCTCCTTCAGATGTTTATCAAGAGCCATCAGGCGTTGATATTCTCTGTTAAGAAGATTAGTTCTGAATTATACTAACATGACATGCACTATATATTATGGCAAATTACTGTACAATCAATAAATAAAATAGCTTATGCAGACAATCACGAAATTCCAGATCGGTCGAATGTATTATCCAAGTGAGAAATGTATCCTGCTCCAGATTCTTGAGCGCAATGGTAAAGAACTGAAAGTTGCACGAATCCGCCAAAGTGGTAAAGATGTGTTCACCATCACCACCACCTTAACTGCTGATGAGAAAGGGGCGTATGAGTATTTCATCTACGAAGGCGTGCGTATCCCTGCCACAAATCTTCTGCCTCAGGGCCGTCGCTTGTCTGAACTGCCTCCCGAAGAACAGAAAATCATCAAAGACGCCATTATGCGTGACGTTGAACACCGCAAAGCAAACAACCTCGACAGCGCCGACATCCTGACCGAGCACGCAGCCGATGCTGATGGTAATGTCACCATCACGCACCGGGTCATTAAAGAGAAATAAATTATAAAACACTCCTAGAACATATATTTAGTATGGCAAATTGGATTCCTGTATATTATGCCTTGACTGGCAGTAAAGAAGAACTCTTGGATATCGAGAGTAAGATAAACCAAGTAGAACAGACAGCTCGCGAAAAACAGAAGGCAGAAGGTTCTGATTGGGAGCCATGTGACATCGAACACTTTGCGCGTCTCATTGGCAGCGAACTGACCTACGCTGACCTTGGAGGGTATTGGTACTATGACAGCAATGCCCTTGAATGGAAATTGACGGACGACGGCGAGGAATACCTGCGCTGGCTTCTCAAAAGCAAGCATTGGGAGAATCCCAAGGTGCGCGAGATGATTGAGGGGGCATATTCGTCTGTCAAGATATTCTACCAGGCTCCTGCCGGCGACACAAACGATAAGGAGGAACGTTATTTCGTGCCACGCATTAAACTGACGAATGTGGATGGTCTGAATTATGTTTTGGGAAAGGATGGGACAGCCATACTCAATTGTGATAACTGCATCAAGGGTAAAGTGTTGAGGGTACCTGAACAGATAGAATACAATGGCACGACCTATCAGGTAACCAGTTTTGGAGATGTGTTTGCAGATCCACAGTATGGAAGTGATACTGTTGATCCTGAGGAACTTGAAGAGGTGTTCTTTCCCGCCAGCATAAAGAGCATATTTGATTTTGCTGTTTGCCTCCCAACGCTAAAAGCCATTCACTTTGCCGGGGATATAGACGTTATAGAAGATTATGCATTTGCTAGTTGCAGGCAACTTTCCATTGTTGAGTTTGCAGGCAAAGTAAATAGTATAGGTGTATGTGCATTTGAAGATACAGCCATAGAGGACATACAGATACCGGAAGGAACGAGAGTCGATCCCGATGCTTTTGTGGACTCTCCATTTGGTAACAAGAATTCCCAAGATTGATGACCTACCAGTCTGTATAGTATGTTAGCAAAAAAAATGTCGATAGATTCAAAAAAAGTTGCCTGAAATATTGAATTTTCAGAAAAGTTGATAATATTAACAGCGTAATCAAAAAATGATATAGCTATGAATAATGAAATTGAAATGCTCCTGAATACTCTTACAGAAGAAACGTTTGACGAGTTCATGATAGAGATTTGCAAAGCTCCTCTTCTGACTCCTGAACAAGAATCACTCTACATAAATCGTGCTCAGCAGGGAAGCCAAAAAGCTATGCAGGCAATACGCAATGCGTATATGCGATTTGTAGTTTCTGTTGCCAGAGTAAGTGAACTTGATATCATTTCCGCAATTCATATTGCAGAACCCGGACTTACCTATGCGGTGAAAACATACGACACTGCATCTGAGAAGAAATTTCTTGCGTATGCCATAGTGTGCATGAAAGAATGCTTCAAAAAGAGCTCAAGCGAGTTGAAGATAACGAAGACTATTACCGAGCACAATACTGCCGAATCTGAGAGTATGAACGACGAAAGTGAGATCACTATGACAATTAAAGAAGCAGCAGAATCATTTAAGTAATACCTCCAATGAAGAACGTACTTTTTATATATGGATATGGCGGCTCGCCTCAGTCTCGCTTCTGTACGTTGATTCGCGAAGCATTGCCCAAAGATGAGTACAATGTGCTTTGTCCACAATATCCTCAGGAGGACTGCAATCGGGCGAATGATTTTTTGCTCAAGTACATTGATGAGAACAATATTGACCTTGTCATTGGTACATCGCTTGGTGGTTTCATCGCCCTAATTCTTGACACAAGAGTGCCGACTATCGTACTCAACCCATGCATGGTACCTTCGATAGAACTACCAAAGCTCGAACCTCGCCCCAATCACCCTGATGACGTTCGTCCGTCTGCCGAGATGATTGCAACCTACAAACCTTTTGAACCATTAGCATTCAACAAAGAGGCAATAAAGAGACGCTTGATTGTAGGCATGTTTGCAGAGAATGACGAACTGCTCGGAATGAAGTACAAGGATGCGTTTATTGATTGCTACGACCGTGTACGTTATATGCCAGGTGGCCATCATGGAAACAAGGAAGCAATCCCAAGTATCGTTTCCGTCATTGAGGGCGTCTTTGCTCCGTCAGACTGTATTGAAGACTAGGCAGCCTTTATGAAAGAGTTAAGGAACATGACCATTGATAACTTCGCTGAAAAGACAAAAGCTATGATAAAGGACAAAAAGATTTTTGTAGATATGGATGGAGTGTTGGTAAACTTCCAGAGTGGTATTGACAAGCTTGACGAGGCAACAAAGAGCAAAGAGCAAAGCCACGATAAAGATGGCAGCGTCAAGGTGTACGAGGGAGTATATAGCGGTTCCATCTATGAAATGGAAACGTGGGTGCGTCGCGACAAGGAAGATAAACGTTCGGACGAGGAGATTATCGAAGAGATGAAAGAATTGGGATATGTGACTTGTGCATACTATGAACGTCGAGTTGGCTACTATCCTTCGCGCCAACGTGCCGAACAAACCTTGGACGAGATGCATGAGTCATGTTGGGAATCAGACCTGAATCTCGACTTTGCAGTAATACGCCAGAAAGTATCACACATACAGATGGATCCTACCGACTATATCAAGGAGTGGTCGTACGGATGGGATGTCAGCCATAAGCCAATGGATGAAACATTAGTGCGCAACTTCGATATAGAGCATAATCACTTTATGGGACGTCCCCGAGAGATGACACGACACAAAGTGGGCGATATTGTGGTAGTGTTTCATGGATGCGATGCTCATTGGGGGATTGTATGTGCCTTGCCACCAACGCCAGAGGAGGTCAGTAAGAAACCAAATTTCCCCTTTGACTACTCTGATGACTGCTACACGGTTATCACATCCAATACAGGTTATAATTCCCACGAACACGTGCCTTCGCACTATGTTGCAGATATCAGTTGGCTGTTCCCACCCAAAAAGGTTGTTGAACTGCTAAAAGAAGGGTTGTCTCTTGTTGTTTAAATCATAGTCATTTCAAATTAGGGAAGTGATGAAGAAAAAGCAATTTTGGTAACTGTCGATAGTAAAATAGCGTAAGTTTCTTCAAAATCTAAATAAAATAGCTCCAAAAATTGAATTTTCAGAAAAGTTGATAATATTAATAGTGTAATCAAAAAATGATATAGCTATGAATAATGAAATTGAAATGCGCCTGAAAACTCTTACAAAAGAAACGTTTGACGAGTTCATGATAGAGATTGGCAAAGCTCCTCTTCTGACTCCTGAACAAGAATCACTCTACATAAATCGTGCTCAGCAGGGAAGCCAAAAAGCTATGCAGGCAA